>NZ_MYFM01000002.1:0-425292 GCF_002179915.1 Companilactobacillus bobalius
TTATGGCTTCAGAAATCTTGACCATTTTCTTAAGAGAATAAGACTCATTTGCGCATAAAAAAAGACAACCTACATGAGGTTGCCTTCTATACAAAAACTATTCATCAATACGATTTGACAAAGAGCCGTTAGTTTTAGCTGGAGCAATGTATTACCCATTCTTCAAAGTTGCTGAAAAGGGTATGCTTGCTAAAGAAAAGACTTCCACAGACTAAAGGGTTGTTGAAAAATAATTTGTATATGTCATCAAATTAAAAAGAACGATAATCAGCCTCTTCTGACTGATTATCGTTCTTTTCTGCTATTTAATTCTTATTTTTAAAAAGCGTGAGAATTGCTTGTTTTTTCGCACGCTTTTTTAACGCTTCTGAGCTAAGGACATGTCTATCATTAATAGATTTTTTTAATTGATTAGTAATTTTATAGTCTATTTATTATTTTTAATAGGGCTTTGCACTTTTGCATGTAAATGCTAACTGATAAGAATTATCTTTTGCTATACTTACTGTAGTGTCCTTGCCTTATATTGAAAGGAGCTGGTGCTTATGGTTAAAAATCATATTCTCAGTCTTCCTATCATGACGGGAGGCTTTGGCGTTGGAATTAATTTCCATTTTTTTGATTCTAGTAGTTTTACTAGAAATTATCAAAGAATTGAAGAAATAATTCAAACAAAAAAGTCGGACATTGCCGTGTCCGACTCTAAATAATATGTAATATTGTTATTAGACAAGGACACTGATTAAGGCCACTTTTTAAGTGGTCTTTTTTTTGCCTTGTTTCACTAATATATTAACAAGATAAGACGTCTAAAACAACTATAAAGTAATAACATGTCAACTAGTATTATCATATTTATAATAGTTACTGAAAAAGTGCATTCGTTAAAGAAAAAAGCTTTCACAAACCGATGAATTTTTTTCCTATTTATTTGATAATTAAAATGGCTTTTACCGCTGGTTTATGCTATTCTGTAGGTTCTAGGATTACGCTTAAGTAAGTATAATTAAATAAAAAGGATTAGGTGAAACACAATGAAAATTGTCGTTCTTTCAGGTGGAAGAAGTACAGAAAGAAATGTTTCTTTATCTTCCGGAATTAAAATCACCAACGCACTACGTAGTAAAGGTTATGAAGTAGCTTACGTTGATTCATTTTTAGGTAAGGATATCGAAGAAGATAAAATTGATGATCTCTTCACAACAGAACCTGAAAATGAAAGTAAATTAGTTATTGATGATGAAGTTCTTACGGATGAAAAGATCAATGCTTTGAGAACCGATGGAACTAAAGGTCTATTAGGTAGAAATGTTCTTAACATTTGTCGTCATGCCGATATTGTCTACATGGGACTTCACGGTGAAGATGGCGAAAATGGTAAGATGCAAGCTGTCTTTGATGTCTTTGATATCAAGTATACAGGTAGTGGTTCATTAGCTTCTGGACTTGCTATGGATAAGAAATATTCTAAAGAAATTTTTGTACAAGATGGTATTCCAACTGCTCAATATACAACAACTAAGACTGCTAAGATTTTATCAGAGGATATTCCTTTCAACTATCCAATGGTAGTAAAACCTTCTAATGGTGGTTCAAGTGTTGGTACACATATTGTAAATAACGCTACTGAATTAAGAGAATCAGTTGCTGATGCTTTGAGATTTGATGATGAAGTTTTAATTGAAGAGTATATCAAGGGACGTGAATTCTCAGTTGCTATCGTTGATGGTTTGGTTCTTCCAGCTGTCGAAGTTACTGTTGATACAGGTTGGTATGATTTCCAACATAAATTCCAAGCTAACAATGTAACTCACTTTATTACTCCTCCAGACAATTTGGATGATAAGATTCACGAAAAGATGCAAGCATTAACTAAGAAGACTTTTGAAGCTCTAGGTATGAGTAACTACGGTCGTGTTGACTTCTTATTACGTGACGGTCAATTATATGTCATGGAAGCTAATACTTTGCCAGGTATGACACCATTGTCATTAATGCCAAGAGAAGCTGAAGCTGCCGGTATTTCATATGCTGATCTTTGTGAGAGAATCATTAAGAGTAAAGTTAAGTACTACGAAGAAAGAAAATAATAACGAATTTTAAACTAAAGACTATCTCCTGAATTTGGAGGTAGTCTTTTTCTGTTGTTAAATAGATTTGTAGACTTGTTAAAGCGGTTACTAATATTAAGGTATAATTGTCGTGTGAACTATTCTTTAAAAATTTGATTGCGAGGTATGTTTCATGACAAGAAAAATTGGAATTATTGGAATGGGAAATGTTGGTGCCGCATGTGCACATTATATTGTAGCCGGTGGATTTGTCGATGACTTGGTATTGATCGATAAGAATGAGAAAAAGGTTAAGGCCGATGCTTTAGACTTTGAAGATGCCATGGCCAATTTGCCAGCGCATACTAATATTTATGTAAATGATTATTCTCAATTGGATGATGCCGATATTATTATTTCAGCTGTTGGACACATCAAATTAATCGGTGGAGAACATCCAAATCGATTTGGAGAATTAAAGCCAACTGGTGATTCTGTAACAGATGTAGCCAATAAGATTAAACAAACTAAATTCCATGGCATCATGGTCGTAATTAGTAATCCTAATGATGTTATGACATCAATGTATCAACAAATTCTTGATTTTCCTAAAGAGCGTGTAATTGGTACTGGTACATTACTTGATTCAGCTAGAATGAAACGTGCTGTTGGTAAAGCCTTTGATGTTGATCCTAGATCTGTATCGGGATATAACTTAGGAGAACACGGTAACTCTCAATTTACGGCTTGGTCAACAGTAAAAGTCATGGATCAACCAGTTAAAGAATTAGCTGAGAAAAATGGACTTGATCTGGATCAAATTAATGAAGATGTAAGAATGGGTGGTTTCACAGTTTTTGATGGCAAAGGATATACCAACTATGGTGTATCGACTGCAGCAGTTAGACTTTCGTTAGCTATTCTAAATGATGCTAATATTGAATTGCCAGTATCAAATTATCGTGAAGAATATGGTGTTTACCTATCATATCCAGCTATTGTTGGACGTGACGGAATTGAAAAGCAATTGCAATTGGACTTGCCACAAGATGAGTTAGATAAACTTCAATATTCTGCCGACTATATCAAGAAAAATTTAAAATAAATTATGTATGAAGAGTGTAGACAAAATGTCGCACTCTTTTTGTTTTGGCAGGATAATTCACATATATTGATATAATGGAACTTGCTAAAAATTATTAAGGGGACAAATTATGAAAAAGGCCTTATTGCTGTTACTTCTACCACTACTTTTGACTGGCTGTTCGACGAATGCGGATACTGGTTCTAAACAAGCTGATAATCAAGAAACAACGACTAACAAGAATTCCAATATAGATAAATCCAAATCCGATTCCACTGAAAATGTTACAGCAGAGGAAATGAGTAATTGGACTTACAAATCTGGTGATAAAGCAGTTAAAGTATTGAATAATGATCAACCAACGACTATTCAAGCTAATGATTTTGCTCAGGCTCATATTGATTATGGTGGGTTGGACAATCTAAATCGAACTAAAACGGCGACAGCATACTTAACTCGTAATAATTTGGGTAAATCTAATACGAGAACTGAACAGACGTGGCGTCCGACTGGTTGGCATAACGAGCCTAAAATCGTCAATGGGACACGTGTTATTCCACAAAATAGAGGACATTTGATTGCTTATACAATGACTTTCAATTTGAATAAGTCTGGTCAAACACAACAAGGCCAGTTGGGTAGTATTGATAATCCGTATAACCTTTTTACACAAACAGAGTTTTCAAATCAAAAAACAATGACTGAAACAGAGCAAATGGTTCGTAATGAGTTGGCGCAAAATAAAAAAGTTATTTATCAAGTAACACCAATTTTTCGAGGTAATGAATTAATGGCTCGAGGCGTTTGGGTACAGGCGTTATCAACTGATGGAAGTTTCAAATTTAACCGATATTTGTGGAATGTTCAAAATAATATTGTCTTTGATTATGCGACAGGACGGTCAACCGTGGATACAACTTTCACAGTACCCGGAGTTGCTAATAATTATCAAAATAAGCATTATAATAATAGGCACAAAAATTACAGACATTATAAGAAGTATCGCCACTATTATCACTAGACGAATGGGAGATTTATTTACTTTTCTCTTGTGGTATAGACCAGTAAATAATGGTATAATGAAAACGTTAAAATTAGTAAGGAGACTCGATAATGTCATATTATATTCATGCTAAGAAGTTCTTTTTAAAAAACACTACTGAAAATGGCGGCTACCTAGAAGTTACTGACGATGGTAAGTTTGGTAAATTCTATCATGCTGACGAAGAAAAACCTGAAGGTAAAGTTGTTGATTACTCAGACAAATTTATTGCCCCAGGTCTAGTTGATACACATATTCATGGTCTTGTAGGTCATGATGTTATGGATGACGATTTTGAAAAATTAAATGAAATGTCAGAAGGTCTATTGAAGGCCGGTGTTACATCATGGTTGCCAACAACTTTGACAGCATCACATGACCAACTAAAACACATTTGCCAAACAATTGGTGATAACTACAAGAAGGCTACTGGTGCTAAGATTCAAGGTATTCACTTTGAAGGACCTTTCTACACAGAAAAACACAAGGGTGCACAAAATCCTAAGTACTTCAGAGATCCAGATGCCGAAGAATTTGAAGACTGGCAAGAAGCTGCTCACGGCATGATCAAGAAGATTTCTATTGCTCCTGAAAGAAAAGGTTCGGTTGAATTTACTAAAGCTGTTGCTTCAGATAACGTTGCCGTATACCTTGGACACAGTGATGCTACATTTGAACAAGCTAAGGCTTGTGTTGAAGCAGGTGCTACAGGATTCACACATACATATAATGGTATGAGTGGATTGAACCACAGATTACCAGGTATGGTTGGTGCAGCACTTTCAATGCACTTAGTTGATGATGAATTGATTT
Organism: Companilactobacillus bobalius; assembly: GCF_002179915.1. Lineage (NCBI taxonomy): Bacteria > Bacillati > Bacillota > Bacilli > Lactobacillales > Lactobacillaceae > Companilactobacillus > Companilactobacillus bobalius. The sequence goes on from NZ_MYFM01000002.1 coordinate 4,991, forward strand.
GTGATGGACACCACGTTAACCCATTTGCAGCAAGAATCGTTATCGAAAAGAAAGGTGCAGAACACGTTGCCCTAATTACTGATTGTATGCGTGCTGGTTTAATGCCAGATGGTGACTACGTACTTGGTGAACTACCAGTTGTTGTTGCTAACGGAACAGCCAGATTAAAAGATGAAACACATAACTTAGCTGGTTCAATTTTGATGTTGAATGAAGCTATCAAGAACGTTGTTGACTGGAACATTGCTACAGATGAAGAAGCTGTAGAAATGGCAAGTTACACAGCTGCTAAGAGTTCAAAAGTTGCTGACAAGTGTGGTATTATCGCTGATGGTAGAGATGCTGATTTCATCGTGCTTGATGATGATATGACATTATCAGAAACATATCTTGATGGTGTATCAAGATATAAGGCCTAAAAATAGAGAGCGAAACAAGGACGGTCAGCTCCCGAGGATTTGCGTAAGTACTGGAATCGCACGCGTACTTGGCGGGCAATTTCAGTGCTGTAGCAAACTGGAAGAAATTGGCCTGTGTAGCTCGTTTTCACTATAAAGATTAAAACATTGGTTATTCCAAACAGGAAAAACCAGATAATAGAACCACAACAAAAAACCGAGGCAAACCAATAAGATACCTCGGTTTTTTAGTCCCTTGCATGGCTGTTGTATACTCTACATATCGGGAGGATTACTATGAATAAAAAAATTGTTGCTCATAGAGGAATACCAACATTAGCACCTGAAAATACTATGGCCTCATTCAATGAGGTAGTAAATCATGATGTTAAATGGATCGAGACTGATTTAAGTATCACTAAAGATGAAAAAATCTTTGTCATTCATGATGACAAATTGAACAGAACGACAAATCAATCTGGTTCAATTGAAACTATTGATAGTGAAACAGTAGCTAATGCCGATGCCGGATATTGGTTTGCTGAGAAATTTCGCGGTGAAAAGATACCAACTTTGGACCAACTGATTGATTTTCTTAATATTCACAAGATTAACGCCAATATTGAATTAAAAGGTGTTGTAGGGGACAACGCTAATTATTTAGCTGATAAGTTAGTTGAAAAATTTGTTGAATCATTAGACCGATTAGATGAACATGTTGAATTAATTATTTCTAGTTTTAATCCAATTATGTTGGAAAAAATGTATAAGTTAAGACCGGACTTAAAATATGCTGTTCTATTCAGCCGAGCAACACTTGGGGATGATTGGAATTTAGTTATGCAAGCTTGCCATGCTAAAATTGTTCATCCAGATGGTTCTTCATTAACTGAAGCTAAAGTTAAACAAATGAAGGATTATGGTTATGAGATTAACGCTTGGACAATCGACGATATTAATCGTGCGCAAACACTACTCAAGTGGGGTGTTGATGGAATAATTACTAATATTGCAGATAGAATGAGCTTTTTAGAAGAATAAAACAAAAATAGTCTCGTAGAAGTTAGTGCTTTTAACTTCTACGAGACCTTTTTGTCTAGGCTAAATTTTTGTTTTGGAGGATTCATCATGATAAATGACAATTCTGCAGTTCTTAGAAGGGTAAAGAACTTGCTTAAAACACGTGGTTTATTCAATATCATTTTCTGATACTACAAAATCTCCTATATGTTTGATTTTGTGTCATCTCCATTTCAACCCATTTTTTTGATACTATCCCATTCGATTACATTTACCTTGACTACGATGTCTTTAAATCGGTGATGTTTTGGTAAGTGCAAGCTCACATTGTGAGGCTTCGAGAAATATAAATACCGCTTCTTCATTTGTATTTCTCTTACTGTTAAGTATAAACAGAATGTAAACTAATCCAAGATAAGTAATGTATTTCATACCCTTCGTATAATCCTCTAAGTGATACTATCTTCGAATTGCCAAGTAAGTTTTGAAGAATAATCTCCAGGGATAGGGTTACTATTATTTATGTGTAAAAGTGGCCCTTGATTCTTATGCCACTTGATGGAATTGAATATTTGCCCGTATGTTGTTTCATTAATAAGAGTTTTATTAGTTAGTGATGTAAAAGAATCACCGTTGTAATAACGTAAATCAGCGGGTAATTTAATCGATTTGTTATCCTTATTTTCGAAGTCACTTTCTTGTTTCAAAAAGAGTTTTAAAGGACGTCTTTTACGACGTTGATCATCTATTGAAATTACCTCATTTGGATCGTTATTAGCGGAGATACGATACTTTAGATTATTATGAGTAAAAAGAGTGATTGGTTCAAAATGTAGGTCTTTGACAGATGCTGTTAATTGATTATTTATGTAATTAATATTTAATTTATTGCCCTGACTAGTATATTCATCAGAATCTGGATCTAATCCATGAAAGTCAATTTGAGAATCAAAGGATTCACGTTCATGGATATTTTTAACTTTTATTTCAATGAAAATATTCTTTTCATGGTGCGCAATAAAATCATTCAAATTGATTCGCAATATCTGATTCTTTTCGTTTGTAGTCAGTAAGTAATCAGAATTATCAATTTCGGCATCGTCGACTTTAATATGTTCAATTTGAGTGTATAAGTGAAGTGGCAGAGTGATGTAGGCGTCGTGGATATCTCTTTTACTATTATTGTATAAATCAATATTGTAATTTAATTCATCACCATCAATTACTTCATTTAATTGAGTTCCAGAATAATCAGTATTAAGCGTTTTGTTAGTTATAGTTGATGAAATCTCAACTTTAGGATCATTTGGTGGCAGGACGGTTAAAGTAGCTGGTCCGATAAGAACACTATTATCATTACTCTTTGCTTGTTTGACAACAATTTCAGCATAATATTTACTGTTATTGTCTTCAGGATGAACTCGATGAGTTTCATAAAAAATATCATTAGAAGCAGGATTCGTTTCTGATTTAACTAATTCCATTTGTTGTGAATTAACTTGCTTATACCAATTAATAGTGACATCTCCTAATTCATCATCGCGCTCGTTACCGTCTAATCCTTGAATTTCGAAACGAGCTTTCTTACCCTCATGAGCCGTACGGTCTATCAATCCATTTCCAACAGTGATTTCTTTAGAATCGGAAACGATGGTATTATCCTTGTTATTAATAGTTCCAGTTACTTTAACGATACCTGATTTACCATTTGTATTAGCAGAAATGTGTCCATCACCATTAACAGTTGCCAAATCTGGTTTATCAACAGACCATTTTGTCGATTCAGTAGCATTAAAAGGATTGGAAGTTGAATAGGCAAAGGTTGTGCCACGAGTAATATTACTATCGATATTAAAGAGGTAATCCGCTTTAGTATGAACTTTGACATTTTTAGCAGATATGGGTTCTCGTTCGACATCGACAGTAGCTACCTTGGAATAAAAAATACTTCCAATAAAAGCGTGAGGAATAACATAGGAAGTGCTTAACTGATAATATGTTTTACCTACTGTAGTGGGAATCAAATCAAGTGAGGAATTACCATTTGATTTTTTGTCAACCTCGTTCCAAGTAATACTGTCAGTTGATTGCCACCAATGATATCGTGCTACTAAGAGAAAATTAGACAAAGGAGTTCGCTCAACGTTGGTTTCTATATGGAGTTTCTCACCCAATATAATATAGTAATGTTCTTTAGGCTGTTCAGTGTAGCCGCTGGTTGTGATTGGACCAATTCCCAAAAATCTTTTAGCGTCAGGGCTAGGTTTGAATTTATATGGGGGATTCGATTCTTCAGTTTCGGCTATTATAGTTTGCTCATTTGTAATTAGGAAAAAGGCAGTTGTGAAAATTATAATGAAACTGATGAATAATTTGATTTTCAAGTTCGTATAAAGTATCACACTTTTTCTCCTTAATATTTTTAGACCACAACTCATTGTATATAATGTTTGATTTTTAATAAAGACATTTTTGCAAATTTTGCAAGTTTTTAGAACTAAAAAGTGATTAAAAAAATTTATATTTTAATATAAAAAAAGCACGGAATTTATTCCGTGCTTTTTTATTATTCAATATTTACAAACTGTTTTCGAAGTACCAAGTTAGTGTAGTGCTGTACTTTCCGGCCTTTAGATGATCATCATTTACATGTAGTAAGAGGCCATCATCTTTGCTCCAGCCAATGGAGGATAACTCTTGACCAACGTCTGATTGTGATATTTGAACTTTATTATTCAAAACTTCGATGTAATTACCATTCTCATAATATCTTAAACTGACTGGCAACACTTCGGAGTTGTCATCGGTAAATTCATTCATTTGCGATACGAAAACTTTTAGTCCACCTTTATCACGTCTTTGGTCACTAATATCAATGACATTGTTAGGGGAGTTCATTGCACTAGGACGATGCTGCAAAGTACCTTTGCTAAAGGCCTTGATAGTGCCAAAGTCGATATTCTTAATGTTGGCATTTAAACTATTAGTAGTGTAAGTGATGGTTTCGACGGCACCGTCTTTACGATAGACGTTATCATCATTGTTGGTTCCGTAAACGTAAGGAATGTAGGAACGAGATTCTTTTTGAATAGCATTTTTGACTGTTGTATCAACATCAATAGTTGCTGTTTCTTGCATGTTTAAGGTGTCTAAATCAATTACAAGATCGTCGGTATCATCTCCGTCATTATGAATGGTTGAATACTTGTCGTCATCTAGCTCTTGATTATTTACTTTGACACTATTGATTGTTGTACCTGTGTGCATCGGGATAACATAAAAGCCATTTTTCAAGAAGCTATCATTACTATTATTTTTGAGGGTGTCATGGTAAACGACATTGTCACCATTTACTACGTCGTAAAGATTGTGATCGTCATTATCCTCAGTGGTAAAAGTCTGATTGGTAAGTTGGTTAGTGATTTCAATATCGGGATCGCCAGAGGGGATAACTGTTAGTTTAGCTTTATTGGTGGTAATTGTTTTAGTAATCAGATTAACTTTCAAAGTTATAATGGCTTGATAGAAAGCATCGTTATCAGCATAAGTCGTATCTGGAGTAGTATAGCTGGTGCCACCGTTAGACTCAACTTTGGTTCTTTGCCCAGTGTTTGGATCATAACGATACCAATCGATTGTTACAGATCCATTATTTTCTTCGTCGTCTCCATCGCCACCGGTATTACCTTTCAAAGTAAAAGTGGCCGTCTCACCAGATTTAACAGTTTTATCTTCTAGACCACCACCGATTTCAACAGGAGTGGAGCCTTGAATCTTAGTTCCATTGGGATTCGTCATTGTAGCAATAACATGAACTGTACCAGTTTTGTCTTGATTGTTAGCCGTAACGAGACCTTCACTATCGACTGTAGCCAGGGACTCATCGTCAACGGACCAATCAACTGTACCAGTAGAATTAGCAGGTGTAGGTGTAGCATGAGCATAAGTTGTGTTGGAAAGATTGTCGCTGGTATTATAGAGATAATCATCGTCAACAGAGACGTCCACTTTGGTTGCGTTGACTGGTTCGGGTAGGGCATGAATGGCTCCGACTTTAGAATAAAGATGTTTCTTGTTGATACCAAAAAAGGCGTATTGTGTGTCTAATTGGTACCAAGTGGTACCAGTTTCTTTAGGTGTAACTACCAAATTTTTCCTTTGACCGCCATTAGATTTACTTATTTTTGACCAAGTTTTACCATCGGTCGATTCCCACCATTGATAACTTGCAGAATCGAAAATTCCGGTTAATAACGTCCAAACAGAGCGTCCTGTATTAGTCTTAATAGTCACTGAATTATTGACAGTAGTATAGTAGTTTTCTTTTGGCTGCAAAGAGTAACCACTAGTTAACCAAATCCCGATAAATTTAGTAGGGTCTTTGGTGGGAGTATATTTAGGTGATATGACTGTTTCTTCTTCGGCCTGACTCAGATGTTCCGTCGTGATAATTGCTAAACTAATCATAAAAGTAGACATGATAAAAATGAAGAATATTTTTATACTTTTATTTATATGTTTATTAAATTTCACGAAATCACCTCCAATATACTTACTATTCAAAATAATTATATTAAAAAGATTGTGGAGGAATAGTTCACTTTTTACAAAATATTTTCTATTAATTTGATATACAGTTTGGCATAAAAAAATAAACCCGTAAGGGTTTATTTTATTCTTGGACGTAATGAATATGACATCAATAGAGAAACAACTGATGTAATTAAAATAACATAGAAACTAGTACCAAATGATCCATTAGTTGTCACAGCTACTTGTCCAGTAATAGCAGTTGAATTTACCAAGCCGGCGTAGAGAGCTCCATAAAGTGCCGCATATAAGATAGTAGGTAAGACTGTAAAGATTCTAACCAATCTAATTGTGCCACGTCTTCTGAAGTTAGCAGCGATTAGAGTAATGATTGGTGATAAGAAACAGATAATACGAATTGCTGAAAATCCATTAGTGATCCAAATTGGTTGAGCACCAATGTTAGCTGTGTAATTAGCAGCCGTAGAAATAGTACTTGTTAGTGAAACACCATTTAAGAATGGTCCACCGATTGAAGCGATGAAACCGATAATTGAAGAAACAATAATTATTTTTTGGGCGGTTGTCTTCTTGTTAGAATGAAGTTTTTCAGCTGCAATATCTCTCTTGTTATGAGCAGGCTTTTGATAATGTTCCTCAGTGTAATTATCATCAGAACCGTCAGAATCTTTTTTCTTTAAGGATGTTTCACGTTTTAAAGCTTTATTAGCACCAGTCTCGTTACCGTGACGTAATTGAGAAAGTAGGAACCAGGCAATAAGGACAATAGCTAAAGCAATGAATCCGTAGTTACGTTTGAATACTAGTAAGATTGCTACGATAATAACAGCAATGATACTTACAAAAGCATTATTCTTAGCGAACTTGATCATATTGTGAATAAAGCCATCGTTTGGATCTTCTTGTTCAGCTGCTTGTTTAGCTCTAGCAGCACGTAATTCACTTTCAGTGGGCTTAAAAGGATCACTTAATGGTTCTTTAATTGGATCTTCAAAGGTATTAGCCTTATATGGTTTTTGAGAAATAGGATTGAAATCATTCTTGTTATAAACTTGTGTCCGATCATCCAAAGGTTCTTCGGCACCTGTATTTTTGAAGGATGAACGATCAGCTTGTTTAAAAGTTTTCATTTCTGGTTCTGAGTGAGCAGGTTCTTGTTTGTGAGCCTCAACTTCAGGTTCAGATTTAGTGTTACTGTATTCGCGTTGTTGAGCAGGAGCTTGTTGTAAAACAGGTTTCTCTTCGGTTTTCTTAGTTGAAGGATCTTCTTGATTTAATTCTTTTTCAATTTCAGACAAAGAACGAATTGAGTCATCGTCTTTAGTCTCTGTTGTTTCAGTATTTTTCTTTTTTAGGGCCCAACCACAGTTATCGCAAAATTTTTGATCTGGATCAACTTTGTGGCCACAATTTGGACAAAACATTATTTGCATTCCTCCATTATGTTGACAAAATAAGTATACAAGACACTGTTATGTATATGAAGACATTTGATAAAAGTTCACAAAAAGGTCACATGTTGTATATATACATCCGAAACTTAATTATACAAAATATTGTTAAAGTTTGCTTAAAAATATCTTATCACTAATATTATATTTGTTTTTCACATAAGGGAAATATATAAAAAGCATCGAAATCTGAATAGGATTTCGATGCTTTATTTTATGATTAATTAAGCTTCAATCTTAGATTTGATTTCTTCAAAAACCTTGTCAGCACCGATTCCTGTTAATAAAGGAACACCGTTGATAACTTTGTCTTTGATTGAACTTGGAACCATTGTTGTTGAGACAACGATATCATATTCATCATTACCAATAGCACTAACTTCGTCAGCAATTTTTGATTGTAGGAAATGAACTTCAGAACTTAATCCTTGTTCTTCCAAGTAGCTTTTAATTTTACCTGTAGCAACAGTAGAAGTAGCGATACCAGTACCACAAACGACCATAAGTGATTTTGCCATATTTTAAACCTTCTTTTTAATTATTTTCTGCGGCGACTTTCTTGTCATGAAATTTGTTGAGCCAGATCATTAGAGCAAGAACGACAATACCTAAACCTATTATACCTGTCCAAGTCATCAATTTGCCAAGTCCGACGATCATTAATGTTGTCCAAGTACCACCATCGGAAAGAATTGAGATAGAAGTTGCACCCTTCATTGCAAAGTGAGCTGATTTAGCAGTGATCGTAAGTAGTGGAGCAGCCCATGAAGCAATTAACAATGAAATAGCAATATCGATAATACCACCGATAACGATTCTAAAGACGTTACCACCAAAGACAGCAGCCATAACGGCAACCATAAATGGAATTGTTGCTAAATCACCGAAAGGTAGAACTCTGTTACCAGGTAGGATAACAGCGATTAATAGTGAAAGTGGAACAAGTACTAAGGATGCAGATAGAACGGCTTCTTGACCAACGGCCAAAGCTGAATCCATTCCGATATAAAGACTGCGTCCAGGGAATTTCTTTTGAACCAAAGTGTTAGCTGCTTCAGAGATAGGTTGTAGACCTTCCATTAAGAGGGCAACCATCTTAGGCATTAAAATCAAAACAGCAGCTGTTGACATACCTAAGTTTAGAATCTTTGTAACATTGTATTGAGCAAGAGCACCAATAACGATACCAATGATTAGACCCATAACTGCTGAATCACCGAAAATACCAAGTCTTTTTTGAATTGTTTCAGGAGTCCAGTGAATATTTTTAACACCAGGAATGCGATCTAGTAACCAGTTAATAGGTAAAGCTAAAACAAATCCTGGGGCTGAAGCACCTTGAGGGAAAGAAATACCTGCAAGACCATAATGTTTTTGAATAGTTGGAGCAGCAAGATCAGCTAAGAAGTAGATCCACATTGCGTGAACAACCATTGTAGCAAGACCTAAACCAAAATTCTTTGTTGCGGCAAAAACAAGTGAACCAGTAAAAGCAATATGCCAATAGTTCCATAAATCGACATCCAATGTTTTTGTAAGTCCAAAGATCAATAGAACAACGTTTAAAGCAACTCCGATAGGAATGGCTAAACTGCCTAGAGTAGTACCATATGAAATTGCAGAAGCGGCAGGCCAACCAACATCAATGGTGTTCAAACTTAGATGAAAGTTTTTAACCATTGCTTGAGCTGCAGGACCAAGATTATCAGTCAATAATCCGATAACTAAATTCAAACCGATAAAACCAATACCAACAGTAATGGCAGCTTTGAAAGCACGACCCGGTTTGATCCTAAGAATTAGTGCGAAAACGAATAATAACATTGGTAAGAATACTGTAGGACCAGCACTCAATAACCATTTAATAACAGCCATAATGACATCTCCTCATAATTTTTAAACCCTAAAAATTAAAGATCATTTTCTTTTAATACGTTAATGACAGTTTTTGAATCTTTGGCAGCAATTAATTCAGTTACGGCAGTTTCGTTTTGAATTAATGCCATCAGTTTTTGTAGTGTTTCAAGTTGAGCATGTGGTTCTTTCAAAGCTAACATAAAGATTAATTTAGCTTCGACATCGGCTCCGTCCCCCATTTGTAAGAATTTAACTGGTTGAGCTAAACGAGCAATGGCAATCTGTGGCTTGTTAACGTGAATAGCATCAGTGTGTGGAATTGCAATGCCACAACTTGGCGCGTTTAAGCCAGTTGGAAATTCCTTTTCACGTTTGATAACAGCGTCTTTGTAGCTTTCTTTAACGACAGCTTTTTTGATTAGTTCGTCAGAAACCATTGATAAGGCTTCAGTACTATCTTTTGGTGTAATGTCGAGTAAAACAATTTCTTCGTCAAACATTTTTTATCCCCCCTCTACAATTCTCTGTAGATCATTAATGTTTCTACAATTGCGTAATTTATCTAATCCTGCGTCATTTAGAATGCGATTTAAGAATTCTCCCAAATCCTTATCAAGATAGACAACATTTAAAATTATAAACAAAGATGTGGCATAATAATGATTTATTTTATAATTTACTAAAATAATTCCTTGTTCCTGACCACTATATTCGATATGTGGTAAATCAAAATTAGTTCCAATTTCAACGGAACCCAATTTTTCTCGTTCAGTAATTTTGGATAAAACACTCTCAGCCCCAATATTGTAAAGTGCTTCAACTTTTTTACTGATGAATTGATTCAATTCCTGTTTTGAATCAACATTATCGATTTGGAAATAGTTGTATTTAAACATTTAGAAACGATTTAACTCTTTGTAAATCCAATTCATTTAATAGTGGGCTGACTACGACGATAGGGACTTTACTCTGTTCAGGAATAGCGACAGTACTGATAATAAGATCGGCTTCAGCATTATATTTAGACATATCCTCACGATAACTGTAAGAAGAAATTACATCAGTAATGTTCAAATTAGGAATAGCATTCAATAATTTGGTCCGAAGTAGTTGTGCTGTACCGATGCCGGTAGTACACATTAGTAAAATTTTATTTGTTTTAGCGCTTTCTTCAACCGCTTTAACCACGTATAGAGTAATAAAACTAATTTCATCTTCCGACAATTTTAATTGATATTTCTTCATTGTATAGTTATCAACAATTTGTTTTGTCTGTTGAAATTCTCGGCTGTAGCTGTCCTTTATTTCATCAACTAGAGGATTGACGACGACTAAATTTGATTTTAGGCGGTTGAGCATTGGTTTGATATGGGCACATAAATCTGTTAATAAATGCTGTTTATTGATGATTTTTTGGAAAGGATAGTGGTTGATAATTTCGTTAGCAAAGTCAATCACAGGCTTTTCAAACTGAGTGGTAGGCGCGGCATTGTTAATTTGTTGAATATCATTGCTGTGCATATAACGCAGTGACAACAGATATTGAGACAAATAGATGATCTCACTGGCATCAATTGTGCGATTCGTGTACCGAGAAATGTTCTCAATGATTAGGCGAGCTGTCTCGTAAAACTGATCGTATTTGATATCGGTTGTTTCGATTTTTTTTGGTTTATTTGCATGGGCGGCCGATCTAATTCTTCCCATCAAGATATATAAATGAGAAAAGATGTTTAAAGTATAGGGATCAACTAGTACTACATTAAGTTCATCTTGAATCAAAGTTAGTTGAGTAATCAGAAAACTTCGATCATTATCATTAATAGAAGGAAAAATTTCCGAGATAGAAGTAAAACCTTCAGAAACAGCTCCTTTACGAATTAAGAAGAAATTTAATGCCTGACGAATATCGATTTCATTGCCGATAACAATTAAGTGACCATTTTTACGGGTGATTTTAATTTTAAATTTGTCGATACTTGAATTTATTTTTTGAATCTCTTTATTTAAAGCTGATTCAGAAAGATAAAACTTGTCGGCAGTCTTAAAAAATTTGGGTCCAGTTGGTTGATTGAAAAGAATGTAAACACCGATGGCATAAGTTCGTTTTTTGTTTTCGTTTAAATCATCGAAATTCTCGGTGAATTCAGAATCGTTGCCAGGTTCAATTGTGTAGCCCAAACCACGTTGCGAAGTGATGATTTCTTTATCATGATTTATCTTCTTAACAGTTCGATAAATTGTTTTGGTGGAAACATTCAATTCTTTGGCTAAATCTGTAGATTTAATATAGCCGGTGTTCTTAGAAAGAAACATGATTACTTTCTTTGCGAGTGGATCCATGGTATTCCTCCTTCTTAACTATAATTATATGACGATAAGTTTAATTATCTTATAAGAGAATGTCCATTGGAACGGACACCTAGAATTCCTTATATGTTCTTAATAGTGGATTCAAAAATCAAGGAACGTATGTGTTCATAGAACACATGCATAATGTGCACTAAGTGACAGAGTCACTTAGTGCACATAAAAAAAACCTCATACAAGTAATTGTATGAGGAAAACGACGTTTTGGTTTTGTATCAGTCAAATAAAAATAGATTATTCACGGGAAGTCTGTAGGATTTGTAGTCAGATAAATCAGTGAGGTTACGTCTTCCCACTAATAATTATAACGAAAGCAAAATACTTCTTGCCAATCTAGTTTGATATAAAACAATATTAGATTAATTTTTACTCAGTATAAATTTGTTTGAGTTCTGCCAATTTAGTTTGATCGATACCTAAAGCTTTATCCAAATAGTTCTCGAAACTACCATAATAGTGTTCAATGGCTTCGAAAACTGAGGTGATACTTTCTAAATCACCTTTGGTCATATTCATTTTGTTGATATCTTGATTACCATTTTCATCATTCAAAGTAGCTTCGATTTCGTCACTATCTTGATACATTAGGTTAGTTAATAGGTAGTCTTTAGTAATTATTTCGTCATCAACGCCTAAAGCTTTCAGAATCAAAAGGGCACCAATACCAGTTCTATCCTTACCAGCTGCACAATGGAAGAGTACTGACTGATGATCTTGGTCGTTGTTGAGAAGACGTTCAAAAAGAAATCTATAAGCTTCTTGACCGTGTTTGTCCAGAACTACACTTTGATAAATCAATCCTAAATAAGAATAATCACCATGATTAATGGCTCCAGCCAATTTATCACCGTTTCCGGTTAAAGGGTAGACGGGGTCAGAATATATGCGATAGAAATCGGAAGTAACATCGGACCAAGTTTGTTGTTCCTGATTAGATCTAAAGTCGATAACATATTTTAAACCATACTTTTTAAGGTAGTTTAAAGAATTAGTTGTTAAATTACTTATATCCCCTGAACGAAGAAGTTTATTATATTTAATTGTCGTACCATCCTTAGTGGGATATCCACCAAGTTCACGTAAATTTATGGCACCTTCAAGATTTAAGATACGTTTCATTTTTATCCTCCCCTGTCTTGTTGCGTATTTTGGGTCATTAGAAGTAAAATAATATTTAAGGTGACTTATGGTGAAAAATAAACTTTCAATTATTATGACGGCTTATAACGTAGCTAGCTACATTTCTAGCTCGATTGAATCGGTAATCGCTCAGACTAATCGTAATTTTGACTTAATCATTGTGGACGATTGCTCTACAGATCAAACTCAGAAGATAATTCGTTCCTATGAAGAAAAGTATGATTGGATCTCTGTTGTTTGCCACAAACAAAATGCAGGTGTTTCAGCTGCCCGCAATACTGGATTAGCCAGTGCCGACGGTGACTTAGTAACTTTCATTGATGGAGATGATTGGGTTGAACCTGATTATGTAGAACACTTTCTCTCCAAATTTGAAGATTACGATGTAGATATGGTTACTTGTGGGTTCTTTAATGAAGGCGAAAATGGCAAAGTAAAAAATAAAGTTTCAAGTCGACAAACTTCAATCGTTGGTCGAGATGAAGCAATCAAGCAAATAATCAGAATGACAGGTACTGTGATGGGTTACACCTGGAATAAGGCCTACATTCGTTCGATTATTACTGATAATAATTTAAGATTCCAAACAGACTTAGATTTAATGGAAGATCAAGTTTTTAACGTTGAATATGCGACTGTCGCACGTCAATTTTATTTAGATAACCTTCCTTTATATCATTACATTTCTAGAAAAGACAGTATAACCAAACGTTTTGCCATGGAAAATGTGCGTGACGTTGGAGTCGCTAGAATGAAAGTTTACAAAGCAATTCGAGACAGCACTCGAAAAGAAAAAGATCAAATGGAGTAGTCGGGCTTAGCTCGGCTTTTTTTGTGTCTGAATTACCAACTAAAGAATAGCACTTTAATGGGTTTATTTGCTTTCAAAAAAACTTTGAAACTATCCCTTGACTGTAACGTGGCGGGACAGTTTATAGTATTTAATTGTTGAGAGATAAATACATTAAATATATAGGAGATATTAAATATGAAAGCAGTAGTTATTCGTAAGGCCGGTGGCCCAGAAGTTTTAAAGATTGAAGAACGTCCTATTCCTAAAGCAACTGATAAAGAGACTGTAATTCACATTCGTGCTTTTGCCGTTCATCGTTATGAGGTTCTAACTCGTGAGGGTGGTTCTCCTTCAGTTAAATTCCCAAGAGTTATTGGGGTTGAAGCTGTTGGTGAAGTTTTCGAACCTTCAAAGAATAGTGATTTAAAGAAAGGTCAAAAGATCGTTATCATCAATGGTGGCTTTGGTCGTGAATTTGATGGTGGTGAACAACAATATGCTTTAGTACCAGATGACATTGTTCGTCCAGTTGAATTTGATGGTTCATGGGCTGATTTTGCAATTTACCCTGAAACATTCTATACAGCCTTTGGTGCTTTGAAGACAACTAAGTTACAAGCTGGTCAAACACTCTTAGTTCGTGGTGGTACGACTGGTGTTGGTATGGCCGCAATGGTTTTGGCCAACGCTATGGGTATCAAGGTTACAGCAACAACTAGACGTGAAGAACGTCGTCAAATGTTACTTGATATGGGTGCAACTGATGTTGTGATTGATCAAGATGGTAAACTTCAAACTGAAAAAGCTTATGATGGTTTACTTGATATGGTTGGTGCTCCCGTTGTCAGTGATTCATTAGCTCATGTAAACCGTGACGGTATTTATACAGTTGTCGGATTACTTTCTGGTGAATGGCTATGGAAGAACTTCGATCCATTTGAAAATATTGGTGGCAAGTACATTACAGCCTTCGATGGTGTAGATATTAGTAATGAATTAGTCGCTGAAATGTTCAAGTTGATCAACGATAATCATTTGACGATTCCAGTTTCTAAGGTCTTCAAACTTGATGATATTCAGGCAGCTCAAGAATACGTTATGAAACATGACCGTCCAATGGGACAAGTTATTGTTACAACAGACTAAAAATAAATTTATACATCCTGTGAAGGGTGTATTTTTTTTGTTAATTTAGCATATAATTTTATAATGTGAGGAAAATTATATGTTAAAAATTAGTGAAATGGCTCAATTAGCGAATACAACAAGAAGAACATTGATATTTTACGATGAGCAAGGTGTATTTCATCCTAAAGAACGTAGTGATAATGGATATCGCTATTATGACTATGACCAGATATATGATTTATTATTCATTTTGGGAATGAAAAATCTAGGTTTACCATTGGAAAAAATTAAAGAATTACAAAATAATTCAAGTGCTGAAGTTATGGACGAGTTGTTGAATATTCAAAAGAAAATAGATGGAAAGATTACTGAATTATCTAAAATCCAATCGGTAGTTTCTAAGAAAGTTGGAGAAGGTGAGCAACTAACCGTTCAACCTTATCAACCAGTAATAGTTAAACGACCTAAAATCTCATTTTGGTGTTCACAAAAATCGGCTTCTTGTACTGATGAAGAGATTGCAGAACTGTTTGGTTCATTTTATAAGGAATTAGACGAGCTTGCCTTAATGGACGGTAACCAATCAGGCTTCCTAACTGATCTACCTGATGCAAATGCACAAGAGTATCCAGATGCTTCTTTTAGAGTTATTAAAGAATGTTCTACCAATAATAGTGGCAAGGCCATGCCGGCAATTGAAAAACCAGCTGGTGAATATGTAACTGTTAAAGTTGAAAATGGTACCGATGAAGTTTGTCGAGGTTTAGAACAACTAAAGAATTTCTGTCAAAAACAGAATTTGAGTATTAATACTGATTTATGGCAAATGAATGATAATAGTATTTTGACGAATCGTGGTGGTTCGGACTTCATGTTTTTAGAATATCAATTAAAAAATAAATAAAATGTTTTTTTACGGTACCTTCCAAATGTCATAATGTGGCGACCCTCAATGCTAAAATTTGAATTGTTGTAAAGGTTAGGAGAGGGGGCCAACTGTTGACTAACAGCAAGGACAAAAACAGTCAAGAACGAGTGTTAACTATCATGGGGAGAATGATGCTCGGAGAAAAGATTAATATCAATAATGACGCTGAGAGATACGGCGTTTCTAGGCGTACGATTTTACGCGATTTAAGTACGATTAAGCATACTTTAATAGACAAAGAAGTAGGAAACTATCAATTACAAATCAAATATAATGAGAAGCAAAATAACTATAGTATTTTTGACCATGGAAAATTATCTTGTACAGAAGCGATAATTACACTTTTACCTTTACTAGGCAGTGAATTAAAGGCTGATAGTAAGTTAATTAATAGAATACAGAAGAACATAATTTCTTTAGTGGCAACCGATGAAAAGAAAGCTGTAGGAACTTTGCTAGCTAGTTCGTACGAATCTAATGGTTCGATAAAGTCTAATAATAAAGATGTTTTGAAACTTATTCATCAATTTATAGATGCAATAATTAATCGAAAAACGGTTCAGTTCACATATAATGGTCAAACCCAAATACTAAAAGGTGTACCAATATCAATATTCTCAAAAGAAGATCATTATTATATATTGACCTACGTAGGAAGTGGACTAAGTAAGAATGTTGTTTATCGGATAGATCAGTTTCAGAATATCAAAGTCTTAAATAATGAAATTAAAGTTCCTCGAGAAAAACTAGAAGATAGAAGTCAAATTGGCAATAAAAATTATGTTTCTAATAGTGGTGAAGAAATCCATTATCGTTTTCTATACCTTGGAAATCCTCAAGATGCCTTAAACCGGTTGCCTGATTTTCATATATCCGGTCATAAAGAAAATGGAGTCATTATTGAAGGAAATATAATTTATGCTAAGGATCTAGTATGGGTATTGGACCATGGTAAACAAGTAAAAATGGAAAAGTAAGAATATTTTAGGAGGCAATTTCAATGGACGATGAATTAGAGGATGAAGAAAAACGTATTAAGGAATATGGTAGTCGTTATCGAATTGTAGAATTACTCCTTCAGTTGCTTTCTGGTGAGACGTTTAACCTTGAAGAATCGATGAAACATTATGGTGTAAAGAAGAAGGCCATCCAACTAGATTTAAAATATATGAGATTCCTATTGGATCGATATATGCCTGATCGAAAAATTGTTTATGACGTGAGAGATCAAGTTTATCGAGTTGAGAACGAAGGACAGATTACTTCAGCAGAAGCATTGACAATTCTAAAAATGGTTATTGGAACGCGTGCTTTTAGTAAAAGTGAATTGGAAAAAATCGAAGAAGAAGTTCTGAATTTTGTTTCCTTTAGTGAACAGTCAAGTGTTAAAACCTTGTTATCAACAACATTAGGTAAGTATTATCCTGTTAAAACACAGGATGATTTGGTAGAAAGAATTGATGAATTTTCTAATTGGATTCTCAAACATAAGATAATTGAGTTTACATACCGTAGCAGCAGAGATGGCAGTAATTCTGATAAGACATTTGTGGGTACACCAATTAATCTGTATTTTGATACTTCATTTTATTATGTAATGATCTATTTAATGGAAGACGGCGATGATAAGGACAATCCACGAGTCTTTAGAATTGATAGATTTGATTTTCCGATTAAGGAAAAACGTAAATCTTACAATATCCCATTTAGTAAAAAAGTCGATGAAGGCGAAGTACTGAAAAAAACATATCTATTAAAAATGGGGAATGACGTAAACTATACATTTCAATACTGGAATTATCCTCAAACAGCTTTAGATAAATTACCAGGATCAAAGATTGTAGAAACTAAAGATGATGGTAGTGTGATCATCAAAGGCGAGATATTCTCAGAGGGTGCCTTGTTGTGGATTTTAAGTCAAGGAGATGGGCTAAAGGTATTAGGTCCAGAATCATTAGTTAAAGAAGTTAAAACTCGTTTGAAAAAAGCAGTTGAATTATATGATAAATAAAAAAATCGTTTGGATTAATATCCAACCGATTTTTTTTACTTATTTAGAATATCTTCAATCTGACCATGAACCCTTTCAGCCTTCCACCAACCGTTTGATCTTGAATAATGGTAGATTTTTTTTACGTCACGTTTAGCAAATTTATTAAGGGCATCAAATGTTTTTGTACCTAATGCAATTATAGTAACATCGTCAGGAATACCTAATTCGTCAAGATGATTTTCAAACTTTTCAACATCATTTTGAGTTATTTTGACTTTGTCACTTTTACTTTCTATTGTAGAGGAGACATCGGTCATGAATGAACCCCAAATTTCGGTTCCGTAAAGAGCGGCGGCCAAGCGATAGTCAGCACTCTTTTTAGCACCATGAAAATTTGAAAATGGTTCAACTGGTTGTTCAGAGGCTGCATTACCAGGGTTCATTCCAGCAATAACATATTTTGAAGATTTAAGCTTGGCGTCTAAATCTTTATTTAGTTTTTCAGATGGAGAATGATTAGGTTGATAGTTATCCCCAAAAAGCTTTTGACGCTCATCAGGTGTTTTATTTGTAAGATCAGTATCTGGGATATCCCAAATTGCCCAACTATCCATAGAATTAAATTTTGGATTTCTCATATTTAATATCTCCTATAAGTGATTTTTTAAGCTTCAACAATCGTTGATAAATATAGAATAACACCGTCAGTTGTCATAATATGTCACTACTTATATTTTGAAAATAAAATGTATTTTTATTAAAAAAATTTATCATGCTATAATATTCCCATCTTGGGCAGTTGCAGGCGATACCCAGTTAAACATTGCCGTTGAGTGAAAGGATTTATATGCGAATAAATGTTTTGCAACACACTCCAAATGAAGGTCCAGGGATGATTCAGGATTGGTCACAAGCACATGGACATGAGATGTATATTTATCATCCATATCAGTTTGGCTATTTACCAACCGCCGATGAAACTGACATGTTGGTTATTTTAGGAGGTCCAATGAGTCCTAATGATGACTTACCTTGGATTAAGCAAGAGCGTGAATTGATTGCAAAAATGATTGAACAGGATAAACCAATTTTTGGTGCTTGTTTTGGAGCTCAACAAATTGCCAAACAACTTGGCTACAATATTACCAAAGCACCAGCTAAGGAAGTTGGTTGGGCACCGGTATATTTACAATCACAAGTAATCCCTGATTTACCTGAACAGATGAACGTTTTACATTGGCATGAAGAAATGTTTGAAATTCCTGATGAAGCTGAATTATTATTCTCCAGTGATAAGGTTAAGAATCAAGGCTTTGTAATGAACCATCGTATTATTGGTTTACAGTTTCATTTTGAACCGAAGGCAGATAACGTCCGTGAGATGGTGGTAAATGATTTTCTATATATCGAAGGCTCAGTTTTGAATCAAACGGCTGATGATATTTTGCAAATGACCGTTCCAGTTGAGAATCCTGAGATTCTATTCAATTTATTAGACTATATTAGTAAAAAGTAGATTTATGTAGGCGAGGATTAAATTCTTCGCCTTTTTTTTACAAAAAAGTTGAAATTAATCCTTGTCCTGAAGTCAGCTCCAGGATATAAGATGATTTTATTCTTTAAAAAAGAGGACATAAAACATGAAAACAATTAATTGGTCTACAGACTATTTACCAGGAAAAACAGATAATTCTGTTTCTAATGAAGTTATCACTGACAAAGCTAACATTGAAGATATTTGGAATAATTTGGTCGACACTTCTAAATGGGAAAAATATTATGATAATGCAACGAATATCGAGTTGAGTATTAAGGATGATACTAAATTACATTTTGCAGAGACATTTCATTTTAATACATTTGGATTCCCTATAGATGCACAGGTTATGGAATTAGTAGAACCTAGTGACGGAAGAATTGCACGTTTAGCTTGGCATGGATGGCAAAACGGTGATGAGAAAACACAATTTGACGTTTATCATGCTTTTCTAATTGAGAAGTTGAGTGATGGACGGATTCGCTTGCTGACACAAGAATCACAAATTGGTAAACCCGCTGCAGAATTATCACAACAAGATCCAAATCCAATGCTCAATGGTCATCAAAAGTGGTTGGATGGTTTAGTCAAGTTTACTAAGAATGGTGGCAAGGAGGAATAGAAATAATGGCAAAGACATGGTTAATAACAGGTACTTCTAGTGGATTTGGCAAAGAACTAGCACAAATTGTTGCTAGTAAACAAGATACTAATTTGGTGGCCGCTGCACGAAAAATGGAAGATCTGAACTATTTGGATCAATTTGACAGTAATAAGATTAAAAAGGTAATTATCGATGTAACAAATCAATCTGAAATTAAGGATGCTGTTTCAAAGGCAAAAGAAAAATTTGGTACAATTGACGTTTTAGTGAATAATGCAGGATTAGGATATTTTTCGACGATAGAAGAAAGTGATATGGATCAAGTTCGGTATATGTTTGAAGTCAATGTTTTTGGTTTAGCTAATATGACCAATGCTGTATTACCAATTATGCGTACACAAAAGTCGGGTGTTATTGTAAATCTTTCTTCAGCCTTAGCCCTAACAACGTTGCCTACAATGGGATTCTATAGTGCTACAAAGTATGCTGTTGAAGGATACGCCGATACTTTAAGGCAAGAAGTGGCTGATTTAGGCATTCATGTTATGAATGTAGAACCTAGTGGTGCTAGGACAAATTGGTCCGGACGTTCTTCAAATAAAGTTGTTCCTAATATTTCTGATTATCAGGAATTTGGAAATTCAATAGTACATGTATCTGATTCGGTTACTGGTGCTCCCGGAAATCCTCAAAAGATAGCTGAAGTGATTTATAATCAAATAGAAGATAATGAAGTAATTCCTGAACATTTACCTTTGGGACAATTTGCTTATGAAGGAGGACTCGGTAATTTGGAGAATTTAATTTCTGAAATAAAGAGTCGTCAGGAGATTTCATTATCTACGGACGACTCATTGCTAGGAGAGAAATATGAGCTATAGTATAGGACAAGTGTCGAAGAAATTAGGTGTCACGATTGATACAATTCGTTATTATGATAAATCAGGATTATTGCCGTTTGTTAAACGTAATGATATTGGACGACGTGAATTTACAGACAACGATATTCATTTAATGAGAACGATTATTTGTTTAAAAAATGCTGGTGTTTCAGTAGTTGATATTTCTAAATTCATTGAATATCGTCTTCAAGGTGATAGTACATTAGAAAAAAGATATCAATTGTTAGAAGATCACCGAAAAGATTTACAACAGCAGATTACTGATTTAGAAGATACTATGAGTTATTTAAAATTCAAAGAATGGTATTATCAAACCGCTGTTGAGGCAGGAACAGAAACGATTCATTTTGTCCCAGGAACAAATGAAGTTATCTCAGACCTAGACAAAGAATATAGTCAACATTTGAAAAGTGAGGGAAATTTAAAAGAGTTACAAAATTTTGCAAATGTTAAAGATTATCGTAATCGCAATAATTAAAATAAAAATAAATAATCCACTGGTTTTGTTTGTCTTTATTTGTTGGAGGATGGGATTTTGAAAAAAGTTATCCTGTATGTTCATGGAAAAGGTGGCAGTGCCGCAGAAGCTGAACGGTTTAAAAAAGTTTGTCCTGAGTATGATATTGTTGGGATTGATTACAAAGAATACTTGCCTTGGATTGTAGAAAAACAAATTAAGGATGTATATGATCAAGTAAGTCCACAATATGATCAGATATTGATATTAGCTAACAGCATTGGAGCGTATTTCTCAATGTTGACGAAGGATATAACGATAACTAAAGCTTTATTCATCTCTCCATTATTGAATATGGAACAATATTTATTAACTTCAATGAAGAAGAATAATATTACTGAAGCTGAATTACGTGATAAAGGTGAAATAGTGATTGGTCAAGAGAAATTCTCTTGGCAGGCATTACAGTATGTTCGAGATAATCCGCTTGATTGGCAAGTTCCAACTGAAATTCCATATGGTGAACATGATGATCACACTTCAAAATCAGTGTTAAAAGGCTTTGTGCAAAATCATAACGTTAATGTAACGGTGATGAAAGACGGCCAACATCGTTTCCATACCAGACCTCAGTTGGCTTTTCTCGATAATTGGCTTCAAGAAAAATTAAACAAATAAAAAAAGTCGAATCATTACGATTCGGCTTTTTGCATGTTTAAAGTCCTGATGTGTAAGGTCTAATACTATCAGCGAGAACTTCGGAATTATCATCGAAATGCCAGGTGATATTTTGAAGGTCAGGTTTAAATTCATTAACGTTAAGATTAGATTCAGCGAGGGCAATTGTTGGCGAGGAGCTAGTGGTTTGTAAATTTTGACCAGCAACATTTGAATTATTCAAGGCGTAAAGTTCACAGAAGGATTGATTGTCATTGGAATTAATCATGAGGTCAGAAAATTCAAGCAGACTATTATCATCTAAATAGATTGTGCTATCAATGATGGAATTTTTGACAGAAGAATCAGTTAGTTTAGTGACTAAGCCAGCAATATGTGTATTTTCAAGGTAAAGTTGGCTGTCTTCCAAATCCAGACTGGCAGCGTTCAAATTATTGATAGTTATTGTTGAATTAACTAGTGAAATTTGCGCGTTTTTACCATAAAGACAATCCCATTTGTCTTGAGAAGTGTGGGAGATGTGAATGTTGCGTCCGAATAATTGCGTGTTATTGTACATTGCAATCGTGTTAAATTGATTTTCACCATAGGCAAGGGAAAGATTTTGAGCAATAAAAATTGCACCTTCATCTAAAAGAAAAGCACAGTTTAATCGAACAGCATCGGGATTGTGCGTTTGACCAACTATAGTCAGGTTATGTTTGATAGTGAAGATGTAAGGTTGTGATTGTGAAAAGTAAACTCCAGGCAATAATTTAATTGTGTCACCTGATTTGGAATTTTCGATAGCTTTATATAATTCAGTTTCATTATTATTTTTTTACCAATTGTAATAGTTGTCATATGACGACCTCCAATTAATTTATACTTCTATTCTAATCAGGGGAATGTCATATTATGGCATTTTACGGTGGCGTAAAAAAAATGACCCGAATTTATTATGAGTTCAGGTCATTTTTTTAATAATTAAATTTTTTTCTTCAAATGATAAGGAACTACACTCTTATCAGAATCTTTAACGTCTGATTTTTCGTCTTTTGCAAAGTATACGACAAAAGATTTTTTATCGCTGACATCCTCAGCAACGATAAGGGATGATTCATAAGGATCTTTAGCTTTGTAAATTTGTGCTCCGCGGACAGCCTCACCAAAGTCTTTAGAGTTAGCAATGGCATCGCCGGGGTTAAAAAATACCATCTCATCCATAAGTAACACATCCTTTCTTTACCCACATTATACAATTTTACTTGCAGGGTAAGGAACAATTATCATTCTTTTATATTATTACTTTCTCAGCTATACTATGACATATGGAGGGTTAATATGACTAACGTTGAAGATTATATAAAGAAGAATATTTTTGGCAAGCCACAGTTAAAGCCTGATGAGAAAAATAAATTTTTGGGAAACTTTGCTGAGAGGGTAGCGATTGCTTTAACCGTTTCACAAGTAAAAAATCCGGACAATGTAAATATTGTTGAAAACGTAATGAAAAAGTACCCGGAGTATCATTTGTATTTAAATGGAAAAATAGATTCATATTTACTGGATAATTATCTACAATTGAGTGTAAAATTAAAGTATAAGTTTACAATAGTTTCACAATCGGGAGTTAGAACTAAAAACAAATCATTGTCGGAAAACGACATGGGCTTGGTGATTGCCGATGAGAGTAAACCTGTTGGTAGACCAGTACTTATATAATTTTTTGGAGGACAAATATGTCTAATAGTACATTAGATAACGTTGCTTTACTTTCTTTAAATGGTAATAAGCCATTAGCTAAGAGAATTTCTGACTACATGGGTATTCCATTATTGGATGCAAGTGTTTCACATTTTAGTGATGGTGAAATTAACATTCAAATTAATGAAAGTATTCGTGGAAAAGATGTTTACATCATTCATTCAGTTTCAGATCCTGTAAATGATAATTTCATGGAATTAATGATTGCTGTAGATGCTCTTAGACGTGCAAGTGCACAAAACATTAATTGTGTATTGCCTTACTTTGCATATACTCGTTCAGATAGAAAATCTCGTTCAAGAGAACCTATCTCTGCAAAGTTGTTTGCAAACATGTTGGAATTAGGTAAGGTTGATCGTGTGATCGCCCTTGATATGCATGCTGACCAAATTCAAGGATTCTTTGATATTCCTGTTGATCACTTACGTGCTATGCCTATTTTCGCTAGTTATTTTGAAAAGAAGATCAAGAATCCTGATGATTTTGTCTTCGTTGCTCCAGATCATAACTCAACTAAACGTGCTCGTGCCTTAGCTGAAGTCTTCGGTTCACAAATTGCTATCGTTGATCAAAGATCAACTGAAGATAGTAATGTCGTTCCTGACATTATTGGTGATGTTGACGGTAAACAATGTGTTATTGTTGATGATTTGATCGATACTGGTACAAGAATGATCAATAGTGCCGAAGCTGTTAAAGTTGCTGGTGCCAAAACAATTTCAGCTGTTGCTACACATCCAATCTTTTCAAAAGATGCTGCTAAGAGACTTGAAGCCTCAGATCTTATGCAAGTTCTAGTTTCAGATTCAATTGTGGTACCCGATGAATGCAAGTTTGATAAATTAAGAATTCTTTCTGTAACAGACCTTGTCGGTGATGCTATTAAAATGACAGAATTGAATGAATCAATTGATTCATTATTTACCGTTCGTGATAGCTATACAGAAATTAAATAAGTTAATACGAAATCAAAAACAGACTTAATCGTGATGAACGATTAGGTCTGCTTTTTTTTGAATAGAATTGCTATTAAATAAATAAAAAATTATGATTTAAATATTAAATAAATATAATCGACATAAAAGAATAAATAAAGGTGAAAAAACTTGTCTAGTTTTAGTTTGGTAATTCTTCCGGTGTTTGTAATCAACTTGTCTAGGTTTTTCCGATAATGCCTTTAAAACGTTGATGTAAGCGCTTTTTATTTATGCTAATCTTAGGTCGTTGGAGGTCATATGAAAAAGTACTTGGTAATTTACCACGATTTATTAAGTGGTATTCAAACACAGAAATATCAATCAGGAGAACTTCTTCCCAGCAATCAGCAGTTGGTGATGCGTTACCACGTATCCCGGGAAACGGTACGTAAGTCAATGCAATTGTTGGCAGATGAAGGATATATTCAAACCATACGAGGCAAGGGAAGCTTAGTTTTAAGTACAAAACGATTTTCGTTCCCAGTCTCATCAATAAAAAGTTATAAAGAAATAGTTAAAGAAAATGGCATGGATTCAAAAAATAAAGTGATTAAGATTCAGGATCATGTTTTAGTGCCAGAAAATTTACTTTTTGGATCTGATCAAATTTACGCACAACTGATTGTACGAGAAAGAATCGTTAATGGCATACCAACCATTTTAGATTATGATTACGTGAATGAAGATATTGTCAAAGATATTCCTGTGGAAGAGGCCGAGAATTCGTTGTTTCACTATTTTGAACATAATTTAGGATTAACAATTGATTATGCTATTAAACATTTGACGATTGAAAATCCTGAATATGAGGACTGCAATCAATTGGAAATTTCATCATCAGTACCAATGGTTGTTGTGCGGAGTGAAACCCATCTCACTGATAGCCGAATCTTATCATATACCGAGTCACGACATCGAGCAGACAAATTCAGTAGTGTCGAGTTTGCTAGACGCCATCATTAAATGCCAAAAATAAATATTAGTAATACGGGGGATTGAGAATAATGGCAAAGAGTAAAGATTATTCAGAGTTAGCATCGCAGATTATTTCTTATGTCGGCGGACCTGAAAATATTAATAAAGTCATTCATTGTATTTCACGTTTGAGATTTTACTTAAAAGATGAAAAGAAAGCACAAACGGAAAAGATTACTAACCTAGATGGTGTTGCAGGCGCCTTATATAATGCCGGTTTGGGTCAATACCAAGTTGTCATTGGACCAGCAGTTACTGATGTTTATGATCAAGTGATTGCTCAATTAGGAGAAGGCTTTTCTGATGAGGAAGCCACTGAATCAGCGGTTGAAGAAACTAATAAACAGGCTAAAGTTCAACAAAGACCTACAAGTCTTTGGGGTTGGATCTCTAAAGGATTTCAATTATTAATTGGAACTATTACTGGTTCAATGATTCCTATTATTGGATTACTTGCTGCTTCTGGTATTTTAAAGGGATTTTTAACACTCTTTACATTTAATTTGAATTTAATTGATACTAAATCAACAACTTACATCATTATTAACGCTATGGGCGATTCAGCCTTTTACTTCTTACCGATTTTAGTTGGATACACGGCTGCCAAACAATTACGTTCTGATCCGATTGTTGTAGCTGCTATTGCAGGTGTTTTAGTTCACCCAACTATTGCTGCTTTGTGGGCAGCACCAACTAAAGGCATGGCAACTTTCTTAGGTATTCCAATGAACGCTGAATTTTTCGGTATGCCTATCCATATTCCACAGTACACATATTCAATTTTCCCAATTATCTTTGCTGCTTGGTTAGCAAGACCAGTCGGTAATTGGCTTAAAAAAGTTTTACCACTCAGTTTACGTTCAATTTTCCAACCATTATTTACGCTATTTATCGTTTCTGCTGCTGTCTTAGTTATCATGGGACCAGTTATTTCATTAATTTCAAGTGGATTGGCTGCTTTAATCAACATGTTAGTAACAGCTAATGAAGCTATTGCTGGATTAGTAATTGGTGGTTTGTATCAAGTTTTAGTAATTTTCGGTTTGCATTGGATGGTTGTTCCTATCGTTTCAAACGATATTGCTATGACTGGTCATTCAGTTTTGAATGCTTTAATCAACTTTACAATGATTGCTCAAGGTACTGGTGCTTTAGCAGTTTGGGCTAAGACGAAGAATGCTAGTGTTAAAGGCTTATCATTGGCCGGTGCTTTATCGGGTTATGCCGGAGTTACTGAACCTGCTATGTATGGTATCAATTTGAAATACGGACGTGTTTTCTGGATGTCTAATATCGGTGGTGCCGTTGGTGGTTTCCTTGCTGGATTAATGAAAATCGATATGTTTGGTTTTACAGGATCATTGATTGGTTTCCCATCATTCTTCTCTAAGACAAATCCTAATAATATTTGGGCCTTCGTTATCGCTAGTGTTGTAACTATTGTTATCTCATTCGTTTGTGTTTACCTATGGGGCTTCAGTGATGCTGACTTAACTAAAGTTAAAGCAGCTCAACAGAAGAACGTTTTTAAAGATGCTGTAAAATAAGGAGATCGTTATGACAGAAAATTGGCAAATAATTTATCGGGATACGCCAAGTGGTGTTAAATCCTACAGTCAAGAAGCTCTATTAACTTTAGGTAATGGATACCTCGGTTGGCGGGGCGCACCGTTGATGAGTCGTTATAACGCTAATCATTATCCTGGCTTATATGTTGCCGGAATTTTCAATCAAACAACGACCAAAGTTAATTCTCGAGACATTATAAATGAGGATCCAGTTAATTTTCCCAATCCTCAATTATTAAAGATTAAAATTAACGAAACTGAAATTACGGTTCCTTATGATCAAAGAAAAGCCACTCTGGATATGCACAAAGGTAAGCTAACAGAAGAGCTAGTTTACCCAGTTGATGCAGGGCACTTGTTCATTAAAACGACTAAAATCTGTGATCCAATATCTTATCATCGTTTGGCTTTAAAGGTAGAGTTATCTTTAGATTTTTCAGCTCAGGTCAGTGTTGAAATGATAATCGATGGTAAAATTCAAAATCAGAATGTCGCTCGCTATCGTAAATTCAATAGTCAGGAATTTAAAGTAACTCAAATAGCCAATCACGTTTTACAAGGGAAGACCTTGCAATCAAATATCAACTTTGCTGTAGGTGCTAAGACAACTAGTCCAGATGTTAGTTTTGAGACGACTTATAATCAAGATTCAATTGTGGACCGTGCAACGATTAAATTAGCTGCTAAACAAGTTTTTGATGTTAAACGGGTTATGGCGGTAGCGACTGATTATGAGAGTTCAGATTATTTGAAGATTGTTAAAACTGCCCTTGATAAAGGTACTTTTGAAAAAATTTATCAAAACAATTTACAACATTGGTCTGATTTTTGGAAAGATGCCGACGTTGAAATAAACAGTGATGATAAAGATATTCAAAAATTGATTCGTTTGAATATTTTCCAATTACACCAAGCCGCACAAAAACTAGCTAATCCGGACTTAGATGCATCAGTTGGTTCACGTGGATTGACGGGTGAAGGCTATCGTGGACATATTTTCTGGGATGCACTTTTCTTCGTTCCTTACTACACAACAATTGAACCCCAAACAGCTAAAGCCTTAATGAAATATCGGATCAAGCGATTACCGGCTGCTAAGAAAAACGCTGAGTTGCAGCGAGAACATGGCGCTATGTATCCTTGGCAATCGGCTAGTATTGGTGATGAACAGGCTCAGCTAATCCATTTGAATCCAATGACTAATGAATGGTATCCTGATAATTCACGTTTACAACGTCATGTGTCTTTAGCTGTTGTGTATGATATTTGGAATTATACACAGATGACAGGTGATAATAGTCTGTTAGAAGAAGGCGGCTTGAATGTACTTTTGCAGACAAGTAAGTTTTGGATAGAAAAAGCCGAGTATGATGGTGAAAACTACCATATATCTGGTGTCATGGGCCCGGATGAATTCCATGAAGCTTATCCGAATACAAATCAAGGTGGTTTGTCAGATAACGCCTATACTAATTTAATGGTAGCTTGGTCATTGTCCTGGCTGTTGAAATTACGTAAAGAAATGCCAGAGATTTTTATTAAAGCCTGTGAAGAATCAGACTTTGACGAAATATTAATTCGTAAGGCTGATGAAATGGCTCATAAGTTAAAAGTTTATATCAATGATCAGGGTATTGTTGAACAGTATAATCACTATTTTGAACTGAAAGATTTGGATTTAGCTGATTATGAAAAGAAGTACGGCGATATCCATCGAATTGATCGCATTTTAACAGCTGAGAATAAATCAGCTAACGACTATCAAGTTGACAAACAAGCTGATTCATTGATGATGATTTACAATTTGGGACCACAAGTAATGCAAAAGACCTTAGAGCAATTGGGTAATAATTTGCCAAAAGATTGGTTGAAAAAGAATCGCGATTACTACTTAGCCAGAACTGTACATGGATCAACTGTTTCTAGACCTGTCTATGCTAGTATCGATATCGCTTTAGGAGACGTCGATAAAGCTTGGGAAAAATTACAAGTAGCCATCCGTTCTGATTATGATGATATTCAAGGTGGAACGACCGCTGATGGTATTCATACTGGTGTTATGGGTGCAGTATTAACCGTTATTATGCGTGATTTTGCTGGTGTAAAATTCGTAGATGGTATATTGAACATTGATCCACGGCTACCAAGTAAGTGGCAAAGATTATCATTTACACAACAATATTGTGGTGTAAAGTATCGTCTGAATTTTGAAGATAATACGATAAAAATTAAAGCTGATCAGGGATGTGTCATAAAAGTGTGTGGCCACGAATGTCAGTTAGAAGCTAATAAAGAAGTTAGTTATTAAAAAAACATTCAGGAATTATTTTATTAATTTCTGGATGTTTTTATGTGGAATACATAATAATGGAAAAATTAAATACTTGTTGTTAAAGTGAAGTTACTCAAGGAGGTATTTTTTAATGAAAGTACTTATTATTGGCGCCCATGGTAAAGTAGGGCGTTTGTTGATTGATGAACTTCAAAACAAGCAGATTGATTTTGCTGCAGGATTACGTAGTGAGGAACAAATTAAGGCTTATCAAGCAGAAAATATTCCAACACAATACATTGATTTGACTGCACCGATAGCTGAAATAAAGAACTCAATTGAAGCCTCTGGAGCTGATACATTAGTTTTCACAGCAGGTGCCGGTGGTGCTGGTTATGATTTGACTATGGAAATTGACTTAGATGGTGCCATTAAGACAATGGATATCGCCCAAACATTAGGTATTAAGCGCTACATTATGGTTAGTGCTGTTTATAGTGATGATCGTAGCAAGTGGGAAGCTTCAGGAATCAGACCATACTATATTGCTAAGCACTATGCTGATAAGTATCTTCGCAGCACAAACTTGGATTACACAATTGTACATCCGGGAATGTTGACGAATGATGATGCTATAGGAAAAATCAATATTCAAAGCAATTATGAAGGTGGTAGTGTTCCAAGAGCTGATGTAGCTAAGGTTATTGCCCAAGCTTTGGAGACACCTTCTACAATTAAGAAGGATATTAACTTTGTCACTGGTGATGAAGACATTGTTAAAGCTGTAAGATAAATAAGAAACTGAATGTCATTAGAGGCATTCAGTTTTTTTGTTTAAAAAGTATTAACCTCATGAGATACTGGAATTAGAACTAAAAAATTGGGATGTAGATTGTCCTCTCTGAGGTGAGAAAATATGATGAAATCGAAATTTTTTAGAATATGTATAGCCATTATTGTTACTTTTTCAGTTTCTTGGATAGTATCGATCATTTGGCCTTCAGGATTTTCTTTTGACAGTAACACCGTCAAAACGTTACTGATAGTGAATATTTGTTTTGCTTTAGGAGTATTAATATCGAAGTGTCAGAAAGAATAAAAATAAGGTTCAGAAATCAATTAAGATTTCTGAACCTTATTTTTATGTCCTTAGGCAAGTAAAGTTTCTGGGACAGTAGTAGTTTTCTTTTCAAGACGACGTGAAATATTCTTTCTGAGTTGTTCATTTTCAAAAACAACTTGATCGTAGTTATTTTTGGCTAAGTAGCGGGCAACTTGTTTAGAGAAATAATTAGCTTTGACAACGTCCTGTTTATTGGAACGTTTCATAAAAGTACTGAAAAAATTATTCATCATTGAATTGAGAACATTAGTGAAGAAGGGGATTCTGATCTGTTTAGTATTAGCAGTGTACCAAACCTTTTGATTATCGAGTGTGATGATAAGTTCGTTACCACCGACATAGGGAATCTTCTTGGTATTCATGGCTACGACAGCAATTTTTTTTGGCATATGCAAGACTCCTTAGCAAGTTTAATTATTAGCATAATATCATGATAAAAAATATATTAATAAAAAACGATTTTTCTGCTTACAGATATAATGTTCAAAACCTTGTTAGGTCAAGTATAACGAAGTACATAGACAATTTGTAGCGTTTATTTAATACTTCTTAATTGACAACGTTTACATTACATTTTATCGATTTTTTGATCAAGATTATCTAACCAAAATGACAATAAATGAACCTTAAAAAATTCACTTTCTACAATAAAAATTGATACTTTTGTAGTTTAATTTAGGAAAGATACTTGACGTATTATTTAGAAACCGCTATCATGGTTCCTGTAAACGATGTGTGTTACTGATTCGATCAGGCATAAACCTACTAATATTGTGCATATTTTAGTGTGCAATTAGTGGGTATTTTTTTTAGGGGGTAAGTCATTGAAATTTGTAAGAAATTATAATAATAATGCAGCCCTTGTAGTTGATGACCATCATGTTGAATGGGTAGTTGTTGGAAAAGGCATCGGATTTGGCAAGAAAACGGGTGATTTGGTGGACGCATCAAAAATCACTCAACGTTTCAAGTCGGAGAATACAGCAAACATTGATAATTTAGGGGAATATGATAAATCTATCATTGATGTAACTTCTGATATAGTTAACGATGTCGAATCTTTTTTAAAGGTTAAATTTAATGATTATCAATATTTAATTTTGGCTGATCACATCAATTTTGCTTACGAACGGGCAAAAGAGCACATTGAGTTTACGGATAGAGCAGTTAATTGGGAAGTAAAAAAGTTATTTCCTAAAGAATATCAAGCATCATTAAGGGCAATTAAAATCATCAATAAGGATTTGAAAGTTAATTTTGCTAAGGATGAATTAGTTTTCTTGACGTATCATTTTGTTAATTTGGAGAATGAAAAAGAATCCCTTCAGGACACGATCCAAGTTTCCAAGATAATTTCCGATATCATCAATATTATTCAAATCAGTTACCATAAGACTTTGGATGATGAATCATTCAGCTATAGTCGTTTGGTTTCACATTTGAGATATTTTTTAATTAAGAAAATCAAATCCAATAAGCCTGCTGGTGAACAATTGGACCCTAGTTTATTGAAATTAATGATTGCTAAATATCCTCAAGAGAATCAAACTGTTCAAAAGATTTCTACATTTTTACGAAATACTAAAGGATGGGCATTGTCGTCAAATGATCAAATGTATTTGATCTTACATGTTTGGCGAGTAACCCATCGAGAAAATTAAATACTAGCGTGTTACTGTTTGGCAGGCATTAGCTCAAGAAAATTACATTACTATTGGTGAATAGTGGTGTGATCTCTTGAGCTTTTTTATTTGCCTGATACCTGATAAAGGAGAAATTATTATGAAAGACTATGATAGTTTAGCTAAAAAAATTGTTAAATTAGTCGGTGGCAAAGATAACGTTAAAAGCGTTGTTCATTGTGCCACAAGATTACGTTTCAAATTAAAAGATGAAAAAAAGGCTAATACTGAAGAATTAAAAGATACTGAAGGGGTCGTAACTGTTGTTCAAAGTGGTGGCCAATATCAAGTTGTTATTGGTAATGAAGTCGCTGACGTTTACGATCACGTTGTTAAAGTGGGTGGTTTCCCAGATGGTGGAACTGTTCCTGATGACTATGGTGAAGATGATGAAAAAACTAGTTTACTAGATAAATTTATTGATTTGATTTCTGGAATTTTTGCCCCAGCACTAGGCTGTTTGGCTGCAACTGGTATGATCAAAGGCTTGGCAACTATTCTAGTAACAACGGGAGCCGTAACTAAGACTTCTGGTACATACGTTATACTTTACGCAATTGGGGATGCTTTCTTCTACTTCCTACCAATTATTTTAGGATTGTCGGCTGCTAAGAAATTCGGCGTTGATCAATTCATCGGATTATCAATTGGTGCAGCGTTAGTTTATCCAACAATCGTTGCTTTGAATCCGACTGCTGTAACTGGAAAACCATTATTCACTTTGTTTGCTGGTTCAGCGTTATCTTCACCAATTCACATTACCTTCTTGAAGATTCCAGTAATTATGATGAACTATACTTCATCAGTTATTCCTATCATTGTGGCGATGTGGATTGCCTCTAAGGTTGAACGATACTTAAAGAAAGTCATTCCAAGTGTTGTTAAAACCTTCCTAGTTCCATTCTTTACTTTATTAGTTGTTGTCCCATTAACACTTTTGGTTGTAGGACCAATTACATCATGGATCAGTGATGGATTAGCTGCTGGTGCTTCAGCTCTTTACAACTTAAGTCCAATTATTACAGGTGCCGTTATTGGTGGTTTGTGGCAAGTTCTTGTTATTTTCGGTTTACACTGGGGACTTGTTCCATTGGCAATGTTAAATATTCAAAATCTTCATTATGATCCAATTCTTGTTTTAACTGGTGCCGCATCTTTTGCTCAAATTGGTGCCGTTCTAGCAGTTATCATGAAAGTTAAGAGTAAGAAAGTTCAAGGCCTTGGTTGGTCAGCCTTCTTATCCGGTATTTTTGGAATTACAGAACCAGCTATTTATGGTATTACTTTACCTCGTAAAAAAGTTTTCGCAATGAGTTGTGTTGGTGCTGGTATCGGTGGTGCCTTAATGGGATTATTCGGTACTAAGGCTTACATGGTCGGAGGACTTGGTGTCTTCTTATTCCCTAGTTACATTGGTGCTAGTGGTATGGATATGTCAGTTTACGGCGCTCTTATTTCATGGGTTGTTGCTTTTGCTGTTGCGCTTGGACTTTCACTAGTCTTTGGTTTCAGTAAAGAAGATATTAAGAACGAAAATGCAGTTGAGGAACCAACTTCAAATAATGCAGAACCACAATTAGCCACAGCTATGGCTAGTTCAGCAACAGCTACAACAACTGCTGCTCCAGAAACAGTTGAAAAAGAAGCAGTTACACCAGAAACAATTATCAGTCCTGTTAAAGGTTCAACCGTTCCATTGAGTGACGTTAAAGATGAAGTCTTTGCTTCAGAAGCACTTGGTAAAGGAGTTGCCATACTTCCTGATGAAGGAAAAGTTTATTCACCAGTTGACGGGACAATTACAGTTGTCTTCCCAACAAAACATGCTATTGGTATTAATTCTAAAGATGGCGCTGAATTGTTGATTCATATTGGTATGGATACAGTTCAACTAGAAGGTAAAGGTTTCACTAGTCACGTTGAACAAGGCCAAGAAGTCCATCAAGGTGAGCTATTAATGGAATTTGATGTTGACGGAATTACCAGTCAGGATTATGACGTTACAACGCCAGTCATTGTTACTAACTCAAAGAATTATAACAATGTTAGTGTGTTAGCAGATGGTCATGTTGAACCTGGTGACAGTATTATTGATTTAAAATAAGCTTTAATTTTTATGTCAGAAAGCGTTAACATATAAATATAACGAAATTGAAGGAGTAGAGACTATGACAGAATTTCCAAAGAACTTTTTATGGGGTGGAGCTACTGCCGCCAATCAATATGAAGGTGCCTGGGATGTTGATGGCAAGGGAGCAAGTACAGCTGACCTTTTGCTAGGTGGAACTTATGAGAAGCCACGTGTATTTACTAAAGATTTGCAACCTGATGGCTATTATCCATCACACGAAGGGAGCGATTTCTATCATCACTATAAAGAAGATATCAAGCTATTAGCTGGTATGGGCTACAAGACTTACCGTATGTCAGTTGCTTGGACAAGAATTTTCCCTAATGGTGATGACGCTGAACCTAACCAAAAAGGTTTGGATTTCTATCGTAATGTTTTCGAAGAATGTCGCAAATATGGAATTGAACCATTAGTTACGATTTCACATTACGAAATGCCTTATCATTTAACAGAAGCTTATGGTGGCTGGGACAACCGTAAAGTTATCGATTTCTATGTTAAATATGCCAAGACTTTATTTACAGAATACAAAGATTTAGTTCACTACTGGTTAACATTTAACGAAATCAATATTGGTATGATGTTTGGTGGCTACATGTCATTAGGACTACCAGTTAAAGATGGTGCCGCTCCATTCAACGGTGAAATGACTGATGAAGATATTCAAAACAATCTTCAAGGTTTACATCACCAATTCGTTGCCAGTGCTTTAGCAGTTAAAATTGGTCACAAGATCAATGCTAAAAACATGATTGGTTGTATGATTGCTGGTAATGTTAACTATCCATTGACATCAAACCCTGATGATATTTTGAAAGCTCAACATGCTAACGAAATTAACAACTACTATTGTGGTGACGTTCAGGTTCGTGGTGCATATCCACACTTTGCACAACGTTTCTGGGATGAACACAATGTTAAATTGAACATCACAGCTGAAGATGCTGAAGTTCTTAAAGAAGGAACTGTTGATTACTACACATTCAGTTACTACTCATCAAATGCTTTGACATCAGATCCAAGTAAAGCCGAAGCCGCAGGTAACTTCTCAACTGGTGTTAAGAACCCTTACCTTAAGTACAGCGAATGGGGCTGGGCAATGGATCCTAAAGGACTCCGTTGGTATCTAAATGATGTTTATGGACGTTATGGAATCCCTGTTATGGTCGTTGAAAATGGCTTAGGTGCTCGTGATACTGTTGAAAAAGATGGATCAATCAATGATGATTATCGTATTGAATATCTACAAGGCCATATCGAACAAATGAAAGAAGCCATCAAAGATGGTGTTGATTTGATTGGATACACTCCTTGGGGCTGTATTGATTTAGTATCAGCAGGTACTGGTCAAATGGAAAAACGTTATGGTTTCGTTTATGTTAATCGTGACGATAATCAAGAAGGAGATTTCAGCCGTACACCTAAGAAGAGTTACTACTGGTACAAGAAAGTTATCGAATCAAATGGTGAAGATTTGAAAAATTAATAAGCGTCTTAATTGCGTAACGAGGGATTTGCTTTCATAATTGACTTAGAAGTTCAAAAAGAGGTAGTCGTTATGAAAGATAAGGTTCCCAAAGTTACTTTAAGAATTTCGATATTAGTTTTAGTATTGATAACAATTTTGTTGCTGATCATGAGACAGCCACATGCTATTTTGGCAATGTTCGCTGTGATAGTACTATCAATTGTTTATTTGATTGGTATGGAAAAAAATCATGAAGATTTTATGCAACATCATAAACGCGAGGAAAAATTCAAATAATAATATGAAATTAAAAGGGAGACACTTTTCTGTAAATGTGTCTCCCTTTTACTGTTATAACTGCTATTCTAGAGGTGTAGATTCATATAAAATATCAGGGAGATATGTTTTTATGAAAAAATATAGAATGGTAGCTTTAGCTGGAATATTGCTATCAACCACAATTTTGGGAGCTAATACTTCAGTTATTAAGGCAACAACCAAATCAAAAGAAATTCATGTCAAAAATGAGTTAACACAAGCAACTAATACTTCATCTGATGCGGCAGTAGTTGGTAAACAAAAATTTTCCGATTTGAAGGATGGCCAAACATTAAAGATTTCACCAATCTTTCAAGAGGATGTAGATAATAGCCGTGCAGGGTATGCAACTCTGTTACAAAATAAACTGGGAATTGTTGATGATAAAGGAAATTCATTGACGATGACAATTGAGCAGCGTGACAAGCAAACAAATTTTGCTACAAAGGTTAGTTATAAAGATGGTAAGCAAACTAAGGCCATTAACTTAGAATATAATTATTTCAAACCCGAATTGAGTTCAGAACGACAGGATCCAATGAATTATAAAGGGGACAGTCTACCAAGCAATTTTATGGATGCAATTACTAGTGGAAAGAATTTAAATAATGCTGGTACTAACGTGCCCAAATCATCACACAATAGAACTGATTTAAATGGACATAAGGACGATGTTGAAACTGAAATAACCCATATGAGTTCCGATATAGATACTAAAGGTGGAGAGATTGAATTTACTCCTACTGATGTAACTTATGGTGTAAAAGGGGATTCTTTAATTCGACACGTAAAGATTTTTCAAGAGCCGGATTGGAATCAATTAGCTAATCGAACTTTACAGTTGAATGATAAAGATGGTTTGAGTAAACCAGTTACGATTACTGATTCTAACGGTAATAAGTACTCTGTTACTATGAACTCCGATGCGATTAATATTACTGAACCTGGTCAATATAAAGTGACATATGAAGCTACCGGTATTGATGATAGTGGAAAACCAGTTATTGATGAGGGAAGTCACGTTGTTGGTAATAATATTGTTTATACAAAACGAGATCAATTAATAACTGTTTCTGGTGATAAGACACAAGTAAATTACAATCTTATTATTAAGGATAAGAAGACCGGTAATGTTATTGATACTCAATCTGGACAAGCAGTGGATGGCTCGACTGTGACGATTGATACGTCTAAGCTTCCTAGTGGTTATACATTAAGTGACGCTCAAAAGACCTTCAAAGTAGATGCTAAGAATCCATCTAAGACTATTGAAATTTCTAAGAATGTTAATTATAACGTTAAATATTTAGACAAGGATACTAATCAACAAGTAGGTAAAAATGTAACTGGTGTAGGTAACGAAGGCAGTTCAATTGTTTTGCAGGCACCGAGTGGATATGATTTTGCGGATACTTCGGATATGATATTGACCTTAGACAGTCAGGCATCTCAAAAGACTATTTATTTAATGAAAAAGGCAGCTCCTAGTATTCCAGTTGAAAGATTGAATTATACGATTCAATATAAGGATTCAGCTACTAGTGAAGTAGTTGATAAGACGACAGGACAGGGTAATTTAGGAGATTATATCAACGTTGAAGTACCCAATGGTTATAGTTTAGCCGATCTGTCCTCACATGGCTTTTTGCTCAATAAAGAGAATATGACTTTTACCAGTTATGTAACTAAGGCTAATACATCTTATAGTATTTCTTACATTGATGAGTCCACTAACAAAGAAGTAGGAACTCAGACAGGTAGGGGAGCCGACGGTGCAAATCTCAATTTGAAAGTGCCAACGGGTTACGCTTTGGTCAACGCTAACGATGCTATTTATCAGATTAATAGTGGCAATAAGAATGTTAAAATTTCCGTGAAAAAAGTAGCTGACAGTGATGATTTAGGATTGGTTTCAACTTATCCTGATGGTGGTTCCGTCCAAGTTTATGATATTAATGGAAAAGCTGTAAATGTTGAATTAGGCCAAGCAAGTGATTGGGTAACTGATCAATTAAAAACCATTAATGGAGTTGAATACTATCGAGTTGCAACTGATAAATACATTAGGAAAGATAGGGCTTATAAGTATGTACCATTTAGTGATGTAGTTACAACTTCGAAAGAAACACCGGTATATGATTGTAAAGGCAAGGTAAGTACTGAAAAGGTGTTAGCTAAGGATACACCTTGGTACACCGATCGAATTGCTAAGATAAATGGAACTAAAATGTATCGGGTAGCTACTAATATGTGGGTTAAAGCCAGTGAAGTACATTTGGAACATTAGAAAAAAACTCAATCCGTTTTTGGATTGAGTTTTTTACTTCCAATTAATTTTAGAAAATACTCTTCGACCCAGGACTTCACGCATGAACATGAAGAGAGGCCAAGCTGTTAAGAAGATAGCAACGAAGAGGTATGTGTACTGTAATGTCAAAATACTCTGTAATCCGAATGCTTTATTTCCAAAGATAAAGGTAATAATGAATAAAACAAACGAAATACCAATCATAACTTGTTTTCTGACTATCAACGGATTACTGATGGAAATCAAAGCACAGTAACCGATAATACCGATGGTGAAAACGCAAAGAGTTGAAGTTGTCGCAAAATTATAATTAAAGTGTCGACCTAAAATTGAGATTGCTACGATAAAGATGATATTGCAGATAGCTGACGGTAAGGCAATTTCCATAACGTTTCGCATGAAACGTCCAGCTGGTGGCGTATAGTTTGGTTCCAAAGCTAAAATGAATGTTGGAATACCAACTGTTAAAGCGTTGATTGGTGTTAATTGAGATGGTTGGAAAGGATAGCCTGTTCCTAAAATAATGAAGAAGATCGACAAAACAACGGAGTAAATTGTTTTGATTAGGAATAAGGAAGCCACTCTTTCAACATTATTGATAACACGTCGACCTTCATTGAGCATGAAAATCATTGAATCAAAGTTACGATTTAAAAGGACGAAATCGGCTGAGGCTTCGGCAGCATCACTTTCACCAGCAATAGCGATACTACAGTCAGATTGGCGCATGGCTAGAACATCGTTAACACCATCTCCAGTCATACCAACAGTTAGACCATTATCTTGCATAGCCTTGATTAAATCGGCTTTTTGACTAGGACGAACTCGACCAAAGACTTTATATTTTTTGACTAATTCATGGTAGTCTTGGTCATCTGTAACGCTGCTCATATCAATATAACTATCGCCAGTAGCGATACCGGCTTGTGCAGCAACATTAGCGACTGTAACTGGATTATCTCCAGAAATAATTTTTAAATCGATTCCTTGATTCTTTAGATATGAAAAAGTAGAAGGAGCCTGCGGTCTAACTTCATCGGAAATCAATAATAAGCCTAGAAGAGTTTGTTGAGAATCTTCTTTAAGAATGGCAATGACACGGAAACCTTTTTCGGCTGCATGCTCAATTGTTTGAGTTACCTCGGAAGCAGGATTCTTGATAATAAATTCAGGGGCACCCATAATGTAACGAACGTTTTCTTCATCTATAAACCCAGAATATTTGGTTTCAGATGAGAACGGAATAACTTTTTGAACCTCAGTTTGAAAAGCTTCAGCATTTAAATTTTTAATAGCTAAAGCAGTGGCATTAGTTTCTTGGGTAACGTCGACGATTTCAGTAGCGATAGCTTGAACTTTTTTGACATCTAGATTGTCATAAGTAAGTGTCTTTTTAACAGTTAACTTACCAGTGGTGATTGTACCAGTTTTATCAAGGCACAAAGTATCAACTCGAGCTAAAGTTTCAATTGCACTCAACGAACGAACCAGAATGTTACGTTTGGATAGATTATAAGAACCAGTAGCTAAAGCCACAGCAGTCAATAGAACCAAACCTTCTGGAATCATTCCGATAACGGAAGCGGAAGTACCCAAAATTGATTGAGCTACGTCTCCATTCTTTAAGAATGAGCGGAAAAATAAAAGAAGTCCAATTGGAATGATAGTGTATGTTAAAATCTTAATGATATTATTAATTATTTTCATTAAAACGCTAACAGATCTTTTTTCCTTACCAACAGCGGATGACAATTTAGAGACAAAACTTTCATGACCAACTTGAGTCAGTTGAATTTTAGCTTGTCCAGCGATGGCAAAACTACCCGAGAAGACTTCATTGTCAATTTGTTTGGTGATGGTATCGGATTCACCGGTAATACTGGATTCATTGATTTGTAGGCCATTAGAATAACGAACGATTCCGTCAGCGGGAATTGTATCACCACGTTTAACCATAACGATGTCGTCTTCGACTAATTGGTCAATTGGAATTTCTTGTTTACGTTTATCACGGATAACGGTAAAGTTTTGAGTATTGACCAGACTAATTTTATCGACGGTGATTTTAGCTCTAATTTCCTGATAACTTCCGATAATAATGTTAGCAAGTACGGGTCCTAAGAAGAACAAGTTCCGATATGAACCAGTCCAGAAGATTAGGATGGCGATGATCAGGTTTAAGAGATTGAATAATGTGAATAAGTTATCGGCCAAAATTTTTGGGATTGGTCGAGATAATTTTTTGATTTGGACATTTGTCAGCCCTTTTTGAACTTGAGTAGCGACTTGCTGACTCGTTAGTCCATCTTCGAGGCTGGTATATGTTTTCGGCTTTTTTATTTTTGCCATACTCTACCTACGACTGTTAGTTATTTTTAATTGAATGCTATATAATCTTTACATAACTTAAATTTAACATAAAAGGATGAATTTAATTTGAACAATTTATTTTTTGATTTGGACGGAACCATTATTAATTCTGAAACAGGAATTATGAAAAGTTTGAGATATATGTACCAACATACCTTGGGATATATTCCTCATGATGATGCGACTTTGCATACTTTCATTGGACCAACTATAGGTGCCTCACTTCAAAAATACGATCATTTAGCACCAGATGATCCGTTGATTAATCAAAGTATAGACGCCTTTAGGGAATATTATCAAGATGAAGGTTGGATGGAGTACACTGTTTATGATGGCGTTTTGGAGATGCTTCAAGAATTAAAGGAAGCCGACAAGCAATTATTTATAGCCACGTCTAAGCCAGAAATTTTTGCCAAAAGAATTATTGACCAATTAAATATGAAAGAATATGTCAGACACGTTTTTGGTGCAGCTGAAGATGAGTCAGTTCGTTCATTAAAAGAAGATGTTATTTCTTATGGAATTGACAAAACTTCTGTTGAATTAGATACAAAGAATCTTGTTATGGTTGGGGATCGTAGCAGTGATATTGTAGGGGCACATAAAAACAATTTGAAGGCTATTGGTGTTACATATGGTTTTGGTGACTATGACGAATTAAAAGCCGCTAACTCTGAATGGATCGTCAACAAGCCTCAAGAAGTTGTTAATCTAGCTATGGAGAAATAATTATGAGCAAGTCATTGTCTTACAATAGACACGGTTTTACATTAATTTTGTTATCAATTTGTTTGATGGTAATCGTCTTTTTGGGAATCACTCTGTCTACGGTTTTAAATAGTAATTACGTGAAAAAAGTGGTCAGTAGCGAGGCAAATGTAACTTTGATCAAGAATTATACTAATCAAAGATTGGGAAGATTGGTCAACAGTTACTCCATTTCGACTAATTTATCATCTGTTAACTTAACTAATAAAGATGTCAAAAAGATAATTAATACCTCCGTGGATGAGGTGTATAGCGATGACTCGCAATTAACTATCGGTAGCGCCATACTAGCGACCATCAGCA
The DNA here is from genome assembly GCF_002179915.1 of Companilactobacillus bobalius. Taxonomy (NCBI): domain Bacteria; kingdom Bacillati; phylum Bacillota; class Bacilli; order Lactobacillales; family Lactobacillaceae; genus Companilactobacillus; species Companilactobacillus bobalius. The sequence goes on from NZ_MYFM01000002.1 coordinate 46,807, forward strand.
CTAAGTTAAAAGCTGAGGCCCAAAATTATGGTTTAAATATCGATAATGAAATTGATACAGTTATTAAAAGTAATGAAGATTTGATGAACCAAATTGTGGATAATGATTTAGGACCGATTGAAACGGTGATTGTTAAAATTCAAACTATTAAAAAATTAATTAAGATAGTCATGGTTGCGGCAGCTGGAATTTTTATTTTATTAGCAATCAGGTTACGTTCTAAAGTTGGTTCTAATATGTTGTTCTTCCACCATTTGGGAACGGTTGGTATCTGTACTTCGATTCTGTTGGCTATCGTATTGGGGTGTGTCTACTATCCACTGCAAGATATTATTGTAAGCAATATCGACTACAATGTTAGGGATGTATTATACAATGTCCTCAATGGGATATTCCTGAGTTACATAACAATTATATTTATGGTATTTATCGTCAGTCTGATCGATTGGGGTAGTACGATGAAATATAAGTATTGAGGTCGATAATGAAAATTGAAGTAAGCAATGAGGCTCAAACTAAATTACAAAAATATATTGATGCAGGTAAAAAACTGCTTTTGGATCTGGACGATGGTTTCGGTCGTTTTTCAGATGAGGGAACTTGTGCACTTTTAACGAAGTTCCGAATCATCATAGTTGATCCAACAGAGGACTTGTCTGATTACACAGTTCATCTCGACAGTGCTTTGGGGACGATTTATTTTAAAGATAGTGCAAAAGATTTCTTGGATGATTATATGAAATTGAAGGTTGACCCTAAGACACAACTGTTGATCTTTAGTAATTCTAGAGAAATAATTGATAAAAGTGTTAACATTATCAACCATTAAAATTGAATAGAAAATATCTTGAGGGAGTTTGGAGACGTATGTCTTCAGACTTCCTTTTTTACTTTAGGCAGAAATTATGAAAAAAACTTTTGAACAACACAAAATGCTTTTCATTTGGTTATTATTTCTTGTTATGAGCGTCATCATTATTTATATAACTGATTTAGCTAACGGTCATATTTGGTCTTATTTGGATGTTGATACTGACGGAAGATTTCATGTGTTGAGAATTGAAGGACTATATCAAGCTTTAAAGCATGGTCAATTCTTTCCAACTGTGAATATGTCATTTATGAATGGTTTCGGTTATATTGCCAATATCTTTTATGCTGACCTTTGGCTTTATCCAGCGGCCATTTTAAGATTGATTGGTCTGACAACAGCACAGGCTTTCGTGACATATTATGTCATACTGAACTTTGTTACCTTTTTGATAGCTTTTTATACTTATCGTTACGTTAGTCATAACGATACTAAAAGCTTATTATTTAGCTTTATCTACACTTTGAGTGCTTATCGGATTTTTGATATGGTACGTAGATTTGATGTAGGTGAGACACTGACATTAACTTTTCTGCCAATTGTAATTCTGGGAGTCTATGAGCTTTTTTATGCTGATGCTGATAAGTGGAAGTTCTTGGCTTTGGGAATGACAATGGTCATTTATGCCCATGCACTATCACCAATATTGATTGGAATCTTCATATTTTTCGTGATTTTATTTAGAATCAAAACTTTGATTAAAGAACCTCAACGGATTGTGAAATTGATTTATGCGGGGTTAACTGCTGCAGTATTGAGTCTGGCCTATTTCTTACCGATGTTTGAACAGTTGCATCAGACAAAATTTAAATTGACTTCACCACTAGTCGACGTTGCTCAGAGGAGTAATTCGTTTAAAGATATTTTGACTTGGAGTTTTACGAATAATCTTTATCAAGAGGGAATCGGGCTAGTCTGTATCGTCGTTGCTTTAACTATTCCATTTGTCATTTGGAAAGAAAAGAATTCAGCAGTACGTGACTTTGCAATCATTGGTGAAATATTTTTAGTGATGACGACAAATTTCTTTCCTTGGAAAATTTTGGAAAATACTCCATTGAAGATAATTCAGTTTCCTTGGCGGTTAAATATGTTGATTACGATTCTATTCAGTACATTTTTAGTTGCTGATCCGTTACATTTATTTGAAAAAAGAAAATGGCAATTCGTTTTCGTTGGACTGGTAGTTTTACTTACTTTGGTTTCGGAAGCAAATCTAATCAGAAGTTATCCTAATGAATATGATACTTATACTTCTTTTAATCATTTAGATTCTTACAGTATCGGTAGCGGTGAAGAATATTTACCTAAAGAAACCAGTTTAACTGAATTGCGTTTAACACCTCACGTTCCTGTGATTAAGGATGGTACTGTAAAAATTACCGAGTTCGCACAGGAGGGATCACAATTAAAATTTAATTTTACCAACGCTAAAGAGGCTAAGATTAGCTTGCCAATTATCGGTTATTACGGTTATTCATCTAAAAAGTCACTTGGCAATGTGTCAGCCTTGAAAATGAATTTGAGGACGGGCTTAGGTCAAGTGACTCTAAATGGTCAAGGGGTTGTTAGGGTTGAATATGTTCAAACATGGATTCAAAAATGTAGTAGAATTGTTTCGATATCTAGTTTATTGATCTTATTTGTTACTTTTTATTTTAGAAAAAAAGAATGAAAAAATAAGTATCTTTTACAAGAGGCTAGTTAGTATAATAAACGTATTGTGTTTATTACTAAGAAAGGTATTTTCGTTATGCAATTAACATTTTTGAATAAAAAGAATTGGAAAAAAGTTGCAATCATCGTATTTACAATTGCACTTTTCCTACTGGTCAGCATTTTGGCCGTTTATCAAGCACAGATTTTTCAAGGCAAGATTTGGTCATTTTTAGGAACGAGTGATGATCGATTCCACAATATGAGAATTGAAGGATTATATCATTCATTGCTGCGCCACCAGTACTTCCCATTTATCAATATGTCGTTCATGAATGGTTTCGGCTACATTGTTAATATTTTTTATTCTGACTTTCTACTTTATCCAGCTGCATTCTTACGTTTAATGGGTTATTCAAGTGCTCAAGCAATTGTCGGATTAAATATTCTATTAACATTCTTGACGATGGGCGTATCTTTCCTTTGTTTCTATAAGATCAAGAAAGAATATTGGAGTAGTCTGGTTTTCAGTTTCGTGTATACATTATCGACATATCGAATGTATGATGTTCTATATCGTCATGATTTGGGTGAAGTGGGAGCATTCATTTTCTTACCGATAGCATTATTAGGTATTTATGAAATTTTTTACGGTGAACATAAAAATTGGTTGTATCTAACTTTTGGTATGACTGGAATTATTTATTCACATGCAATTACACCAATATTGATGGCTATTTTAATTGTTGCGGTAGCGCTTTGCCAAATTGGTGAATTGAAGAAAACACCAACTCGTTTACTTTCTCTTTGTTGGGCTACGATTTGTTCTTTGTTGTTAACGGCAGCCTATTTCTTACCAATGTTGGAGCAAGTAAAGCATACTAAATTTATTTTGACACAATCGAATTCTAATCTAGTTGCGGCTGCAGCTGATTTTTCCGATATGGCTCATTCAAGTTTAAATAATGCTTATAATCAATCTAATCCTGGGATTTTGATGTTTTTTGCGGCAATAATCGTGTTTATTTCCTTGAGTAAAATTGAGAATAAAGCTGTTCGTGATTTCTCATTGATTGGCGCAGTAATGTTGCTCTGCAGTACTAAATTGTTCCCTTGGGAGCTCTTGAATAAGACACCAATCAAGATGATTCAATTCCCATGGCGCTTTTATATGATTGCTTCATTATTGTTGGCAGTCTTTGTCGCCGCTGATCCGTTGGGAATATTTAAGAAGAGAACGATGAAGACTTTATTGATAGTACTCGTTATGTTGTTAGCAATCTCTTCGGAATATCGTTTGGTAAATGATTCGCCGCTTCAAAGAAATACTTATGAGGCCTATAGTAAGTCGGAACCTTATAGTATTGGAGCAGGTCAAGAGTATCTTCCTATAGGAACTAATTTGAGCAAACTACAAAGAAGTAAGCACAAACCTCAAGTAACTAAAGGAAAAGCTAAGATTACCAATTTTAAACAGTATGGCACACGTTTAAGCTTTAATTTCAAAAACGCTAAACATGCCAAAGTTGATTTGCCAATTATCGGTTATTACGGTTTCCAAAGCACGCAATCAAAGGGTAAAGTATCCAAGTTACGTGTAGATAAAACTAATAACAACTTGGCCCAAGTAACAGTCCACGGCAAAGGTAAGGTAGTAGTTGATTACTTTGAGACAACGACACAAAAGGTAGCTCGTCGTACTTCATTCTTATCATTACTAGTTATTATCGCAGTACTGTTTATTAATAAATTGAATTTAATCGACTTCAGTAAAATTGAAGGCTTGAAGAGTAATAAAGAAAAATAATATTCGGCAAATAACCAGTCAACTTTTTGTGGGCTGGTTATTTTTTGTTATCAAAAATGTATATTTGACAATTATGTAAGCGCATTATATTATTAGAACTAGATATTAATACGGAATGTTACCTAATAGACCTTTAGGGCATGACCGTACGCTTTTTCATTAAATGGAGAAAGTGTGCCGTCATCCCTAGAGGTCTTTTTTGCGTTCCATTGGAGGTTTAGTATGAATAAAATAAAAAATAATTTTCTTTGGGGTGGTGCGATTGCCGCAAATCAAGCTGAAGGAAGCTTTAATAGCGATAATAAGGGATTAAGTACAGCAGATATTCAGCCATATTTACCAAATGCACGTCCAACTGAGTTACATTTTAACGATTTGGATAGAGAACATTTTAATGAATATAAAAATGGTAATTATCATTATCCAAAAAGAAGTGGAGTTCATTTTTTTGAGAGATACAAAGAATATATTGATAAATTGGCAGAGATGCACATAGAGACATTGAGATTGTCTATAGCTTGGACTAGAATTTTTCCAAACGGAGATGAAGAAGAACCTAATGAAAAAGGACTAATTTATTATGACCATCTATTTGAGTATATGAAGGAGAAAGGGATTGAACCAATAGTAACAATATCTCATTATGAAATGCCTTTACATTTAGTTGAAAAATATAATGGATGGTCGGAAAGAAAGACTATTACTTTTTTTGCAAAATATAGTGAAATAGTATTAAGAAGATATCAAAAATTAGTTAAATATTGGATAGTTATGAATCAAATAAACTTGTTTGATAGAGAGGGCTTCGCATCGCTAGGGATTATTGATGAAAAGGATGGTAAATATCAAAGACAACAATATATAGCTTTACATAATCAATTTGTTGCTTCAGCTAAAGTGAAGAAAATAGCGAAAGGGATTAATCCAAAGTTAAAAATTGGGGTGATGCTTGCTGACAATTTAACAGTACCTTATTCATGTGATCCTAAAGATGTGAATGCAAGTTTTGAGTATAATCGAATGCAATATTTCTTTAGCGATGTGTTATTGCGAGGATATTATCCTCAGTATGCATTAAACTATTTCAAAGATAATGGTATTTCAATCGATATTACAGATGGGGATAAAGAAATACTAAAGGAAAACACCGCTGATTTCCTAGCCGTTTCGTATTACTGGTCACATACAGTTAAAGGAGATAGTGGTGATGGAAAACCAGTAATCGTAGATAATCCTAGTCTTAAAAAGAATGACTGGGGTTGGTCTATTAATGCAAATGGTTTGTACATATGTATGTCCAATTATTGGGACAGATACAGAGTTCCAATGATGATTGCGGAGAATGGATTAGGATTTAATGATGAGTTAACAGTAGATCAAAAAGTACATGACGATTATAGAATTGATTATCACAAACAACATATTGAAGCAATGATTAGAGCAATTAAAGATGGAGCAGATATTTTTGCTTATTGTTCATGGGCACCGTTTGATATTGTTAGCGCAGGTACAGCGGAAATGAAAAAGAGATATGGTTTTATATATGTCAATTACGATGATGAGGGTAATGGAAATGGTGCGCTCATCCCAAAGGATAGTTTCTATTGGTATAGGGATGTGATTGATTCTAATGGATCAATGATAAACTAAGTATTATCGATCAGAAAGGGGACATAAAGATGCGGATAAAGAAAACATTTAATAATAATGCTTTGTTGGCAACATCAAAAGGGCAAGAATTTATTGTTTTGGGTAGTGGTATTGCTTTTCAGAAACATTTAGGGGATGAAGTAGACCAAGCCAAAGTTGAAAAAATTTTTACCGCATCTAAGTTCTCACACTTTAATGGATTTTTGGATTTAGTTAATGCAATTCCGGAAGTCTATTTCAATATTTCTGCAGAAATAATGCTTGTGGCTGAGAAGAAAATGAATACTAAATTTGATTCTTCTGTGCTTATTGCATTAATCGACCATATTCATTTTGCCGTTAAACGTCAGGAAAAAGGGATTACAATCCAGAATAATCTTTTATGGGAAATTGAAAAAATATATCCTAATGAATTCGAAATTGGAATAAAAGCAATTGAAATCATTAAAAGGGAAACAGAAGTACTTTTACCTAGAGATGAGGCAGGATTTATTGGATTGAAATTTGTCGAAGGTGGTTCGGATAGACAGACCAATGTAAACGAGAATTTAAAAATTACAAAAGATATTGTCGATATAATTCAATATAAAGTTGGAAAAACAATTAATAGTGAATCAATTAGTTATAGAAGATTAATAACTCATTTAAATTTCTTATTAGTAAGGATTTATGATTTGGATAAATCGGCGGGTAATAGTGACGACAATATTGAATTGTTAACTACGATATCTTCAACATATCCAGATGCTTTTGAAATAGCGAAGAAAGTTCAGTTATATATTCAAAAGCAGTTAAAAGTCACAGTATCAGCAAATGAGTTAACCTTTTTAACTATACATATTCAAAGAGTAATGAAAGAGAATATTTAATATTAGAGGGAATAAACATGGATTATACAAATTTGGCTACTAATATTATTAAAGATGTTGGTGGAAAAGAAAATATTAATGATGTTTGGCATTGTGCAACAAGGTTGAGGTTCAAGCTTTCAGATGAATCTAAGGCTGATACTAATCATATTGAATCATTAAACGGAGTAATCACAGTTGTGAAAAGTGCGGGACAATATCAGATTGTAATTGGTAACACTGTAGGAGATGTATTCGATACTCTGAGTGATCAATTAAATTTGAATTCCAAAAGTAAGAAAAAAACTGAAGAAAAAAAAGAAAAGATTAACCCGATAAATTCATTGATGAGTTTTGTTTCTGCTGTTTTTACACCATTTCTAGGTGCATTGGCTGGGGCAGGTATTCTAAAGGGCCTTCTTACACTTGCAACAACAATGAATTGGTTGTCAGCTAATAGTGGGGCATATAAATTATGGTATGCAGCAAGTGATTCTATCTTTTACTTTTTACCATTATTTCTGGCATTTACAGCAGCCCAAAGATTAAAAGTGAACAAGTTTGTTGCAGTAAGTTTGGCCGGAGCAATGATTTATCCCAATTTAGCTACGGCCGCAACAAAAGGAGTAACCTTAGGATTCTTTGGATTGCCTGTAATACCGGTAACATATACCGCTTCGGTATTTCCCATTTTGTTAATTGTATGGGGATTATCTTATTTAGAGCCTTTATTGGATCGGATTTTTCCAGAATCAGTGAGAAATGTTTTAACTCCATTAGTTATACTAATAGTAATGTTACCATTATCAATGGTAGTTATTGGACCGGTTGGTTCTAGCATTAGTCAAATATTAGCAACTTTACTTTCAGTAATGTATAACTTTTCTCCAATGATAGCGGGTGCAATTTTAGGAGCATTACATCAAACAATTGTAATATTTGGTGTTCATTGGGCACTAATTACATTGATGATTAACAATGTTGCTAATCAAGGTTATGATCAGTGGCTTCCAATCATATGTGGGGCTGTATTATCTCAGGCCGGAGCCGCTTTAGGAGTGTTTTTAAAAACAAAGAATTCAAAGATGAAAACATTAGCCGGATCGGCCTTCATTACAGGACTTTTTGGAATTACAGAACCAGCTATCTATGGTGTGACGTTGAAATTAAAAAGACCGTTTTATTGTGCAATGATTGCATCTGGTATTGGTGGAGCAGTTATAGGGGCAGCACAGGTCCATGCATCAACGTTTACTTTCCCTAGTTTATTAGCAATACCAACGTATTTGGGTAAAGGGTTTGTATCCGAGATTATAGGATTGTTAATTTCATTCTTCGGAGCTGTTGTACTAACTTATATATTTGGAGTTAAAAATGATGATTCTCAAAAAGAAGAGAATGTAGAAAAGGATAAAGATATAATTGTTGATCAACCCGTTCAAGGAAATCTGATTTCACTTAGTGAAGTTCATGATCCCGTATTCTCAAGTGAAGCTATGGGTAAAGGAATAGCAATTGAACCAACGAATGGTAATTTGGTATCTCCAGTTAATGGAAAGATAAGTGCAGTATTTCCTACAGGACATGCAATTGGAATAACGAGTGAAGAAGGTACAGAGTTACTGTTACATATTGGTATTGATACAGTTAAATTACAGGGAAAATTCTTTAAGACACTAGTGGAACAAGGACAAAAGGTTGTTACTGGTGAGAGCCTTATTAAATTTGATTTAGAAAGTATCAAAAAAGAAGGATATGATTCTACCGTTATGATGATTGTGACAAATAGTAATAATTATGATTTTATTGAGACTAAATTAGAAAATTCAAAACAAGAGTTTCCCTTGGTAATTACTAAAAAGAAAAATCTAAACGGTAAAGAAATTAATAATAATGTAACAATTCCTTTGAATGGCTAATAATAAACATTTTTAGATAGAGAATAACCGGTCAATGTTCAGTTGACCGGTTTTTTTGTTGTTATGGAAGAATATTAATTCTATAATTATAGAAATTTTACAAATGGGGGGAAGCTAATGGATTATACAAAGTTTAATTCTAAAATTATTGACCAATGGGTCGAAGAAGGTTGGGAATGGGGCAAACCTATTTCACACGAAGAATATGTTAAGGCTCAAAAGGGTGAATTTAGAATGGTTTTGACACCTAATCGAGAAATTCCCCGTGATTGGTTCCCAGAATCGTTGATTGGTAAAAAGGTTTTAGGTTTAGCTTCGGGCGGTGGACAACAAATGCCAATATTAGCTGCTTTGGGTGCCGACTGTACAGTCTTTGATTATTCGCAAAAACAATTAGATGCTGAAGAAACAGTTGCTAAACGTGAAGGATATGATATAGAAATTATTCGTGGTGATATGACTAAGCTTTTGCCATTTGCCAATGATAGTTTTGATTTGATTATTCAACCAGTTGCTAATTGTTACATTGAAGATGTTCAACATGTTTGGGAAGAAAGTCATCGTATTTTGAAAAAGGGTGGTCGCCTATTGGTAGGTATGGATAATGGTATCAACTATATCTTTGATAAAACGGAAACCAAGCTCTATCATGCCTTACCCTACAATCCTTTACAGGATGATAAAATTAAAGAGGAATTTCCTTTAGAAGAAGATGGAGTTCAATTTTCACATACATTGGATGAACAGTTGCGTGGTCAAATTAAGGCTGGTTTTCAAATTGTTGATTTATATGAAGATACTAATAGTGAAGGTAAACTTCATGATTTCAATATTCCGACATTTTGGGCTAGCTATTCTGTGAAAAAATAAAATACATTTCATTTTATTCAAAAAAATAGCCAGTAACTCATAATCGAGTTACTGGCTATTTGTCTAGTTTCAATCTTTTAAATCATCAACATCTGTAAGTGATGCTAAATTATCTTGTTTAGTAACGGCTGTTTTATCAACTGAAACTTTAAACCAGTTAACGAATCCGTGATCGAATTCAGCAACCTTAAACTTAAAGTTATCCATCTCGAACTCAAAATCCTTTTGAATGTTAGGATACTTTTCAATGATATAACCACCAACAGTGATGATATCAGAATCTTGGAATTCAGGAATATCGGACTTGAAGTAACGTTCGAAATCGTAAAGTGTTGTTTTACCAGAAACATTGTAAGAACCATCAGGATTCTTAACGATATATTCATCGGAAACATCATCGATTTCATCTTTAACAGTACCAAACAATTCTTCGTAGATATCTTTATCAGTAACGATACCACTTGTTCCACCGTACTCATCAACGACGATAACGATAGGTGTTTGTTTCTTGATCATCTTAGATAAGATATCTTGGATAGGCATTGTTTCAGGAACGGTATTAACAGATCTTAGAATACGACTGATGCCAACATTACCGTCGACTTGATTTTGGCGGACAATATCGTAGGCATATACATAACCTAAAACTTTATCCTTATCATTGTCGGCAACAACAGGGAATCTTGAGAAACCTTGTTGTAAGTAATCCTTGATAACGTCTTTAACTTTATCGGTAATGTCGACAACGTAAAGACTAGTTCTATCAACCATAATGTCTTTAGCAACTTTATCATTTAGCTCGAAAGCACGTTGCATGAAGATAACATCGTCAGGCTCCATATCGCCACCCTTAATAGATGACTTAGAAAGTCTGAGAATTTCTGATTGAGAGAAAACTTCATTTTCAGAATCAGCTGGTTTCATTCCCATCAAGCGAACGATACCTGAAGCAGACACGTTTAATAACCAAACGAATGGATAAACGGCAATGTGGAAGAATCTCAACGGTGTAACGACAAGCATTAACATCGTCATTGGCATATCGATTGAAATGTTCTTAGGAACAATTTCTGTCAAAACAACTTCAAGATATGTTAGTAAAAGCACACCAACAATGGAACTAACAGCATGTAAACCGCTACTACCACCGGCAGAAATATGGGCGACACCCAATACTTCTACTAATAGGTATTCAATTGTACTTTCACCGATCCAACCTAAGATGATACCAGCGATACTAGTACCAACCTGTGTTGTTGATAAATACTCATTGAGGTTGTTGACCATCATAAGAGCACGTTTTAATTTTTTGGTATTACCATTACCCTTTGAAATTGCATCTTCTAGTTGACTGGATCTGGTTTGTACCAAAGCAAACTCAGCAGCAACAAAGAAGAAAGCAAAAATGAAAGTAAGTAAAATGATAATGAAATTTGTTGTAATTGTAGAACTTGACAATATATGATTTCCCCTTCTGTTCTTGTAAGATGAATTATACACCAAAGAAAAACCGACTGTGTCGGCTAAGAGTAAATATTTTATTAATACATCTTTAGTATATCCAATTTGAAGGTTAAAATATAGCAAGGATGATTTTAATTTAGACTACATCGATTTTGTAGTTGAACTTCACAATTATTATTTTTATAATGAAGAGAATGAAACAACCTTGGGGGAATCCTTTTGACTAAAGTAAAAAGCAACAATTTATTAACTCCTGCACAAGCTGCTAAAGATTTAGGGATAAGTGTAGCTACACTGCGTAAATATTCTTTGATCGTTGAACGCACGACTGAGAATAGTAAATATTTTGAACGTAATAGTCAAAATAATCGTTTGTATACGCAAAAAAACATCGAAGATTTTAGAGAAATGGTTAAGTTGAGCCATGGACCTAAAATGACTCTGGAAACGTCCGCAATGCAAATTTATCCAACTTCTGAAGTGAAAAAGGATAAAGTTGAGGATGGACAACAAGAAGCAAAGGTTAAGGAATTACAAGTAACCGTTGCTAAATTAGAGTCTGAAAATAAGAAACGTGAGCTTACAATCAAAGAATTGCAAGGCGAACTTAATGACGCTCAAAAAGCTAAGGAAGAACTACAGGTTGAACTAGATACCTTGAAGCAACAAGCAGAGGAAAAGGTTCAAAGTACGGATTCTAGTGCTGATGGCAATAATAATGAAGAGATCAAAGAACGCGTAAACGAAAAGGTTAATAATGATAAAAAAGGTCACTGGTGGAACAAGTTCATGGGCTAGGCAGCCAATTAAGTCTATGATATCAACCTTTTAAGCAATCGGGTCGTACCAAAATGTTGTTTTTGGTGCGGCTTTTTTATGTATAATTAATCCTTGTGATAACAATTTAGGAGGATTAATTTTGAAATTAGCAATGATTGGGTTAGGCAAGATGGGAATCAATTTGACTGAGAATTTGATTCGTAATGGAAACGAGGTAGTTGCGTTCGATTTAAACGACGCTGCCAGAAATGATGCCTCAACACTAGGTGCACAAGTAGAACAAACCTTGGAAGACGCTGTTAAACAATTACAAGCTCCACGTATCGTATGGGTAATGTTACCAGCAGGGAATCCTACAAATGAAACAATTGATAAGCTTAGCGAAATTCTTGATCCCAATGATATTGTGATTGATGGTGGCAATTCATTTTTCGAGAATTCATTGAAACATAACCAAATCTTGAAAGATAAACAAATTAAATTCTTTGACGTCGGTACTTCAGGCGGTATGAGTGGTGCTAATCGTGATGGTAACTTCATGATTGGTGGCGACGATGAAAAAACTTTTGAATATATCGAACCAATTTTCAAAGGAATTGCTCAAACAGACGGATACTTGTATACTGGAAAGGCCGGTAGTGGTCATTATCTAAAGATGGTTCACAATGGTATCGAATATGGAATGATGCAAGCAATTGCTGAAGGGTTCGATGTTTTGGCACACAGTCAATTTGATTATGATAATGAAGCTGTTGCTAAAGTTTGGGAACACGGATCAGTTATTCGTGGTTGGTTGATGGAATTGACACAATCAGCATTTTCAAAAGATCCTAATTTGAATGAAATAAAAGGGGTAATGCACTCCTCTGGTGAAGGTAAGTGGACTTTGGAAGAAGCCTTGAAATTACAAGTACCAACACCAGTTATTGCAGCATCGTTGATGATGCGTTACCGTTCTTTGGAAGATGATACCTTTACCGGTAAAGTCGTGGCTGCCTTGAGAAATGAATTTGGTGGACATGATGTCGATAAAAAATAATAATTAAGGAAGCTTGCCGTTGACAAGCTTTTTTTGTTCTTGAGGGTGATTTTTTATGGTGAAGGAAAAAGGTAAAGTGTTTTTGCTTCTCTTAATTGGAGCATTTATCGGTAGTAATCTTCGTTATGCCGAGAGTTTAATTTTTAAAACGAGTGACGGTTTTCCTCTGGGTACGTTAATAGCAAATTTGAGTGGGGCTTTGCTATTACCATTTTTGATTCATTATTTACAGGATCGTTACAACTTGTCCTCACAAGTAGTTTTGACCTTAAGTACAGGTCTATTAGGTTCTTATACAACTTTTTCAACATTTACGGCTGATACTTATCGATTGTATGAGAACGGTCAATGGCAATCCCTACTGATATATTTAACGTTTACACTTGTCGGTGGCTTCTTATTAGCTCTATTAGGTAACTATTGGGCAGCTGGTCAGGCATTTAACGACTATGTAAGGAGTAGACGCAAATGAACTTTTTAATTGTAGGTTTTGGTGCTGCTATTGGTGCCTTTATAAGAAATGAATTAACTTTATTGCAATCCAAGATTCCGGTTGATTTTCCCGTTATAACCTTACTGATTAATATCTTTGGTGCCTTGTTGTTGGGAATATTCACTGCAAAAATTCATAATGGTGCGATATTATTACTACTAGGTACTGGATTTTGTGGTGGTTTTACAACTTTTGGTACCTTCAGTATGGAGTTAAGTCAGTTGTGTTTCCAACACCGTTTGTGGAGATGTCTGTTATACTTTGTTTTAACTTATATTTTCGGTATTTTAGGATTTATCGTTGGAATTCATATTTAGGAGAAATCAAATGCAAATGAAAGAACACGTATGGAATGAAAGTTTTCATCCAGGAATTATTTCTTCCACAAAATTATATTTTCAAGATTTATTTGTAGGTGCTAAAAGAATGAGTCGTAAGGATTTTTGGTGGGGCTTTTTAGGAATGACTATTGTGGCCGGAATCATTATGGGAATTTTAGCTTTTGTAATTACAAAAATGCCAATAACTGATTTCTATTGGAGTTCAATTGTCGGTGTAGCGTTGGCGATAACATTCGGATATTATATGATTTCTATTTTCACAGCCGTTATTAGAAGATTGCATGATAGAAAGATGCATGGCTGGTGGGTATTGTTACCAATAATTCCATTTTTAGGCGATATAGCGTTACTAGTATTGTTATGTTTGTCACAAAAAGATTTGGGAAATTCCTGGCCCAAAAATATTTAACTTGCTTTCAACATAAAAATCAATTCTAATTGGAATTGATTTTTTTTTGTTGCATAATTGTAAAGTAAAAGCGGGAGGACAATTATGTGTGGACGTTATATGTTTCAACCAGATCAGAATCCTGAAATAAAACGAATTTATCAGTTGGCGATCGATGCTGGGTACAATCCTAAGGTTGGTGAAGTTTTTCCAACTGATGAAACGGCGTTGATTATTGCTGGAGAAAAAATGGTAAGAGTCGTCGGCATGAAATGGGGTTTCCCAGGTTTTAAAACGGGACAATCAATTATCAATGCTCGTTCAGAAACGGTTCAACAGAAGCAGATGTTTGCGGACTCTTTTAAAAAACGGCGTTGCGTTTATCCGACAACTGGTTTCTTTGAGTGGAATAAGACAAAACAGAAATATAAATTTAATTTCAGTAATGACCCCGAAACACTTTTCATTGCAGGTTGTTACAATTATTTTGATGGTGTGGCGCAGAGTATTCTTTTTACCACCCAACCGAATGAATCGATGGTCAAAATTCACGATCGAATGCCATTGATCTTAACTAAAAATCAAATTAATGCCTGGATATATAACGATGATTTTGCGCAAAAATTTTTAGATAGTGCGATGCCTCAGTTAATATCGAGAGCAGAAGAATAGGTGCTTTTAATGAATAATAAGATTCAAAAGTTTAATAACAGTGATGAATATTTCCAATGTCCCATTTGTGGTGAAAAATTGGATTTAGTGGGAAATAGTCTGATTTGTGATCAGAATCATACCTTCGATATTTCCAAAAAAGGTTTTGTCGATTTCGTATTAAATAGTAAGCAACAGAAAAATTATGATTTGGAATCATTTGAGAATCGTCACTTGGTTTTGGAACACGGAATGTACGATCATATCGCTGATAAAATTGTTAAATTGGTTCAGAATCTTAATATTCAAAGTACACTCGATGTCGGTTGTGGTGAAGGCTATTATTCAAAGAAGATTGCTGAGTTAGAGAATAAGGATGTCTTTGCTTTTGATATTTCAAAAGACTCAATTCAATTGGCAGCTAAGGGGCCTAATACGCCGGTGGAATGGTTTGTTGGTGATTTAGCTCATTTGCCAATACAAGCTCAAAAAATTGATGGAATCATTGATATCTTTTCTCCTGCCAACTATGGCGAGTTCAGTAGAATTTTAAAACCAGCAGGGTACGTTTTGAAAGTTATTCCTAATGAATATCACGTTCAGGAATTACGTCAGCAAGCTAAGGATCAGTTGAAACAAGAGAAATACTCCAATCAGAAGGTTTTAGATTACTTTGAGGAACATTGTACGTTAGTGGATCAAATTGACGCTACAAAGACGTATAACGTCTCTGGGGAAGAACGAAATGCCTTTATCAATATGACACCGTTATTGTTCAACGTTGATAATAGTTTGATAGATTGGAATCAGGTAAAGCAAATAACAGTTGGATCAACAATTTTAGTTGGACAAATTAAATAAGATAAATATGCTTATATTTCCGTCTTCCAAAAAATTGGGAATGCATTGGAACGCTATGGACACGACTTGAGGCTAATAATTTTACACTTTGTGTAAAATTATGGATCTCCAAGATCGGTCTCATTGTAAGTGGCAAGCCACTAACAATGATTTCATAGTTGAATGCATTCCCAATTTTTTTCCAGACTAAAAAGTATTTTGACTGTCCTGTTTAAGAAGAATTATTTGATCTAATATCCTCTATGTCTAAAAATTTTAAAGTGATTTAATCCAATCCAAATTCCAATGAAAACCAAAATAACCAGTAACTCAAAATCGAGTTACTGGCTATTTGCTTGTTAGATTTTATTTACTGTGTGGTGCTTTGGGATGCAAGATTGATTCCTTATATGGTACGGTCTTGTCGCGTCCAAGGTACATCGTATAATATGGTGGAATATTATTTACGTAGTGTAATAGTTCTTGAGTCACAGCAGGGAGTTGATCCGGAGTTAATTGTGGCAACATATCAGGTGTAATCTTACCCTTGATACCGTTGAAACGTTTAACTCTTTCTAGCAAGTATCTGATGTCGTATCTTGAAGGGTTAACTTCAAGAACATCTTTATCAACATCAAGTAGTTCATAGACGCTTTCTAGACCAGTTCTAACTGAAGTTTCAACGGTGAAGACAACATCGTCATCAACTTCAACGAATTGACCTAAGAAGGCTAGGTTAGTACAGCCATCAGGAACCACTTTAGGACGATCGCCTAATTTACGTGGCATGAATTGACTAGTTGCGTAAGGCATCATAGCTGTTGACATGTAAGTATGTTTTAGAACTTCGTCTTTGATGTCCAACATACCTAGATGATAAAGAAGTTCAGTCATGATTTCGTCACCGGTACAATCCCACATGCGTTTCTTGATGTAATTACCGACGTTTTCGCCGTAGAGACCATAGCCCCAACCAACTTCTTCATCGTCAGCTTGGTAAGGGAAGAATGGTTTGTGGTGAATTTCAAATGACATGTCCCAATTTGAATCTTTGAAAGTCATTAAACCACCAGTACCGGCTTTGCTTCCGGATAACTCTTCAATACGTCTGAAGAATTCAGGATAGCCTTTGACAGTTGGGAAGAAGGAAATCCACTTTGTTTGGTCGATCTGACCTAAGAATTTATCGGGATGTCCAAATTTATCATCCTTCTTGGCTAGATTCTTCCAAATAGTGAAAGTACCCATATCTTCAGTATCAGTATTTGTTTTGGCAACAGTATTATTATCACCGAAGCAACTATTTTCACTGATAGAACCGCTAGTAACGAAGACTAAGTCTTTGTTGCTTACGGGAATAGTGACATCTTGGCCGTTTTGATGAGCAAGAATTGCTTGAACAGTATCATTCTTTGTATCAAGAGTTAGGTCGTAAACAGAGAAATTATTTACAAAGTGAACTCCATGATCAATCAACCATCTTTCAATAGGTAAAATAATTGCGTCATATTCGTTATATTTAGTATGAATGAAACCTTCAAGATATTCGTGACGGTTGATGAAAGTAAATCTTTGCCAATAACGACGACATTCGATGGCACTGTGATAGTGTTTGAAGGCTAGTTGACTGTGGAAGCAAGTCCAGAAATTAGTCTTGAAGAAATCTTTATCGAAGAATTCATCGATTCGTTTATCAGCTAATTCTTCTTCAGTTGAAGAAACAATTTTAACCATAGCGGTAACGTAACGTTGAGGCATCTTGTAATTATGATATTGTCCGTCAATTTCTCCTTGGTTAACGATAACTCTGGCTTCAGTATGAATTGGTTCATCACGGTTAAAATCAACGACATCATCAAGAACAGTTCTGCCTTCATTTTCAAGTGAAGGAATCTTGCCGCAGAGATACCAGAGACATTCCATATAAGGTTCTAGTTCACGTTCGGCACGGCAAAGGTAACCTTCATTACCTTTAGTACCGTCCATAGAACCACCCATAACAGGCTTTTTCTCGTAAATGGTAATGTTACGAGCTGGCATTTTAGCGTCATCAATTAAGAATGCTGCTGTTGCCAATCCGGCGATTCCTCCACCAATGATATTAGATTTGCGGTCATCAATACCGGCTGGTTTATGAGGATGATACATTGTTTTATAAATGTTCATTGTTGTTGCCTTCTTTCGAAAATGTCAAAGGAACTTCGTCCTTGCATTCAAGATAAAATAAACTCCGGGAATGAACAATTGACAAAAAAATAGAAGTGTAAATATTATTTACACTTCCCAATATCTGTAAACTTATTTAGCGTATTTATTCAAAGCTTTTTTAAAATCACCATGAATCAGGACACCAATCTGCTCAACGATTTCTTCAGGATCATCTTTCATATCATCACGAATCCATTCAAAAATTATGGCGATGAAGGCAAGACTATAGAAATGAGCAATAAAATCCTTATGGTTTTGTGAAACGGACATACCTTCAGCCTGTTTTTCGACAATTTGAATGATATATCCGTAAAGGACATCATAGATATATTTTTCCATCAAATCACGATAAATCGAATGGTAAACATTTTGAGCAATGGTTTTGTTCTCTTTGATCTTGATCATGATATTGCAAAAACCTTCTTGCCAATTATCGTAATCAGAAGCTTTGTCCAGATATTTTTTAGCATTTTGACAGGCAGAGTATTCCACCAGTGCATAAATATCGGAGAAATGGTTATAAAAAGTTTGTCTGGTTAAACCACATTCAGAGACAATGTCTTTGACAGTGATTTTATCAACTGATTTGCTTTCTAAAAGATTATTGAGTGAATCAATTAAGACATCTTCGGTACTAATTTGCATGAAATACATCCCCAACTGAATTAATAATATTAATTATATGATTTTTTAATTGTAAAAAGTAGCTGAGTAGTTGGCACTAATGATTGAAAGTTTACAAAAATTGTCTACAGACAAAATCGAACGTATGTTTTACAATGTTAAATAGTAATTTGAGGAGGTAGTCTATGGCGACCAAAATTGGAATTCGACAGTTAGTTGAGTTCGTACTACGTAGTGGTGATTTAATGGAAAATAAAAATAGTCAAAATACGGCTCAAAACGGTTCCCGAATTCACCGTAGACTACAAAAAACACGTTCGAGAAATGCTGACTATGAAAGTGAATTTTATTTAAAGACGGAAGTAACTATGAATGATACTGAGTATGTCATTTCAGGACGTGCTGATGGTATTACGACAACTGATAAGAGTATTTTAATTGAAGAAATCAAAACATCAGATCAACTATTTGATGAATTGAGCGACAATACTTTGGAACTATATTGGGGTCAGGTTAAAGTTTATGGCTACATTATTTTGAAAGAACATCCAGAGTTAGAACATGTTAATTTACGATTGACTTATTTTCAAGTCAGCACCGAGACAATTACGAGTGATGACAAGACTTTTGAGCGTGACGAATTAAATGAATTTTTTCAAAATTTAATAGATGAATACGAATATTGGCTAGTCTTACGAGCTAAATTACGTAAAACCCGTAATCAATCGATTCAACAAATGCCTTTCCCATTTGATAGGTTCCGTGCTGGTCAACATGAATTAGCAGCGGCCGTTTATAAAACTGTTTATTATCAAAAGCGTCTCTTTGTTGAAGCACCAACTGGCACAGGTAAAACAATCTCTACTTTATTTCCAGCTATTAAATCGATGGGAGAAGAAAAGATCCAACGATTGTTTTATTTAACGGCCAAGCAGAGTACTAGACGAGTTGCCGAAGAAACAATAGCTTTGATGTCCAAAAAAGGACTTCAATTGAAGAGTATTACCTTAACTGCCAAAGACAAAATACGTTTTAAGGAACAAGATGTACCACCGGAAAAGGATCCATATATGATTGGTTACTATGACCGATTAAAACCAGCTCTAGCCGATTTATTAACCAACGAAGATGCAATTACCCGTGAGGTTGTGGAAAAGTATGCTAGAAAGCACACAGTTGACCCATTCGAGTTTTCACTGGATGCCTCGTTATTTTGTGATGTCATTATTTGTGATTACAATTATTTATTCGATCCGTTAGTCTATCTACAACGTTTCTTTATCGAAAAGGACACAGATAATTTCTTCCTAATTGATGAAGCCCATAATTTGGTCAGTCGTTCACGTTCAATGTATTCAGCGGAGGTAAGTGATTTTAAGATTTCTTCATTATTGAGAGTGGCTAAAAAGATTGAAACCAAAACCAGTAAGGATTTTCAAAAGCAGTTAAAAAAAGTCCGACGTGTTTTCAATCAAATCAAGAAACAATTACAAACGGATGATTTGGAAGAAAAAATAACTTCAGATGCCCCAGATGAATTGTTAAAAGTTCTAGGTAAGTTTGATGACTTTATGGGTGAATGGATGCAAGATCAGAAACCATCTGATTTTTTAGATAGTGCTAAGGATTATTTCTTTGATTGTCTGACCTTTGTCAAAATTGGAGCGTTGTATAACGATACTTATAAGACACGTATTGTAATTGAAAATAAACATCTTGTCGTTAAACAATTGTGCCTTGACCCAAGTCATTTTATTGATCAATCGTTGGATCTTGGATTGGGAGCAGTGTTGTTCTCCGCCACATTATCACCAATGGACTACTATCAAAGTGTTTTAGGTGGAAGTGATAACAGTTTGGCCTATCAGTTGCCATCACCGTTTCCGATAGATCATCAAGCTATTTTGATAACGCAGTATATTCAGACGACTTATCGACAACGAGAATTCAATCAAGAGAGGATTGTCGAGAGCTTGAAAACTTTAGTCGATAGTAAAAAAGGTAATTATTTATTCTTCTTTCCTTCATATGGGTATTTAGAACAGGTGAAGACTAGTTTTGAAAAAAGTTATCCACATGTTAATACAATTGCCCAGACATCAGAGATGGATAGTATAACTCGACAAGAATTTTTGGATCAATTCGATAATGCCACGGAGGAAACTTTGGTTGGTTTTTGTGTTTTAGGTGGTATTTTCTCTGAAGGAATTGATTTAAGAGGCGATAAATTAATCGGTGTTGCCATCGTCAGTGTCGGTTTACCAGGATTAAGTGCTGAGAATAATTTGATTAGAGATTACTATGATAATAAAAATGGACATGGATTTGAGTATGCATATCAGATGCCAGGGATGAATAATGTTTTACAGGCCGCGGGGCGTTTGATCAGAAGTAGCCATGATAAAGGGATTGTTTTATTGGTAGATCAAAGATTTGGCGGTATGCGCTACACTAGATTTTTTCCACAGCATTGGCAAAATTATCATCGTATTTCATCGTTGCAACAATTAACAGGTACAGTGGATAACTTTTGGAAGGAACAAGATGAAAACTAAGTTAACTAAGGATTTAGAGAGTACGCTTTATCAATATTGTAAAGAACAGGGCTCATACGTTGTTGAAGAAGTTTCGATGCCAGATGATAAAGGTATCGTTGATACTTTGAGTTATCAACAATTGCGGGATGGTCAGATTGAGTGGCGTTGCTATGAATTGAAAGTAACGAAATCTGATTTTCACTCCAAGGCTAAATTGTCTTTTATCGGTAATTACAATTATTTCGTTTTGCCTCAGAAACTATTCGAAGAAGTGGCTGATGAAATTCCCAGTCACATTGGAGTTTTGATCTATCGGGCCTTTGATAAAAAAGCCATGGAAGCTTCGCCTCAGACTCTAGTGGCACCAGGATTCTTGACGGTTGCTAAGAAGGCTCAATTCCAAGAACTACAAGTTGATGAAAAACAACTGACAAGCCATTTTGTGGCCTCATTATTTAGAGAAGTCGATAAGGCTAAGAAAGTGGAGAAGGGATTGCAGTTATATTCTGAGGATAGGCTCTATAAGGAATTGAAGAAACGTCAAAAAGCCGGTTATGATGTCTATAATCCTGATAACAATCTTTATGATCGCTTTATTGAAGAAATACAGAATGATGCTGTAACGGCGTTACAAGATGAACTTGACGCAAGAAATGCGGAATATCAAGAATTGAAATTTCAACTACAAAAATTACAGCAACCGAATTTGGAGGATAAAATATGACCTATTATCCTTATTTTCGTGGTCGAATGTACGATCTACTTGCTTTGAAGGAATTATGTGAAGAGGGTTGGTTTAATTCACAGATTGTTCCAATAATTGAACCGGTTCGTGATTCTAAAGAGCTACAGAAGACAGTCCAAACCTTTATCGATAAAAAACAGTCATTCAGTGTAATTGCTAATCCACAGGTCAGCGTATATGGTTTGAATGATACGAAACTTTATCCACTGCCAGATGTGTACAACTTAGATTTTTATGTGCCGAGTGCAATTTTGGCAGCAGACTTTCGAAGTGACTTCATTGAAACTTTACCCCAGCAAAAATCAATCTTGATTGTTAATAATTATGAGCTGTTTAAAGTTTATCGTGATACTACCGTTTTAAAAAAGGTGGATAAAGTGTTAATTCCCAATGTTGCAAGAATGCATAAGATTATTGGAGCCAAGGCTGCTAGTTTAACTGATCCATTTACTTTTCATCATCATGTGGAGGACTACGATCAATTGGATGATGAATTTTTTGAAGGTCCAGACTGGTATCAACAGGTAGACGGATTCAAGGGCTTCGGTGATTATTCAATGCTAGGTCATATCTATTTTGATAAAGGTATGCCATCACGAGCAATTGCAATTCATATTATCTATGTGACGACGGATGGAAGTTTACGCGTGCATCATTTTGTATCTGACAGTAATGAGTCTATGCGTGGACAAAAGCAAAAATTCTTTGAGGCCATGAATAAATTGGAACCTTGGGTCCATAAAAATATTAATGGGCTTAATTTGACCCCTGCACTAGAAACACTATTAGAATATGGTCATGGAGATAAGTTTCCTGGTCTAGGTGTCATAAAAAAACTTTCAATTAAGCATCATTTGGAATTGATGAGTCGTTTATCTGAATATACTAAAAAATCCAGTAGCTCAATTTGAGTTACTGGATTTGTATTTTGATTTATTTTACCACCAAAGTTTGATAAGTCCTTGAGTACCGTCATTACCCAAATCCTTATCATCAACTAGTGTCTCGTATAATTTCTTAGCCTGCTTAGTAGCAGGAAGGTCAAGTTTCATTTTCTCACTTTCATCGAGTGCAATTCTTAAATCTTTAAGGAAATGTTTGGAATAAAATCCTGGTTTAAAATCGCCATTCAAAATACGGGGTCCATAGTTTTCCAAACTCCAATTGTCACCACTGCCGCCTTCAACGGTTTTCAAAACTGATTGCAGATCGAGACCAGCTGCCTTGGCATAAACAAACATTTCTGTTAGACCGGTCATAGTACCGGCAATCATGATTTGGTTAGCCATTTTAGCATGTTGACCAGCACCGTAAGGTCCGAAGTGGTGATTAGCTTTACCGATAATTTCAAAAATAGGAAGAAGTGTTTGGTAAGCTTCTTTAGAACCACCGACCATAATAGTTAATTTACCATCACGGGCACCAACGTCACCACCAGAGACAGGAGCATCTAAGGCTTGGACACCGATTGCTTCAGCTTTTTCACCAATTTTTTTAGCAAGTGTTGGTGTACTAGTTGTCATATCGACGATAATTTTACCAGCTGATAAACCAGCGAAGATACCGTTGTCTTTGAAGTAGACATCTTCAACATCTTGAGGGAAACCTACCATAGAAAAGATTATGTCGGCACTTTCAGCCACGTCTTTAGGATCAGCGTACCAGTTAGCACCTTGTTTAATTAGAGGTTCAGCTTTTGATTTTGTTCTTGTATAAATATCAACAGCATAGCCTGCTTTTAATAAATTGTTTATAACGCCACTACCCATGACGCCAGTACCAATGAAGCCAATTTTTTGCATTATTATATCCTCCAATCATTGCTT
Source organism: Companilactobacillus bobalius (assembly GCF_002179915.1). NCBI lineage: Bacteria > Bacillati > Bacillota > Bacilli > Lactobacillales > Lactobacillaceae > Companilactobacillus > Companilactobacillus bobalius. The sequence goes on from NZ_MYFM01000002.1 coordinate 70,364, forward strand.
TAATTATAATATATACAAAAAAATTGTCAGTAATGATACATTTGAACTGTTTTATGTATGATGAGGTTTGCTATAATTCATATGATATGAATATATATTTACAGAAAAAGGAGGGGGATTTCATGAAATTTATTAGAGACTATTATAAAAGTATTTTTGCAGCTCTTTTCTATGGAATTACCTCGGCTCTAGGAATTCAGTTATTGCTACAGCCGGCAAAGCTTTATACCAGTGGTGTGACTGGTGCGGCACAGTTAATCGTTAACTTGCTCAATGAATTTGCACAAACAAGTACGCCAGTTTACTTCTGGTATGCCTTATTAAATTTACCATTAGTGATTTTGGCTTGGTTTAAGTTAGGTAAGAAATTTACGATTTTGTCGATTATTTCTATCGTTTCGGCATCGTTATTCATCTTAATTGTTCCATTGCATCCATTGACTAAAGACCCATTATTATCAGCTGTGTTTGGTGGTATTTTATCTGGATCAGGTATTGGACTTTGCTTCCGTTATGGATTTTCAACTGGTGGAACAGATATTATTGCTTTGATCGTGCAAAGAAGTACTGGTAGAACTGTTGGACAAGTCAGCTTTGCAGTTAATGCGATTATTATTACGATTGCTGGTTTTACGTTCGGCTGGGAACTAGCATTATATACAATCATTTCAATTTATATTACCAATATGGTAATTGACAAAATGTATATTCAACAACAAAAGATTACCGTTACAGTTTACACACATAAAATTGATCAGATTTCTCAAGAATTACTCAAATCACTCAATCGTGGTTTGACGCTGGATTATCACTTGAAGGGTGCTTATTCTGGTGAAGAAATTGGTTCTATCACAATGGTTCTAACGAAGTATCAATTATTCTTCGCAAAGAAAATTATTTTGGACGTTGATCCCAATGCATTTATTAATATCCAACCTACAATGTCTATTGCTGGTAAGTTCAACGACAATTAATACACTAAATCAAATTAGAAAATAAATTTAAGCATGAATTGATATCATAAATTTCCTCAAAGATAATATACTGAAACCAACGATTCATGAGGAGATTTTAGATTATGAAAACAATTATTTATACTCATCCGAATGCTAGTAGTTTCAATCATGAGATTCTAAATACATTGTCGAATTATTTTTGCCGAAATGATGAAGAATTTGAAGTGATTGACTTGTATGCGGACAAATTCAATCCAATTCTCTCTGCGGAAGGCTTGAAAACATACAGTCAAGGGCAAACTAGTGATGAACTGGTGAAAAAATATCAACGTCGGATAAATAATTCTAATGAACTGATTTTTATTTTTCCTATTTGGTGGCATAATGTACCAGCCATGTTAAAGGGATTTTTCGACCGTGTCATGTTGAATGGCTTTGCCTATGATGAAAGTAATGGTTGGAAGGGGTTATTAACGCAGATAGAGAAAGTCACAGTTGTAACTACTTCAACCACAACAAAGGATTATTTGATAAATAATTGTGGTGATCCAATTCAATCAGTTTTTATTAAGCGGACACTAGCCGATATTGGACTAAATCCTAAGAATACGACTTGGATTCACTTTGGTCAGGTTAATGTAACAACTGATGAGAATCGTCAAAAGTTTTTGATTAATTTAATTGAAGAATACGAAGATGCAAATTCATAAATTGAATTTGCACTTTTTTGTACCCAAACTACTATAATTTAATTTTAAAATTATGCTTAATTATTAAACTAAATAAAAATTAAAAAGTATAACGAATAAACTTTTTTAGAAATTAATGAATGATAAACCTAGATATTAACGGAATTTGGTTTAATATATTAATTATATTAAGGGATATTAATGAGGACGTTTTACTAATGCAAAAAAAAATTAACATATTGGGGATAGTGCAGTTTATATTCATTATTGCATCGGCCTTTTTGGTCGGTTTTATTTTGAATTACGCTCAAACGGGCGATATTGTCTTTTCCAAGCAAATTGTTTTTCAATCGAATCTAAATACTTACTTATTGACGGTGTTGATCTTGTTTTTCATCTATTTAGGTTTGTATGGTTTATGTAACCGCTTCTTCTATGCATCGGCCATCTTCTACGTGTTTTTTGCTATTTACGCAGTTGCTGATCGTTTAAAAGTTAATTATCGTTCAGAACCGATTTTACCTAGTGATTTGAGTCTTTTGAAGAATGTCAAAGGTCTCTTATCGATGGTTACGCCAAAGATAGTTATCTTCATGGTGATTCTATTAATAATCTTGATAGCAGCCGCTATCTTGTTAGAACACTTCTTAGGCAAGCATACGTTGCGTTTCAATTATATTGTCAGATTGATTTTTATTGCTTTAGCAGCTATCAGTATTGGTAGTTTCTATACAGCTAGTGACAATAATTCATTCACTTACAAAGTTCTAGCTAAGGCTGGTTATACTAACTATGCTTCTAACATCAACCAATCAGCTAACAGCAATGGACCAATGTTGACTTTCTTGGGTAACATGTATGTTGATGTAATGGATAAGCCTAAAGGCTATAGCAAGCAAAAGATGGAAAAACTAGTTAAAAAATATCAAGGTGTTGCGGACGATATTAACCAAGATCGTTCTAATAATAATTTGAGTAAGCAAACTTTGATCTTTGTTTTGAGTGAGAGTTTCTCGAATCCAAATCGAGTTCCTGGTGTGAAACTCAATCAAGATCCAATTCCTAACATTGAGAAAATCAAAGAGAATACCACTTCTGGTTTAATGATGAGTTCTGGCTATGGTGGGGGAACGGCCAACATGGAATACATGACTTTAACAGGTCTAGCCATGAACCAATTCTCGGATTCTTTGCAATCACCTTATACGCAGCTGGTTAATAAGCAAGAAAATCCAATCAACATTTCCAATAGTTTTAAGACGAGTGCTGCTATTCATCCATTCCATGGTAATTTCTATAATCGTAATTCAGTTTATAAGAATTTTGGAATTCAATCGTTTAGAAATCTTGATACTGCTAAAACAGAGCCTTTGAAGTATGCTGACACATTGCCAGAAATGGAATATGTCAGTGATGAGTCAGCTTATAAAGATACTTTGTGGCAGATTAATCAGGCTAAAGGTGGACAATTCATTAATTTAGTTACAATGCAAAACCACATGCCTTATACCAACAATTACACTAACAATCCCTTCAAGGCTAGTGGTTCTGGTGTTACTGATAGTTCACGTACACAAATCGAGAACTTTGCCAAAAGCATTAATACGACTGACAATTCAACTAAAGAATTTTTAGCAGAGTTGGATAAAGTAAATAAACCAATTACGGTTGTTTGGTATGGTGATCATTTACCAGGTATTTATGATGGCGTTGATATTTATAAATACAATGTTGAAGAACATCAAACAGACTACTTTGTTTACAGTAATAAGTATGCTAGAGATCATGGTGAGGGTACAACTAAGTTAGATGATGCTACCAAAGTAACTGATCCTAATGGATTCATTCCACTAGCTTTGGAACAAATGGATCAGAAGGTAACGCCTTACTATGCATTGTTAACAAAGGTTCAACAAGATGCTCCAGCTATGGCTAAGAGTATTGATGAAGGTACTAATAATTTGTATGTAAATCAAGATAGTAAGAGTGTTGATAAATTAACTAAGAAGCAACAAAAGATTATTGATGATTATCGAATGGTTCAGTATGATTTGACTGCTGGTAAGGGTTATTCTCGAAATGTTATTAATAAGTAGTTTTTAGAAAGGGGAAGCTTTTGGAGCTTCTCTTTTTTTGTTGGGGGGTTCTCTTTAGTAAGATAACCATGGTTCTATGCAATATAGTGGAAACGAGCTACGCAGGGGCAGTCTCCTGTGGTTTGCTACAGAACTGAAATCATCCGCAAGTTCAGCGGCTAATTCCAATTCTTAGGCAAATCCTCAGAGCCTGAGCGCCCCTGCTTTGCTCTCTATTGAAACGAGCTACGCAGGGGGAGTCTCCTGTGGTTTGCTACAGAACTGAAATCATCCGCAAGTTCAGCGGCTAATTCCAATTCTTAGGCAAATCCTCAGAGCCTGAGCGCCCCTGCTTTGCTCTCTATTGAAACGAGCTACGCAGGGGGAGTCTCCTGTGGTTTGCTACAGTACTGAAATTGCCCGTATAGTGCACGGTCGATTCCAGTACTTAGGCAAATCCTCGTGGGTTGAGCACCCTTGCTTCGCTCTCTTTTTTTTGACTGGAAACACTTTCATTCAAATAGACCCCAAAATCAGGAGTACACTTAGAATATTGACTTACAAAAATGGGGATGAAATTAAGTTTTGAATTTAAAGAGTTTCTTTTATATATTGATACCAACTTTTCTTTTCAGTTCTATGGAAATTGCCTTGAAGATTGCCGGTGGGCAATTTAATCCAATTGAATTGAACTTTGTCAGATTCTTGATTGGTGGTTTGGCTCTTTTGCCTTTCACTATGATGTACATTAGAAAGCACAGTGTCAGATTATCTAGATCTGATTTTGGACGTATTGCTCTAACTGGTTTTGTTATTGTGGTTTTGAGTATGACGTTGTATCAATTATCTATCGGGATGGCTACTGCTTCTGTTATCGCTATTATGTTGAGTGCTAATCCTATCTTTGGTTTGATTATTGGTTTCGTGTTCTTAAAAGAAAAATTATCTAGAACTAATGTCTTGGCTCTAGTTTTGACTTTGATCGGTCTTTTGATCATTATTAATCCATTCCACTTGAGTGGTGCTATGGGTATCATGTTAGGATTGCTTTCATCAATTCTTTTCGGTGTTTACGGTGTTATGTCACGTGTTAATGGTGGCAAAATTGGTTTAAATGGTCTTTCAATGACTTGCTTATCATTCTTATTTGGTTCAGCTGAATTGGGTGTTTTGATGGGTCTAAGTCACTTACCAATTGCTCAAAATATTCCAAATAACTATTCTGAATTTGTTAATATTCCTTTCTTCAAGGGAATTACTTTACAAACACTACCGTTGATTCTTTACATTTCTGTTTTGGTTACTGGTGTAGCTTTTGGATTGTACTTCCTTTCAATGGAAAAAGTTGGTATTCTTCAAGCTTCATTGATTTTCTTAGTCAAACCAGCTTTGGCTCCTGTTCTAGCATTGATTGTTTTAGGCGAGGCTATGAAGGTTAACACTATTATTGGTATTGTCGTTATCTTACTTGGTTCATTCGTTACTCTTATGGGTGAAAAGATTGCTTACAAGGTTATGGCTATTTTCAGACGTAATAATCCTGAAGCACACCAAGAAGTCGATGAATTGGCTAAGGTTAAAGAAGAACTTGAAAATGGTGAACTTGCTAAACGTGGACGTGCTACTGAAGAAGCAGTTCGTCAATCAATTGAAGAAAAACGTCAAGCACATGAATTACCATCTGAAAATTAAAATACTTATTTATTAAAAATAAGATTACGAATTAGACGTAATCTTATTTTTTTGGCATAATTGAGCTATTATAAAGGTAACGGTTTCAAAAATAGTGAGGTGAACGTATGACTGATTTAGTAAAGATTGGTAACACGGATGTAGTAAGTAAAAAATTAGGCTTGGGGACAAATAAAGTCGGTGGCCATAATATTTTTACTGGTTTAAAAGATGAAGACGGTTATGCGGTAGTTAAAGAAGCTATTGAAAGTGGAATCACTACTTTGGATACAGCCTACATGTACGGTTTAGGGCGTTCAGAGGAAATTATCGGTGATGTCATTCAAGATTATGACCGCAGTAAATTGGTTATCGCTACAAAGGCGGCTCAAGATTCTAGTAATAATAAAGTTGATAATAGTCCAGAATTCTTGAAGAAGTCTGTCGATGAAGCATTAAAACGATTAAAAACAGACTATATTGATATTTTTTATATTCATTTTCCAGATGAAAAGACACCTAAGGATCAAGCCGTAAGAGCTTTGAATGAACTCAAAAAGAGTGGCAAAATCAGAGCTATTGGTGTTTCTAATTTTTCATTGGATCAAATCAAAGAAGCCAATAAGGATGGTTACGTTGATATTGTTGAGGATAATTACAGCTTGTTACATCGTGATGCTGAAAAAGAATTATTCCCATATTTGAAGGAAAACAAAATTTCCTTTGTTCCATATTTCCCACTAGCGTCGGGCTTATTGACTGGGAAATATAGATTCAGCGACAGCGATAAGTTTAGTCAATACAGTCGTGAAAAATTTGGTGATATTATCACTTCATTGGAGATTGTGGAGAAGATTGCGGACAGATATGAAGCAACCGTCGCCCAAGTTATTTTAGCTTGGTACATGCAAAACCCTAATATTTCGATCGTAATTCCAGGAGCTAGAAAACCGGAACAAGTTGATCAAAACGTTAAGTCATTAGATATCAAACTGAGTGATAAAGATTATCACATGATTGACGAAGCTTTTATGGATGTTGAATAGCTTTGAATTAATTGAAAGAGGGATAAATTATGACTAAGAAAGCAGTTATTTTAGGAGCAAATGGATTTGCAGGTAAGGAGTTTGCCCAACAACTTTTGGAAGACGATTATACAGTTACAAGTATTTCTAGAACTGGAGAACCAGTTGGTAATGACTCATGGCACAGCAAGGTTGATTGGAAGATTGGGAATGCTTTATCTAAAGGATTTTGGACACAATATTTGAAAGATGCCGATGTTGTTATTGATACAATCGGTGAGTGGCATGAAGATCCTAACGAGAACCTTACTTTTGAAAAAGTTAACTATGAGAGTGCTTTGAATATCGCCGATGCCGCAGAAGAAAACAATGTTCCTGTCTTTGTTTACTTCTCAGTTGATGACATTCCTAATGCCAATAAGAGATACATCCAAACAAAACGTGATGCCGAAGACGATTTAAAGAAACGCAATTTCAGAAGTGTTATCTTGAGACCAGCAACAATGGTATCTGATGAAGAAGCCGTTGATAGCAACGAACCACACAGAAGTCTACCTGTCAGCATGGTTGTTTTGGCAGCTCTTGATGCTGTTGATAATGCTAAAGAGAACGTTACTTTAGGTGTTGAAGATATCGATCAATAATAAATTTAAATGCCAACAAGCAAATCAAATAGATTTGCTTGTTTTTTTATCCTTAAAAATCAACATCTTAACAACCAATTTTGACCACTTATCGAAAAATTAAACCATGATAAAAAAGTCCTGGCTATAATGACTTCACTCAACAAAGGAGGTCAAAATTATGTTTTTACAAGTTCAAAATCTTACTAAAAAATTCAATCATAAAACGGTTGTTAAGAATATTAATTTATCAATCAAAAAAGGAGATTTAGTAGCCTTCTTGGGACCTAATGGGGCAGGAAAATCGACTACGATCAATATGTTGATTGGAATTATTCAACCAACTGAAGGGCGGATATCTTTAAACGGATTTACTCCTCAAGAGAAGGTATATCGTCAAAAGATTGGTGTTGTTTTTCAAGAGAGCATTTTAGATGATGATTTGACAGTCAGACAAAATTTAATGATCCGTCGGGGTTTGTATCCACATTTAAGTCGTAATCTCGATTATTGGATTGAAAAATTTGCGCTACAAAAAATTATTGATCAGAAATATCGAACTTTGTCTGGAGGTCAGAAGCGACGAGTCGATATTGTACGTGCATTACTGCATGAACCAGAGGTTTTATTTCTTGATGAGCCAACAACAGGTTTGGATATTCAAACGCGAGAATTAATCTGGCAGGTTCTTAATGAATTACGTCGAGAAATGAATTTGACCATAATTTTGACAACACATTATCTAGAAGAAGCCGAGGAAGCAGATTTTGTTTATGTAATTGATCATGGTGAAATTATTGCATCGGATTCTGTGGAGAATTTGAAATGTAAATATGCTCAGAATCGTTTAACAATGAAGGTTAGATCAAAGAATGTTCAATTACCAGGAAAATATCAATACCAGTGGGATGGAAATAAAATTTCTATATCCGTATCAACATCGGATTGCTTAGAAATTCTGAGTCAGTTATCTGATCAAATAGTCAGTTTTGATTATCGACAAGGCAATATGGATGATATCTTTTTGAATCTGACAGGGAGAGAGGTCGAATAGGATGAAAAGTTTAATTGAGCGTAATTTAAGATTGTTCTTCTCTAGTAAAGGTAAAGTTTTCTTCTCGTTATTGGGAGCATTGATTTCATTTGTACTCTATTTAATTTTTTTAAGACAGAATATGCAAGAAAGTTGGTCAGCAATTAAAGATTCAAAAAGAATATTAGATTATTGGTTGATAGGTGGAACTTTGACAGTCACGGCAATAACCACTACCGGAGGTGCGATGAACAATTTAGTTAGTGACCGTGAAAGTAATCGATTAGCTGATTTAGTTTTAACTGATACCTCCTACACTAAAATTACGTTATCCTATCTATTAAGTGCTTGGATAATTGGTTTTATTATGCAAGGTTTTATGTACGCCATCATGCAAGTTTATTTCATGATTCAGGACAAGATAAGTTTTGATGGAATAGTTTTTCTAAAGTTATTAGGATTGATGATTTTAAGTAGTTTGTTGTGGTCGGCAATCAATCTCTTGATTTTTACTTTTGTGAAGACCTCTGATACCTTTGGAAAAATCAATACGATTATTGGAACTGCAGCCGGATTCTTTGCGGGAGTTTATTTTCCTATCGGAGCCATGCCTACTTTTGCTAAATCGTTGATTAAATTAACACCAGCTCCATATAATGCTGCAATTTATCGACAGGTAATGATGAATAAAGAACTGAATCATGCATTAAAAGGATTACCTGTGGATAAAATTTTGAATTTCAAAAAATCAATGGGAATCATCATTGGCAAAGGATTTTCCACGGAGACATTTAACATGGGAATAACTTTTGTAATTGTGATTGTCCTAATTCTTGGATTTTACCGATATAATAAAAATGTAGTTCTAAATAAAGTTTAATTAGGAAAACTCATGAAAATAGAAATTAATTATCAACAAAAAGATGACATGCCGGTGGACAAAGCTAAAGTAACTGTTGAGGCACAAAGTTTTTCTGGTGACGTCCAAAATTTGATGAAAACAATTGATAATTTGGATAATCATACTGATGTCGTACCATTAGCGGTAGATGATCGTGTTGTTATGATTCAATTAGATGAGATTATCGCGATTGAAGTATACAAAAATGAATTAACGGTTTATACACAAATAAAGGCGTATAAATTAAGAGGAAAATTGAAAGAAATGTATCAACGTCTGAATAATGGTGACTTTATCCAGATTTCTAAAAGCGCCGTGATAAATCTGAATCATTTGAGTTCATTGGAAGCGTCGTTTTCGGGTAATATGCTAGCTTTTATGGATAATGATGAAAAATTAACCGTTAGTCGTAAATATTTAACACAATTAAAAGAAAGCTTGGGGATGTAAGATGATAAGAAAACTTTTCCGTTATGGCTTGATTGGAATTCTGATTGGATCGTTAACCTATTTAGCAATTCTTATTATGCAGGGCACAACCACAGTTACACCTCAAAATATTATCAGTATTTGGATTATGAGTCTTTTTATCGGTTGGATATCGATGATATTTGAATATGATTTAAATATTTTATTAGAAATAGTGATTCATTTTGTTGTCACTTTGGCTTTAGTAATAGCAATGACTTCTTACAATGGGTGGCTTAGTGTTTTATCCAAACACAGTTGGAACAATCTGTTTACGTTTGTTATTATTTATCTCTTTATTTGGTTGGGAATATATCTCAATCAAATGGTTGCTGCCAAGAAATTAACTAAGTTAGTAAAAATACGTAATAAAAAAAACGACCTCCATTAGGTGTTCAAGATAGATCTTTTACTTGAATCTCTTAATAGAGGTCGTTTTTTTTTACAAAATTACGTATTAAACATACTTAGCTTCAAGTCATGCCCATAGCGTTCCAACACATTTCCAATTCTTGCGGAAGACGGGATTCACACCTTAACCAAGTTTGAGTAAGAACAGCCAAGTTAGTCGCATAATTTAAGCCTTTCAAACTACTTATTTACTTTCTTCAGTTTACCATCTTCAATTTGCCAAATGGAATCAACTAAATCAAGAACACGTTCGTCGTGTGTCACCATCACGGCGGCTTTATCTTGTTGGTGAACAGTTTCTTGAATAATCTGAACGACTTCACGACCACGTTTTGAATCCAAGCTGGCTGTAGGTTCGTCAGCTAAGATCAAATCGGGTTGATTGATAAAAGCTCTAGCGATAGCGACACGTTGTTTTTCACCGCCAGAAAGAGCATTGGGATAACTGTTTAAACGATGTCCCAATCCTAATTGCTTGAGAATAGCGATGGCATCAGTTGGTTTCTTGTTAGAAATTTTTTGGATGAATTGTAGTTGTTCAGAAATCTTTAAATAAGGAATCAAATCAGAATTTTGGAAAATAAAACCGATCTCATTTAAACGAAGTTGAGTCTGTTGTTTTTTGGAAAAGTGACTGATATCTTGATTATTCAGCAAAACAGTTCCAGAACTAGGCGAAAGCAGGGCACCCATAATTGTGAGTAAAGTACTTTTACCAGCACCACTAGGTCCAATAATGGCAGCAAATTCGCCTTTTTCGACGTGGAAGGAGATGTCTTTCAAAACTTCATTGATGTTTTCTCCATCGGGATAATTTTTGATAATATTTTTCAATTCTAAAACTGACATTAATTGTTACCTCCGATAGTGTTGATAGGATCGACTTTGACAACTTTGATGAGTGAGAGAAGCGCACTTAAAAGTGCAATGATGAGAAATAGTAGTCCGGTTCCTAAAAGTGTTGTCAAACTAAGACTAAATGGCATTGAGGCAGGCATTTTCAGTTGAATCAGATAAGTTACTAAAAATGAGACAAGAATTCCACTTACAGACAATAGTCCCATTTCAGATAGGACGTGTCTGACTAAGTAGCCAGTATTCGTACCCAAAGCCTTGAGGGTTCCGAAATCGCTGAGTTTTTGTAAATTGATAATGTAGAAGAAAACAGCGAGAACGAATAATGAAATGAGATATAGGAAACCAATCATTAAATAAAGTGAACTTTGTTCAGCCGAATAACCAGGGATATTGTTAATTAAAGTTTGCTTGCTGATAACTTGGTAACCAGATTTCTTAGTTAGATTGTTCTTTAAAGCAATAGCGTTGAAACTATTGGAGTCGGGTAGAATATTTTTGGCCTGCTGATTGTTTAAATAAATAACAGGTGAATGTGAGTAAGATTCAGTATTGGTGAAGCCAGCAATTTTAAAAGTTTTACCACTGTTTGAGTCTTTGAAACTGTCACCGACTTTGTAACCGTCAGATTCTAGTTTACGACTGACATAAACCTGATTGCCGTCAGTCTTTTTAACAGTTTTAGGAGTAAGAAAACTGTCCTGATTTATGACGAAGTAGGCAATATCTGTTTTCTTGCTAGCATTATTTTTTCTTTGGATAGTCATTTGAGCGACACTTAATTTTGTAGCGTCGTTATGATATTTGTTTTGAAACTTTTGCCAATCCTTCTTTGATAGATTGGAACGATTGAGTCGAGCTTGTGATCCTTTTTGAAGAATAAATGTTTCGGCAGGGGTCTCTTTGATGGCTGAACCACTGTCATTGGCCAGACCATTAGCTAATCCAGTGATGAATAGGACTAAAAAGACAATCAAAAAGATGATTAATCCTAAGGCACTGAATTTCCATTTGTCGTGTCTGAGTTCCCTTAAAGTTAAATACATGTTTGTACCTCCTTGACTTATGGCTTTATAATATTAAGAAAGTGCTTTGTGAACAATAAACAGACCAATGTAATTCGTGTCTTAATACACAAAAAGCACCAAGTTGTGAAGTAAAGGAGGGTTCAAAATGAATGAAAATGATCGCCGTACTAGACGTACGCAGAAATCTATCCGTGAAAATTTCATCGATTTAATGTCAGTCATGCCAATTGAAGAAATAACGATTCAAAAAATCACTGACAAAGCTGACATCAATCGTCGCACATTTTATCTTCATTACGAGGATATTTATGACTTGCTTCATAAAACGGAAGACTATGTAATGCATCATTTTTCTGAAATACTAGAGGAGTTTGAACCTCCAAATGATAAGAGTGCCATTGGCCCACAATTTTTCAAAGTCGTTATGTCTTATATAGAAGCTAATCAAAAAATGATTGGTGTCTTGTGTCGCAATCCAGATTCGGAGTTGATGCAGAAATTAATTCAGTTAACCGTTACGAACGGCCAACGAGTAATTCCTTTTTCCAATCAAATCGAAGCTGAATATATTTTGAATTATTGTTGCTGGGGAATGGTCGGCGTTTTGCATACAGCGATGCGCAAAAAAGATTTTGATATTACTAAACTATCGAATTTAGCTGATAAATTATTGATTTCAACAATCGAAATCGACAAATAACAAACAATTTAATTCAAGAAAACGTTTTTAGGCTCTATGTATATAAACTCAAAAGAGTAAAATATAATCTTGTGTTAAATATGTATATAAATTATAGGAGCTTATTATGGAAGATTTAGAACCAAAAAAGAACTATATAAGCTGGCCTATTCTTGCCTTAATGGATTTTGTTACCGTAATCGGGTTTGATGATTTAACTTATAACTTCCAGAACCAGGGTATGGGTGTTATTACCTCTTGGGTCATCATGCTATTTTTATATGTTATTCCATATTCATTAATGGTTGGTCAATTAGGATCAGTTTTCAATCATGAAGGTGGGGGACTTACTTCATGGGTTCGTGGTACTAGTGGTGAATTTCTAGGTTACTTTACTGCGTGGACTTACTGGGCAGCTTCAATTCCTTATGTTGTTGATACTGCTAACTCAATCGTTGTTGGACTCGGATGGGCCTACAACGGTAATGCCAAGATGCAAAGCCAAATGTCAAACGGCTGGTTTGCTTTTTGGACATTGATTACTTTTATTGTCTTTATTTTTGTACAATCTCGTTTCAAACGCTCACTTGAAGTTTTGAGTACAATTGGTGGTATCGCCATGTTTGGAATGACTGTATTGTTTGTGTTAATGACTTTTGCCGGACTTGCTGCTGGTGGTCATATTGCAACACAACCAATGAATCTTCATACAATCGTACCTAAGTTTGATCTTCATTATCTAACAACGATTGGTTTGTTGATTTATGCGGTTAATGGTGCCGAACTTATCGCACCTTTCGTTACAAAGATGCGTCATCCTAAGCGTGAATTCCCTAAAGCTATGATCATGTTAGCCGTTATGACGGCCTTCTTGACTATCTTTGGTTCATTCTCATTGGGTGTGTTCTTTGATGGATTCAACTTACCAAATGACTTGAAGATGAATGGTTCTTACTATGCATTCCAAGCTTTAGGTAAGCAATATCATATGGGTAATACTTTGATGTATATCTTTGCTTGGACTGAAGTATTTTACCTAGCAGCCTTGTTAGCCGTTCTATTGGACGCTATGACAAGAATGTTGATCTCTGATACAGGTGCTAAGTACATGCCTAAGGTCTTACGTAAAACTAATTCCAATGGCCTACCAGTTAATGGTTACTTATTAACTTGTGGTTTGAGTGCTTTCATCATGTTACTAGGTATTTTCTTACCAAGTATGAATGATATTTTCAATTGGCTATTAAACTTGAACGGAATTATTTCACCGGGTGTTACTTGCTGGATCTTCTTTGCTTTCATTAAGATCAGACAAGACAGTCAAAAATTCCCTTCAGACTATGTCTATATTAAAAATGATAAATTAGCTCTAGCTGTTGGTTGGTGGTGCTTGATCATCACTGCCATAGCTACAATCTTTGGTATTGGACCTCAAGATGTTAAGTTTGCTTCATCAACATGGTGGTATGAATTAGTAATTAACTTCATTGCCATTATCGTCTTGATTGGTTTGGGTGTTGTCTTACCATACGTAACACGCCGTGAAGGTAGAAGTACTACTGGTTCAGCCTTTACACGTCTACAATGGACAGGAATCCTAGCTGCTTTGTTCCTAACAATTGTTGGTGATTTGGCTTTAGGTGGTTCTAATTATGAACACAACATCGTTTCAATCGTGATTATCAGTATAGTCGGAATAGCTCTGGTTATCGCCTTCGGTTGGAAGGAATATAATCTAAAAGAAGCATAATAAATAATAGCGTCTATTCAGAATTTCACTGCATATATTGTGTGAATTCTAAATAGGCGTTATTTTGTTGTCTAAATATTTGTTTAAAAAATTTTTATATATCTAGTTCGTTGCTTTTATGGTAAAATATTTCGAGTCGCTAACTTTCCAAATTGTACACAAAATAGGCAACAGTTACTGTTGCGGTCATGTCGGGGAAGTAAGCGCTTAAATTTTTTTATACTTTCGAATCATTTTTTAATTTATTTAGCAAAAAATATTGTATATTTTAAGTAACCGTTTGGTGAGTAAATTAAGAAAGTATGATTTATTTTCACTGAGGAAAACGCCATGACAGATTTAGGAACAAAGAAGAAATATATTAGCTGGCCAGTGCTAGCTCTAATGGATTTTGTAACTGTAGTTGGATTCGATGATCTAACCTACAATTTTCAAAATCAAGGAATGGGCGTCATTACGTCCTGGATCATCATGATTTTACTGTATGTTATTCCATATTCATTGATGGTAGGCCAACTAGGGTCGACCTTTGATGATGACGGTGGTGGATTAACATCGTGGGTCAGAGAAACTAGTGGAGAATTCTTAGGATATTTTGCAGCTTGGACATACTGGGCCGCCTCGATTCCTTATGTCGTTGATACGGCAAATACAATTGCTGTAGCCATGGGCTGGGTTGTTAACGGCAGTGACAGAATGCAGTCTCAAATGTCGAACAGTCATTTCGCACTATTCACATTATTGATATTCATTTTCTTCATTATTATTCAGTCACGATTTGAACATTCATTGGAAGTACTGAGTACAATTGGTGGGATTGCCATGTTTGGAATGACGGTTCTATTTGTAATAATGACCGTTACGGCCTTAATGATGGGTGGTCATATTGCGACTAAACCACTAACTTTCCATACGATTGTACCTTCATTCAATCTCCACTATTTAACAACTTTAGGATTTTTGATTTTTGCTATTAACGGGGCTGAAAGAATTGCTCCATTCGTTACGAAAATGCGTAACCCTAATAAAGATTTTCCTAAAGCCATGATTATGTTGTCTGTTATGACAGGCTTTTTGACAATCTTTGGATCATTCTCATTAGGTGTTTTCTTTAACGCCTATCATCTACCAGATGACTTGAAGATCAATGGTTCCTACTATGCTTTCCAGGCTTTAGGTAATAAATTCCATATGGGTAATACATTAATGTACTTATTCGCCTTCACGGAAATCTTTTACTTAGCAGCTTTGTTAGCAGTGTTATTGAATGCCATGACCAGAATGTTGATTTCTGATACTGGCAACAAATACATGCCAGAATTTTTGAGAAAGACTAATTCAGCTGGTTTACCAATTAATGGTTATATACTAACTGTAGCTTTGAGTGCTTTCATCATGTTCTTAGGTATTTTGTTACCAAATATGAAGGATATCTTCAATTGGTTATTGAACCTGAATGGAATCATTTCACCGGGAGTTACATGTTGGATTTTCTGGTCCTTCATCAAGGTTAGAATGAGAGATGATATTTATTCATCAGGGTATGTTTATATTAAGAATAAAACCATGTCATTGATTGTTGGCTGGTGGTGTCTGGGTCTGACAGGAGTAGCTACAATTGCTGCAGTCGGTCCACAAGATGTTGCTTTCGGATCTTCAATGTGGTGGTATGAATTAGTTATTAATTTTGTAGCTATATTTGTTTTAATTGGCTTAGGTTTTGTATTACCATACATAACAAAGAGAGAAAAAAGAAGTCAGACAGGTACAGCTTTTACCAGAGCTCAAAGAATTGGAATCTGGGTAACTGTCTTAGCAACTTTGCTTGGTGATTTGTATCTGGGAGATACTAATTTCAGTAGT
The DNA here is from genome assembly GCF_002179915.1 of Companilactobacillus bobalius. Lineage (NCBI taxonomy): Bacteria > Bacillati > Bacillota > Bacilli > Lactobacillales > Lactobacillaceae > Companilactobacillus > Companilactobacillus bobalius. The sequence continues at coordinate 86,391 of NZ_MYFM01000002.1, forward strand.
AATGTTGGTTATATCGTCTTATTAACAGCGATTGGCATCGTTATGACGGTTGCCTTTGGTTGGCGTGAATATAATCTTAAAGAAAGTCTTGAGTAATGTTCAAGGCTTTTTTTATTGCCGTCCTTCATAAAAAGAAAAGCTGACTGAGGCGGTAGGAGGTTGATGGGAAACTAAAATATAAGAAAGAACCTTCAAATTTTTTTGCAATCTAATGGTCCCCAATCAAAATATGATATTCTATGACTAATAGGGAGGGGATTATTGTGTTTTATGATTTTTTGATTTTGACGCTGAAATTTGGAATGTTATCATTCTTGCCAATGATTTTGGCAATAGTTTTTGATAAGAAACATACAGTTTTTTATGCTGGCTTACAGTTGATCATTTTTTTGATCCAATATCTGTATGTGTTTATATTCTTACCGGGGGCTTATTTGTATAATGTAATTTTTTACAATCTTATTAATCTGTTGCTATGTACAACTATCTTTGGAATACTATTCTTAATTTTTAGCTCTAGTAAGTTTAGTGTTAGAAGTGCGCATGGTGGATCTAGTTTAAATCTCAAATATATTGCTAAACCAGGATTCGGTATTATTTTGGCATTAGTTATCGTGGTTGCATTAGGAACCATCGTTAACATGCGGCCTTTTGCTAAAGCAATCGCTAAGACAACGAACGTTCAACAGTCACAACAAGTAAAAGATGCACCGATGCCAGTAATTAGCTCCAGCAAGAAGGAAGTTCCGGTTGTTAATTCGAACAAAACTGTCAGCAGTCAGCTGCAAAATTCTCTTTCTAATGTTAAGAATTCAAACGTTTATAGCTTGAATCATTTAAGAGTTCAGTTTTATCATGGAAAATTAGTTTATATTGCACCACTGGATTTTGAAGGTGATTTCTTTAGATATGTACACTATAAGAAAGTACCTGGATATTTTATTGTCGACGCAACCTCAAAGAATTCTCATCCAAAATTTGTAAAGAAAGATATGGCTTATACTCCATCAGCATATTTTGGACATGATGTTAATAGACGCATTTATTCAGCAATTAAAGGTTCCAACTTAGTGCTGACAGGTGGAGATGCGCAATTAGAGATCGATGAAAAAGGGAAGCCATACTATGTAAAAACACTTTACAAAACGTATGGAATCACTAGATCTCCTAACTATAAAAAAACGTGGTTAGGCATGGTTGATGCAGAAACAGGAAAGACACGAATCATTGAACAAAAGAATGCACCTAAATGGTTAGATGTGACATTTGATCCTGGTATTGCCTCAAGTAAGGTTGAATCCTTTAGCAGTGACAGAAATGGCTGGTGGAATGCTCATGGAATCGGTGGCTCAAGAACTGGCGTTATGGAAGCCGTTGATAATGTGGGAACAGAAGGAGTAAATAAAGAATTTACTCCGATTTCTTATAAAGGTCAGGTATATTATTTTGCTTCAATGACAAGTAAGAATAAGAAGCAAACTTCTGTATTAGGATATATTTATGTTAATGCCAGAAACGGTAAAACTTATTTCTATCGTGAAAAAGAAGATGCAATGACACCTAATAGAGCAAAGAGCCTCGCTGAAAATAGAATGAAGCAGACCCAATGGAAAGCAAGCATGCCATTACTTTATAGAATTGATGGCAAACCAACTTGGATCGTTTCAATGATAGATTCAAATGGGGCATTTATGTCTTATGTTTATCTTTTAGCGAATGGTAACGGAACTCAAAGTACTGTTTCTGTAGGCAACGATGCCAAAACTACTTTGACAAAATATCGTGCATTGGTTTCCAATGGACTAACCACAGCCAGTTCGTCCAATACAAGTGTTGAAAGGGTATTTAGTGGGACAGTCAAACGAGCAGTTATTGATAGTGACAATATCATTTTTCTATTGAATAATAGCGATAAAATTTTCTATGCTTCAAGTAAGAATGATCCTAAAAATGTCTTTGTGAGAGACGGAGACAAAGTGAAATTCTCAGGATCAGTATCAGAAAATACAGTTAATATCTCATCATCAGTAGTGATTAGTGGATTAGACGATAAGTAAAAAATTGTGACAAGAAAGAAGCTTTAAGCGCTAAGGAAACGTTCATGTTGACCTATATAAGGTTGATATGGACGCTTTTTTTGATACAAAAATAAAAGATTAAAATATTTGTTCAAAGCGAACAATCGAATTACCATTTAGTCTAAAGCAATAAGAAATTTACTTATGACATTCCAACTAAATTTTCTTGTCGTAAAGAATGGTAATGCAAATTTATCTTTATCAAACTATCTAGTTTTTAAAACTAGATTGAATAGTATTAATAATTATGATAAATTATATTTGTAATTACAAAAGGAGTGCATGTTCATGGATGAGTTGCAAGAATGGTTAGATAAATTGGAAAATTATCGTTTACCTAGGTTTGAAGATCTACCTGAATTAGATCTGTATCGTGATCAACTTTTAACATTAGTTGATAAGTATATTGGGCCTGTTTGGTTAGAAGAAGGACCGGTTGTAACGACATCGATGGTCAATAATTACGTTAAGAATGGACTATTGCCACATCCCGTCAAGAAACGTTACACACGTGAACACTTGGCATATTTGATTGCGATAACCTTTTTGAAACAAGTCGTATCGATTAATGAGATTCAGGCGGGATTAGAAGTGCAGACTAAATTGAATGGTGGCATTGCCAAGGCCTATGATTTTTTCTGCGATAAACAAGAGTTAGCTTTAAAAATGTTAAATCATCGTGAAGAGGGACAGATCCTCTCGGAAAATGACCAATCTTCAGCTTATTTAATGGTTGAGATGGTCACAATGGCTTTTGCAACAAAATTAATAACTAAGAAAATATTAATGATTGAAAGTAATAATCAAGACGAAAAGAGCGAGTAAAATGGAAAAGATTGCTGTATTGGTAGATTCTTGCTGTGATTTACCAAAAGAATACCGTGACAAAAATGGCGTATATGAGTTACCAATGCAAATTGCTTATCATGACAAGACTTATCTTGATCGTGTCGACATTTCAGCTGAAGAAGTCTATGAACATCTTCCTGTTGAGATTCCTAAGACTTCATTGCCTTCAGGGGAATCAATCGAAAAAACTTTGAATGAAATTGCTGAAGATGGATATACTCATATTATCTCTATTTCTGTTTCTTCGGGATTGAGTGGAACTTTTAACTTTCTCAAAGTATTTTTAGATGATGATGATCGTTTCACAACAAAATATTTTGATACTAAGCAAGTAGCAATAGCTTCAGGTTTGATTGCAATTGGTGCTAAAGATTTGATAGATGCAGGAAAAGGCTTTGATGAAGTAGCTTCTCAAGTAGCGACTATGATTAAACATGCTGTTGTTTACTTCTGTATTCCAACACTGACTTATTTGAGAGCTGGGGGCAGAATTAGTGCTGCCGCTTCTGTAGTCGGAGGAATGTTAAAATTAGCACCTATTATCACTTGTAAAGAAGACGGTTCATACACCATTGCCGCTAAAGCACGAGGTATGAAAAAGGGTCAAAAGATGATGTTAGACTTTGCTCAAAAATTTATCGGTGAAGATAAAAACTATTTAATTGGTATTGGACAGGGCGCTGATGAGGCCGGTGGTAAGAATATGCTAGATTTATTGCACGATAATGGTATTAAAGGTCAACAAGAATTTACCGAACAAGTTGGACCAGCTTTGGGCGTTCACACCGGACCTGGATTGATTGGGGTCGCGGTAGTTAAAATTTAATTTTGAGATAGAAAAGAACCAGTACTCGGAATTTGAGTACTGGTCCTTTTTGTGAATAACCAATGGGGTATATGTTTTATAGTGAAAACGAGCTGCGCAGGCCAGATTCCTGTGCTTTGCCTGACTTCACGAACTGTCTGCTACGTAGCCAATTCGTAAAATCCTGCAAATGCTCAGAATCTAATCAGGCCTGCTTCGCTCTCTATTGAAATGAGCTGCGCGAGGGCAACCCATTCCGGTTTGTTACAGTATCAAAATCGCCCGCAAAGTACGCGTGCAATTCTGATACTTAGACAAATCCTCGTGGGCTAACCGCCCTTGCTCCGCTTTCTATTCTGATCTCAATGCTGTGGCTGCGTCTTTTCTTGCCGCCATTCTAGCTGGGATGTGTCCACCGATTACTGTCAAAATAGTACTGATAATAATCAAGATTATCGCATGAACGGGGTTCAATTGTGCTACTCCGCTTAGATCGGTTAGTCCTTTTAGTATGGCATTGATAGGGAAGGTTGCTAACCAAGCAATTAAGATACCTAACACACCTGAGGAAACTCCTAAGATGGTTGTTTCGGCATCGAAGACGCGGGTAACGTCTTTCTTTCTAGCACCTAAGGCTTTCAAAATACCAATTTCTTTGGTTCTTTCTAGAACTGATGTGTAAGTGATGATACCGATCATGATCATACTTGTTACTAATGAGATGCCGGCAAAGGCAACTAGAACGTAAGTGATAGCGTCCATTAAACCACCTGTAAGACTTGAAACTTGTCCGGCTAAGTCAGTGTAAATAACTTTATCAGAGGTTTTCTTGCCTTTGTTGTACTTATCAAGGTAACTTAAAACTTTATCTTTCGTTTTAAATGTACTTGGGTAAATTAGAATACTTGATGGTGTGGCGGAACCACCTAAGTAACTAACAAGACTTTCTTTAGTTGTAGCATCATCAACACTGGCACCTGTTAGAACGTTTGTATCACTGTTCTTTTGGGCAGTGACAATATCAGAGTTCTTATTAGTATCAACGATATCCTTAGTTAGTTTGTCGCTATATGCGATACCTGATGAAAGGATATTCTCTGATGATTTGGATTTAACTTTTAAGATACCTGAGATCTTCAAAGTCTTATTATCAGAATTGTCGTAAAGACTGGCAAGATCAGTGTTTGGTGTGAAGAGACCAGCTGTTACTTGTTTGTAGTAATTATTGTTAGAAACAACTTTGAATTCTTGTCCAACAATTTTACTGAAGTCTAATTTCTGATTATCTTTAACTTTCATGCCGATGTTCTTTAAAGCGTTGACGTTAGTAGAGTTGTCACGGTCAACAATCAAAACAACATCATTTTCACTCTTAGGAAGTGAACCGGAGATAACTTTGTAGTGTTTCTTTAAGAAATTAGTTCCATTGTTATTTGATGAAGGATAAACTGAACTACCAACACCTGTAGATGAGGCCATGGCAGCGGACATGCTACTCATTGAATTTGAACTACTTGTATTTGAGAATTGGGCTGTTTTAACTTTGCCATCAACTTTACTCAAAAGATTCATTCCAGTTGAATAATTGTAAGTGATATCCTTACTCAATTCAGGATCAAGCTTTTTGATGTAGTTAACGTAGCTCTTGTTCAATTTGTTTGTGTGCGTTGACTTTTCCTGTTGACTAAGTTTAGCAGTTACTTTTTTAGAATTAGAACTCTTAACCTTAGTGTCAGGAGCAGTTTGTTTGGAAGCCGTTTGGGAAATTGTAACTGGGAACTGTGCCAGGGTATTTCCTTGAGTCTTATCAATTTGTTTTTGGAAACCAGATGATAAGGCCAAAACAATGGCGATACTGATGATACCAATACTGGAGGCAAAAGCTGTCAAAGCTGTTCGGGCTTTTTTTGTCTTTAAGTTAGTGAAGGACAATTTCAAAGCAGTCCAGAAAGTCATCTTAGTTTTCTTAAGTTCAAAGTTATCTTTAGTAGTATCTTCAACAAAAGGATTAGAATCGTCTAAAATTTTACCATCGGCGAAGTTGATAATTCTATCAGCGTATTCTTTAGCCAAAGTAGGATTATGAGTAACCATGATGACAAGTCGTTCTTTTGACAATTCCTTGATCAATTTCATGATTTCTTCACTGGTTTCAGTATCCAGTGCACCGGTTGGCTCGTCACAAAGTAGAATTTCGGGATCATTAGCAATTGCACGGGCAATGGCAACACGTTGAAGTTGACCACCAGATAGTTGGTTAGGCTTCTTGTTGATATGAGGTCCTAAGCCAACTCTTTCCAAAGCTTCACGGGCTTTACGCTTCTTCTCGTCGGCATTGACACCACTAAGTGTCATTCCAAGTTCAACGTTATCGATGATACTTAAATGACCGATAATATTGTAACTTTGGAAAATGAAACCAACAGAATTATTACGGTAGGCGTCCCAGTCAGATTCGGAAAAATCTTTAGTAGATTTACCATTGATGACTAAGTCACCAGAATCATAAATGTCCAAACCACCAATACCATTTAGCATAGTAGTTTTACCGGAACCACTAGGTCCCAGAATAGCGACGAATTCTTGTTTTCTAAAGGAGACGGATACATCGTCTAAGGCTTTAGTCACAGAATCGCCGACATAATAGTATTTTTTTATGTGTTTTAATTCCAGCATTAATTGAACTCTCTCTAATCTTCAAATTTTTAATGGCTTCTAATAAAATTTCTGTTAGAATGTCATTATTGCAACACTATGTTTCATATAATAAAAACAATTTAATGAATTTTCAACCATCAATTTGAGACAAAGTGTCATTAATTAAACGAAAATTACTTATTTGTTGTATTCAAGGAGAAGCTATGGTCGGAGTAAAAAATAATCGTCGGGCACAATATACCAGAAAGATTATTAAAGAGACAGTTTTATCACTTTTACAAAAAGAATCGATCGATTCTATAACTGTAACGGAAGTTTGCAAGGCTGCTGACGTTAATCGAACAACTTTTTATCGTTATTATGATGATGTGTATTCATGTGTCGACAGTATCGAAACGGATTTTTTGGACAATTTAAAAATCCCCCAAGGTACTTCAATGATCGAAGGATTAAAGATTATGCTTGGAGAATTCTATAAAAATCCGGCGTTGAGTAATCTGGTTTTTGTGGAGGGTAAAACTAAATTGCTAGATCGGATGAGTCACTTTCATGATCATGCTAAATTAGTTAAGACAACGATGGATGAATATGAAGCTACTTATATCATGCTAGGCGTCCAGGGTATTATGAAACGTTGGGTTAAGAATGGTATGAAAGAGTCACCAGAAGTATTGACGAATATTATTGTTAAAGTCGTTTTTGCCGAAGAATTGCAGGATAAAAAATCTCTTTTTGATTTACATGAAGTTAAAGAGGAACAGACTGGTTTTTCGGAAGTTTAGCTGAAAATAGATTTAGATTGCCATCTTCTACAACAAGCCGATTGGTCTGGAACGCTGTGGACGCTGATTTGAGCCAATTAAAGTTCGCAATTGTCTCAAATACAGGTCTTATACTAAGCGATAAATCGCTTAGTATAATTTCACGGCTGAGACCAATCGGCTTGTTGCTCCAGACTAATATCCTGTTCTATCGCCTATATATTTGAATTAGATAATAAATAAGAACGGTCTCTATTAACATGTATGTCTTGAATGTTTAATAGAGACCTTTTTTAGTGTTATAGATTTTTTAATTCAGAACGCCAGAGTTTCAAGTCTGATTTTTTATTGGAGAGTTCTTTTTGAATAATCAACTCACGTCCAAATTGTTCGGGATGGTAAACAACTTCTGATAACTCTAGTTCCAATTGAGCTAGTTCTAATTTCAAAGTTTGTTCTCTCATTTTTAGCAAAGCTTTTAAAATATCGAGATGTTTTTTACCCAAGAAGTGTAAGCGTAAGATGAAATCGTCATTGTTTAATTGAGTTATTTCTGGTGACAGCGGCAGTTTTAACCAGTCCATGAAAGTATCAGTTCCTAATTTAGTTAATTGATAAATTTTTCTTCGGGAATTGGCTTCGGTTGGTTCAACTAAGCTGATTAGTTCTTTATTCAAAAGGCGGTTTAATTCGGGATAAATTTGGCTGAAGGGTGCGGTCCAGAATTCAGCTTTTTCTTTATCAAAAATTTGTTTGATATCGTAACCTGTCATTGGTTGACGAGTCAATAAGCCTAGAATCATATATTGAAGTGTATTAGAACGTGCCATGGAATGCTCCTTTACAAATTTTTACTATGTATTAAACTATATATATTAATATATAGTTTAGAGGACGATTATGGAAACAGTTCAAAGAAAAAATTTAACGATGATCTTGATTGGTGTCGGGATCGTTATTTTTATGTCTACTCTTGATAGTAGCATTGTCACTGTGGCGCTACCAGTCTTGAGTAAGGCACTTCACACCAATATGAGTTTAATCAATTGGGTTGTGACGATGTATCTGATTGTGATGAGTAGCACTCTGATGATTTTTGGTAAATTAGGTGATAAGTACGGGAAAATCAAATTTTTCCAATTGGGAACTCTAATTTTTGTTATCAGTTCAGCGCTGTGTGCTTTATCAGTAAGTTGGTTAACATTAATTATTGCCAGAAGTTTGCAGGCAATCGGAGCTGCAATGACAATGGCTACTTCAAATGGAATTATTGTTGAAATTTTTCCAGATGATCGCCGTGGTCAAGCTTTAGGTTGGATGGGATCATTCGTTTCATTAGGTGGTATTATCGGACCAAGTTTGGGTGGGATTCTTTTGAATTTCTTCCCATGGCACATCATTTTCTGGTTAAATGTACCAATTGGTTTTATTGCAATTTTTATTCTATTTAAATATTTACCTAGCAGCTTGGATAAGAAGTTTGCTAGTGCCAAATTCGATTTGTTTGGCTCAGCATTGTTGATTGTAGGATTTACCAGTATGTTTGTCGGCATCCTTTTGAGTCAACAATTAGGTTGGAGTGATTGGCGCATTTTAACTTTGACAATCGTTGGAGTAATTCTTTTGACGCTATTATATCGTTATGAAACTAAACAAGTTGATCCAATTTTGCCGGTGAAATTATTTAAAAATAAATGGTTCTCAGTACAATTGCTAACTTGTTTCATGGTCTTTATCATTGATTTCTTCTTTGATGTGATTGCACCATTCTACTTGCAGAATGCTCGAGAGTTCAGTCCTTTATTCAGTGGTTTCTTCTTATTGATTTTCCCAGTTGTGCAATTGTTCGTCGCTCCAATTTCAGGAAGTTTAGCTGATAAGTATGATCCATTTAAAATTACTTTAGTAGGATTAGCTATTATTAGTTTCGGCCAGATATTCTATGTTCTAAGTGGATTGCAGAATACCATTCTGATTTTCGCCTTTGGAGCTGCTATGGCAGGATTGGGCAATGGATTATTCCATTCTCCTAATAACGTTTTAGTCATGAGTACAGTTGATGAAAAAGATTATGGATCAGCTGGTAGTGTTTATAGTTTAGCCAGAACAGTTGGGATGGTAGTTGGTTCAGCTATGTCGACAACGTTGTTGTTTGGTTCGATGTCAATCTTGAAAGGTTCCAGAGTCACTTCTTACATACCAAGTGATCCACAATTATTTATTGATGGAATGCATTTAACTTTTGGATTGTCATGTACCATCAGTGTCTTATTGTTAGTTGGAATTTATTTATGGCATCGCAAAGTGTCAAAAGAAAATCCGTCATTAAAATTATAATAATTAGAGTTAAAATTAGGGCAGCCACTATGGCTGCTTTTTTGATAATTACTAATTTAAAAGGACGGAAAGTATGATACTAGAAAGATCCAATACTATTAATTTGCGGGAATTAAAGTCACAATTAGGGGATTTGGATAACCGACCTGATGTACAGGAACTATCTAAAATGATAAAAATGTATCAACTTTATCAAGCAGGTCAAAAGGAAATCAGTACTAAATTGGAAAATTTGGATTCAGAATTTCAAGTTAATTACGATTACAATCCAATTCACCATATGGAATCACGTATGAAGAAGATTCAAAGTTTACTCGAAAAGGCTGATCGTAAAGGCTATGATTTAACGGCTGAAAGTATTCAAAAGAATATTTATGATATTGCTGGTATCAGAGTAATAACTAATTACATTGATGATATTTATAAAATCGAAAAGTTACTGACTAGTCAAACTGACGTCACATTATTGAGACGAAAAGATTATTTAAAGCATCCTAAGGAAAGCGGATATCGTAGTTTGCACATTGTAGTTAAAGTACCAGTTTTTCAATCTAAAGGGCCAATTGATGTCCCAGTGGAGATTCAAATTAGAACTGTTGGTATGGATATGTGGGCCAGTTTGGAACATAAGTTACGCTATAAAACAGATACTGATAGCAACTTAGTCGATAAGTATGGCGATCGTTTGAAGGGTTACGCTGACGAACTAGAAGATATTGAACGTGGCATGCAGGATATTCATAGAGATTTGATCTAGAGTAAAGAAGGTATGATTTTTGTTGTAATGCTAACAAATATAACTGAAGTATGCCGTCGTCCGCAAAAAATCTGTGGGCCGCTGGAACGTGGTGGACACGACTTCAAGCTAATAATTCCGCACCTTGTGCGAAATTATGGATCTCGAAGATCGGTCTTATACTAACCTTGCTACGCAAGCTAAGTATAATTTCACCACTGAGGGCCCACAAATTTTTTACTACCGACTAGTTCCCTAGTTCTAATATTATTGATGTTTTAAACTTTTGAATCCATATAATCAAAAAGAAAATTTTAAATCAGAAAAACGGTCTCCATTAATCATTCAAGATATATTTTATGTACTTGAATTCTTTGATGGGACTGTTTTTATTTAGATTTTACGGTAACTGATAAAAGAAGCAGGATTTAGTCCGGAACAACAAGAAAATTGGCTCAGCCATGAAATTCATCTTAGCAATTTATTGCTTAGATGAAGGCCGAGCTTGAAGATCCATGAATTTGCACAAAGTGCAAATTTATTAGCTTCCAGTCGGCCCATGGCGTTCCAGCCAAATTTTCTTGTTGTGGAGGACGGTAATTTTACGCTATATTGGTAAGTCGGTTGGTTTTCTGAATTAGATAAACTATCTTCATAAAAAATATATTATTTTTTAAATTAAATTTTACTTGGAACTGGTGCAATAATAGTCGTTTTGGCTATATTCCATTATTCCATCCGGTATAGAACAATTGACAGATGTATAAACATATTATAAAATTGCGTCGTTAAGTGAGGACTTATATTGAGGAGTATTAAAATGAAGGAATGGCAAAAAGAAACTGTTTATCAGATCTATCCGCGCAGTTTTCAAGATTCTAACGGGGATGGTATCGGTGATATCAACGGTATTATTTCGCGTCTCGATTATTTACAAAAGCTGGGAATTGGTTTGATTTGGTTAACGCCAATGTACCTTTCACCTGGAAATGATAATGGTTACGATATCGCTGATTATTACAAGATCGATCCTGTTTTTGGAACAATGGATGATTTTGAAAAACTACTAACGGAAGCACACAAACGTGATATTAAAATCATTATGGATATGGTGTTGAATCACACTTCCAATGAAAACCCTTGGTTTAAAGAGGCTTTGAAATCAAAGGATAATCCATATCATAATTACTATATTTGGCGTGATCCCGTTGATGGACATGAACCAAACAACTGGGTTTCAAAATTCAGTGGTAGTGCTTGGAAGTATGTACCAGAATTAGACCAATATTATTTACATTTATATGATGTAACAATGCCTGATTTGAATTGGCGTAATGAAAATTTGCGAGCTGAAATTTTTAAGATGTTAACATACTGGGCCAATAAGGGTATTGATGGTTTTCGTTTGGATGTTATTAATAACATTTCTAAAGATAAGAATATGCCAAATGATACTTTTGACACGCCTTTAGATGATGGACGAAATTTCTATACTAATGGACCACATGTTCACGAATATATTCATGAAATGTACGAAAAAGTCTTTGGTCCTAATAACTTTGTTACGGTTGGTGAATTATCATCAACACCTATTTCTGAGGCTGTTAAATATACTAATCCTAAACGTCAGGAGTTATCGATGGCTTTTACTTTTCATCATGTGAAAGTTGATTATACCAATGGTAAGAAATGGACTTTGGGACACTATAAATTAACTGATTTGACTAGTATTTTGAGTGAATGGCAAACACAGATGCAACGACATGGTGGTTGGAATGCACTATTCTGGAATAATCATGATCAACCACGTGCTATCTCAAGATTTACAAATGATGATGAATATCGTGATCAATCAGCTAAATTATTAGCAATGGTGGAATTTGGATTGCAAGGAACGCCTTATATTTATCAGGGCGATGAGATTGCGATGAAGAACGCCTACTTCACTGATATTAATCAGTACAAAGATCATGAGTCAATTAATGCCTACCATGCAATGTTAAAAAATGGAATGTCTGAGGATTTGGCACTTCAAATTCTGCAACAAAAATCGCGTGAGAATTCACGATTACCAATGCAATGGGATTCAAGTAAGTATTATGGTTTCACAACAGGTCAACCATGGTTAAAGCCACAACACCATGATGATTATTCGGTTGAAGAAGTATTAAAGACGAAGAATAATATCTTCGATTTTTATCGAGCATTGATTTTTCTACGAAAACATAAAACAGTTCTTGTTGATGGTGAATATAAGTTATTGAATCCTAGGGATAATAGCGTTTATAGCTATGAAAGATTTAATAATAAGCGTAAAATTTTAGTAATGGCTAATTTTACTGAGCAAACTCATGAGCGTGATGTGGCTGCAGGTTTCGATTTAATTTTGGGGAATTATGGCGATATGCAGTTTAATCATGGGAAAGTAACTTTGCGCCCATATGAATCAGTCATGTTAGAAAAGAAGTAGATATTTAATATCTTCGAATAGATGAGGTTGTTGCTTTTAAGCAATTATATTGAGGAGAAATTATGCCAAAAAATTTATATTCAGATATATATCACATATTGAAGGGTGAAATTGATAGTAACGTTTATCCACCAAAAACAATTTTGCCTGGTGAAGAGGAATTATCAGAACGTTTTAGTGTAACTAGAAATACAATCCGCCGTGCCTTGAAGAAACTACAATCCGAAGGTCTAGTTTATACGGTTAAGGGACGTGGTGTAGTTGTACTTGAGCCAGTTACTGATAATCGAATGGTTTTTTCAGCCGCTAATCATTTTGGATTTCAAGATTTGATGAGTTTTCCACAGAACAAATCGATTCGAGAGTTGTCAACAAAAGTGTTAACCTTTGAGGAAGTTGAAATTGATAGTGCGTTGTCAGAGCACACTTCTTTCAGTTTAGGTGATATTGCTTATCACGTTGAGAGATTACGTATGGTAAATGGGAAGGCAATGGCCCTAGATACTAGTTATTTTAGAAAAGAAAATATGCCAGACTTGAGTGAAACTGATGCTCAAAAGTCTATTTATCAATATATTCGTGATGAAAATCTTTTTAAAATTGCAGCGGCTCGTTCAGTTGCGACTGTGGAGACAGCAAATGAAAAAGAAATTGGTTTGCTAGATTTGAATGAATCCAATTGTGTCGGTGTTTTAAAGAAATATGTTTATACTGATTTGGGCAGTTTGTTTGAATGTACTGAAACTAAATATATTCCTAATCATTTTTCGTTGGTTGGTTTTGAATCATATTAAGCACAAAAAAAGTGAGTACCTACTTAAAAGGGTACTCACTTTTTTGTTATGATTAGAATTTAATGATTTGATTGAAAATAAAGTTATCGGGAATAAAATGTGACTCGGTGTATTCGAATTGTTTACCATCGTCGTTGAATGCAAAACTGACCATATTACCCACGCAGTTATTGATTCCTAAATTGAGGTGTTCATAGTCAATTTGGGTAGCATGCTCAATTCGTAATTGTCGTTTGACTACAGCAATTTTCATCTGTAAATCTTTTTTTATGTAATCATAAATTGAGCCTGATGCGATTTCTGGTGTGATTTCTGGAACAATTTGCGCGTTGAAATAATTGATATCCAAAACTGCATTCTTGGTATTAATCCTGCGAACACGTTTGATGGCGTAGACGGGAACACCCACAGAGAATGATGTTTTCTGATGAAGTTTTTCGTCAACAATGATCTGTTGGAAGTCGGCAATAATTGTTTTTCGGTCTATCTTTTGATCACTATTGAGAGATTGAAGGCCATTTATTTTTGCCAAACTAAGGTTGATCTCCTTAGTTTGAGGAGTCTGCTCTAAAACAACTACTCCTTTACCTTTGACACTGTAAACAAGGCCCTCATTAACCAACTGTTTAATGGCTTTTCTGATTGCATAGCGACTAACGTTGAATTCTTCAATCAGAGCATCTTCAGTTGGCAAACGCATCTTAATGTTGTATTGTCCGCTTAAGACACGCTCTTTTAATATTGTATAAATATCGCTGTTAGTAGTTTCAACCATTATTAAATCTCCAATAAATATAATTGATCAATATATACTATTCATATTACATTATATTAAAAATGATTTAAACATATTACCTGAAAACTTAATTATAAATATAAGAATATATTCCAAAAATTTATGTGATTTATATATCATGGAATATTGTCTTAAACCATCCGCTTACGAATTAATTGTTCTTCAACAAATTTAGCAACTTGTTTACCGCCCTCGTTAGATAGATGGACGTGATCGCCATAATCAAACTCTGGTTTTAACTTGTCATCATTGCTGACAAAATCGGCAATATCAATAATATGAGGCATTTTTAATAGTTCATGATTGACGGCTAGACGAATCTTTTCCTTTTCTTCTGACCAGGCAAAAACGCCACCATTAATATTCCCATAAGCAGGTGTGATAGTCATTGGAACAAAAGTAATACCATGTTTTTTACACTTTTTCTTAAGAGCATGTACTGCCTTGACTAGGGCATTGACAGTAGGTAATTCGTTGATGGGTGCACCAGTACCAGGATGAAGCAAATCGTTGACGCCTTCCATAAATATTACAATATTAGGTTGATATTCGGCAATCATGTGATCAAAGCGGGTGAAACCAGCTTCACCAAAACTAGTGGACCATTGCGAGGTGCTGTGACCAGGATGAAGCAGACGATTACCAGAAATACCATAATTAGCAGTAACACAGTGGAATTCTTTTTCTAAATCAATGGAAAGTGGTGCTGCGTAGTTACCCTGATTAGTTAGGGAGTCACCGAATAAGGCAATTCTCTTATGAGCATGTTCAGTTTTCACTTGAATTTCTGAAATGCCGAAGAAATATTTGGTTTCTTTAGGATCAGAATTTTCAGTTCTAATTAAGTCATTAGAAATAGTTAGACCTAGTGTATGAATAGCTTTAGTAGGTGAAACAATGTCGACTGAAAGGTAGGAATCGGCGGGCAAATTGAAATCGATCCAATCAGACCATTCAACTAAGCGAGATTCCACGGCAAAAGACTTCTTGCCATCCTTTGTTACTGAAACTTTTTTCTTAGAATTAGTATAAATTTCCAAACTATCGATTACTAGTGGCGTTTCGCCATATAAATTGTTGAGTTGTAATCTAATTTTTTTACTTTCAAAGGGTTGGAATATTTCCAAATGTTGATGACCGTTAGCATTAATGTGGTCGAGGTTATCGTAGTTACTGAAGTTATGTTTCCATGTGGTAGTTTTAATCATAATAATTTCTTCTTTTTGAGGGTTCATATAATAGTATCATAACATGTTTAAACAGTTAGAGTGAAAGATAAAGTTAGAAAAAATAATGGTATAGATGAATTGTTAGACTTATCTATACCGTGAGTTATAATTACTTATAGTTCAAGTAAATATTTGTTATAACAAATATTGAGTTAAGTTCGGAGGCAAATACATGAAAGAGACGCCCAAATATGTGATTGTGGCGAATCGTTTAAGACAGCAGATTCTGGAGAAAGAATATCAAATAAATGAGCAGTTACCGCAGGAGACTGCCATAGCCAAGTCATTGAATGTTAGTCGAATCACGGTTCGAAAAGCTTTGGATATTCTGGTAAGTGAAGGATTAATTTATCGGATACAGGGGTCAGGAACTTTTGTCAAAGATAATCAACCAGGTGAGGGCGTTAAAAGTAAACAATCCTTAGAGATATTTGATTTTAATAAGTATTCCGTCAAGCTAATCAATTTTGGTGTAAGTAAGCCTAGCCCTACAGTAATGGATCAAATGAACATCAACCAGTTTGATCTGACCTATGAGATTCAACGGTTAATCATGAATGGTAAGACAATTATTGCTTTGCAAAATATTTTTATGCCGGTAAAGATAATTCAGGGAATGCAAATGGGGTCCTTAAATGGGTCAATTTATGATTTTATCGAGAAGGAACTGGATTTAAATATTGATAGCGCCATTAGAACCATTTCGTCGGAAATATCAAATGATGATACATCTAGAATATTGGACCTATCAAAGCCTGAACCTTTACTAACCGTGGAACAGCGCTCATTCTTAGATAATGGACAGATTTTTGAATATGCATATACTTACATTCGTTCGTCACAATTCTCATTACATGAATCAGTTTAGAACAAATATTGAATATCAGAAAGTGCAAATTTACGAAAGTGAATTTGCACTTTTTTTGTCTTTAAATGTTGGTACTGCGGTAAATAGGCGTTTTTAAATTTTTTAATTGAAAAATTGGAATAGGCATTGATTCATGTAATGAGAATTCAAAAGTGATATTTGTTATAACAAATATAAAAATGGTATTGACTTCAAATGTATATGCTTTTATACTGAAAGCGTTAACAAATGAAGGGGGTTTCATTATGAAACAATTAAAGATTGCTATTTTCTGTAGTGGAGGTTTTTCCACAAGTCTAATTGGTTCAAAGATGCAGAAAGTTTATGATGCTGAAGGTGCCGATGTAAAAGTTGATGCTTATGATTTCGGTATGGTTGATGAAGTTGGAGATGATGTTGACGTTATCTTGCTAGCTCCACAAATCGGTTGGGCATACGATCAAACAAAGGAAGCTCATCCAGATACACAAGTTATTCTATTGACCATGCAACAATTTGGTAGTATGGACGGACAAGTTCTTGTAGATGTATTGAAAGAGAAGGGAATTGGCTAAAATGGGGAAAAGCAAAGGAAGCGGGACACAAAAGTTCCAAGCAAACTTTACTAGAATAGCTGGTAAAATTGCTGCTAATAAATTGTTATTAACTTTACGTGATTCATTTATCATTGTTGCTGCAACATCAATGATTGCTGGTTTTGCTATTATGATTCAAAATGTTTTCGTTGATCCAACTAATGGGTTGATCTTCGGTAAACAAGGTCTAGGTTTAGGTCGTTTAATCAGTGGTTCATGGTCTGCATGGGCCACATCTGGTTTGTTCAAAGGTTTAACGACAACAGGTAATTTGATTGGACTCATTTCAAATGGTTCATTGAATACCTTTGCTGTATTGTTAGTTGTTATTTTTTCACACACATTTTCACGCAAATATTTCCCAAAGAGTAAGGAACATATGACTTCTGTTCTATACGCTCTAGGTGCATTCTTTATATGTATGCCATGGAAGTTCCAATACACACCAGATGGTGCTAAAAAGCCTATTGATGTTTTGAACTACATGGATACAACATTCTTTGGTACTAAAGGTGTCTTCGCTGCTTTACTAATTAGTGGATTCGCCGTTTGGATTTACAATAAGGTTCTTGAAAAGAATATTACTATTAAAATGCCAGACTCAGTACCACCAGCTGTTGCACGAAGCTTTGAATCATTGATTCCTGGTGTTATTACAATGGGTGTCTTCATTGTTTTGACAGGTTTGAGTACAACATTCACTGGTGAAACAATGCCTGAATTACTATTAACTGCTTTGCAAAAACCCGCTCTTGCTATTTCTGGTACTGGACTATTTGCCTTCGTATCACAAACAACATGGAGTTTGCTTCAATGGTTTGGTATTCACCCAACATCAATTTGGGGACCAATCTTTGGTTTAACATGGAATATCAATGATACTCAAAATATGCTAGGTCAAGCACATCACATTTACTCAACATTATTTATGAACTTCTCAACTGTTGCTGCTGGTTCATGTTCAGTATCACCAGTTCTAGCTTTGATCCTATTTTCAAAGAGAGCTGCTGCAAAGAAAGTTTCTAAGATTTCTTTGATGCCTGCCATCTTTAATATTTCTGAACCTGTTACTTTTGGTTTGCCAATTATCTTGAATCCTTTGTACTTCATTCCATGGGTAGTAGCTCAACCATTAGCATTCTATATCGGACTATTGTTTACAAAGCTTGGTTTCATCGGACCTATCGTAAACAATGTTCCATGGACAGTACCTACATTGCTTTCAGGACTTTTATATACTGGATCAATCAATGGATTAATTGTTCAAGCTGTAATTGTTGTTGCTACAACAGCCATTTACTACCCATTCGTTAAGATGGATAACAAGTTGAACCCAGATATTGTTAAAGAGACAGAAATGAACGAAGCTCATAAAGAATCAGAAAAGGAATTAAAGACAAGTCAAGCATAGGAGATGTCATTAACTTGGATGAAAAACAATTAAAACGCGCAATGGAATTGATCTCAGTTGCCGGAACTGCTAAATCAATGTGTATTAATGCAATGAATCAAGCAGAAAAAGGTGAGATCGATGCTGCTAGAACAACTTTGAAAGATGCCAAAAAGACTTTACATGAAGCACACAATATTCAAACTAAATGGATGACTGATGAAATGAATGGTGAACAAGTTGAAAAATCAATCATGTTGATTCATTCTCAAGATCATTTCATTTCAGCTGATATTATGATGACGGTTGCTGAAAAAGTTATCAATTTGCATGATGAAATTTCTCAATTAAAGGCTAAGGAACACGTAAATGAATAAGGATTTACAAGTAGACGGCATCTATACGGATAAGATGGTTGTTCCTGAAAACAAAACTTTTAAAATAAGTGGACGAGCCATTCGTAATACGATTGTCAGTGCCAAGATATTGGGGAAAGTTTTTACTACTATTACTGATGATAATGGATTATGGACAATTAAAATTTCAGCCTTACCAGAAAAAACGATAGCTGATATTGAATTGAAGAATTTAGATGAGACTTTGACCTTGAAAGATATTAAAACAGGTAAAGTAATTCTACTGACAGGACAATCTAATATTGAATTCAAATTTCGAGATGACGCCGAATATCAAAAACAAATTGACCATTTGAATTTACAAAATGTTTATTTCTACAACGTTCCACAATTGGAATATCAAGATAGTGAACTCACACTGCCAAAGGATTTGACCACATCTAGGTGGGAAACTGCGAATAAAGAGACACTTTGGGAAATGTCCGATATTGGTTATTGGATTGCCAAGGAATTGTCAAAGTTAGATCCTGATGAAGTAGTTGGTATTATTGATTGCTATAAAGGTGGAACTTCGATTTCTTCATGGGTTCCAGAAGAAGTCTTGCAAAGTAGTCAAGAATTGATTGAACGCTATGTTAAGCCTTTTAAAGAAGCCACGACTGGTAAAACCCAGGCTGATTATGATCGTGAATTTGCTGACTATAATGCTTCAGTAGAAAAACATAATACTGACTTAGCTAAATTTCAAAAGGAAAATCCTAAAGTTTCGTTGAGCGATGCCAAGGATAAAGTTGGTCATACACCATGGCCACCTCCAATGACACCAACATCTTATTTACGTCCAAACGGTTTGTTCCATACGATGATTGAGCAAGTAAGTAACTATTCTTTCAATAAAGTTGTCTGGTACCAAGGAGAAAACGATGCTGACAATCCTGATGTTTATGCCATTATGTTGCGTGGTTTAGTTTCGAGTTGGCGCAAATTGTTTGCCGACCAATCATTGCCGTTTTATATTGTGCAATTACCAGGTTATTATGACGAACCACAAAATGCTTGGGCCATTATTCGACAACATCAATTGAAAATTACGCAAACTTTGAATGATGTTCACTTAGTTTCCATTGCTGACACTGGTGAGAAACATAATATTCATCCTACTCATAAACGAATAGCAGGAACTAGAATTGGTAAAATCCTCTCAGATAAAAGTTACAATTCAACTCCATATGTTTATCGAAAACAAGTAGTAGGCGATCAGTTAATTTTGTTTGTCGCTTCAGTGAGTGCTTTAGTTCAACGTGGTAAAGCCGAAATGGATGTTAAAAAGGCCGGCAAGTGGTCAACACAAGAAGTTTCCGCAGTTGGCAATGTTATCGTGATCAGTAATGCCCAAGGTGTTGAAAAGATTCGTTATGCTTATGCAAATTATCCAGTGTGTACCTTATTTAATGAATTTGGTGCTCCACTAGCACCTTTTGAAATGGAGATTGAATAAAAAATGAGTAATTTAGGTTTAATTGATATTGGTGGAACATCTATCAAGTTTGCAGTAATGAAGAATGGTCAGTTGGAAAAATTAGAGCCAGTTAAAACTCCGCAAACACTCGAAGAGTTTTATCAAACTTTAACGGCTAAAGTGAATACGATGAAAACACAATATCAAATTACAGGTGTTGGTATCAGTTCACCGGGAGCTGTTAATAAGAAGACAGGTGTGGTTGAGGGAGCCTCCGCTATTCCGTATATTCATAATTTCGAAATTCAACAAGCTTTAAGTGAACGTTTCGATTTACCCGTCAGTATGGAAAACGACGCTAATTGTGCCGCTTTGGCTGAACTAGATTCAGGTGCTGGTAAGGATGTTTCAAGTTTGCTATTCCTAATTATTGGTACTGGAGTTGGTGGTTCGGTAATTATCAATCATCAAATTTGGCACGGTGCACATTTATTTGGTGGTGAATTTGGTTTTACACTTGTCGATAATAAAAATACTTTGAGCAATTTGGCTACATCGGTTGGTGTGGCTCAAAGATATAATGCCAATTCCAAACCAGTTACGAATTATAGTGGTAAAGAAGTTTTCGATTTGGCTGATCATGGAGATGCACGTGCACAAAAAGAAGTACAGACGATGTATTATTCCTTAGCCAAGGGAATCTATAACTTGCAATACAGTTTTGATCCCGAATTGATTGTTCTGGGGGGAGCAGTATCCAACAATCCACATTTGATTCCTGAAGTTGAAAAGGAAGTCGAAAAGATTCGTAAGGTTGTTAAAATTGCTTCAATTAAACCTGAAATTGTCCCATGTCACTATACTGACGAGTCTAATTTACGTGGTGCAGCAGTTGATTTTGCTCAAACTTATTCAAAGGGGGAAGCTTAAACAATGATAAAATTTCCAGATGATTTTGCCTGGGGAGCAGCTACTTCGGGTCCACAATCGGAGGGTAACTTTCATAAACCTAATCAAAATGTCTTTGACTACTGGTTTGAAAAGAAGCCAGACGATTTCTACGATGGAGTAGGACCTGATGAGGCTTCTAACTTCTATAATGATTATCAAAAAGATATTCCGTTAATGGCAAAAGCTGGTATCAAAGCTTTAAGAACCTCAATTCAATGGACACGTTTGATTAAAAATTTAGACACTGGTGAAGTTGATCCGGATGGAGCTGAATTTTATAACAATGTAATCAACTGTCTGATCGAAAATGGAATTGAGCCATACATCAATTTATTTCACTTTGATTTACCAGTTCAACTTTATCAAGAATTTGGTGGCTGGGAGTCAAAGCACGTGACCGACTTATTTGCTGATTACGCTGAGAAATGTTTTGAATTATTTGGTGATCGAGTTAAAAATTGGTTCACATTTAATGAACCTAAAGTTATTTTGGATGGAGAATACTTATATCAATTTCACTATCCATTAAAGGTTGATGGGCCAGCATCTGTTCAAGTTGCTTATAATTTGAACTTGGCATCGGCTAAAGCTATTAAACGTTTCAGAGCTTGGAAGGCAGCCAATAATTCTGATGCTAAAATTGGAACAATTCTGAATTTGACACCAGCTTATCCAGCTTCAAACGATCCAGAAGATGTTAAAGCCGCTAAGTTTGCTACTATGTGGGATGATAATATGTTCTTAGATCCAGCCGTCTTAGGACATTTTCCTGAAGAATTAGTACAGATATTAGACAATGCAGGTGTTCTTTTCCAGAGCACACCGGAAGAATTGAAATTGATTGCTGACAATACAGTTGATGTTTTAGGTGTTAATTTCTATCATCCTGAACGTGTCAAGAGACCTAGTGTTTCACCAAAGAGTCTTCAAGATTGGATGCCTGATATTTACTTCGATAATTACGAAATGCCTGGTCGAGTTATGAATGTCGACAAGGGATGGGAAATTTATCCACAGACGCTTTATGATATTGCGATTAATATTCGTGATAACTATAAAAATATTCCATGGTTTGTTTCCGAAAATGGTATGGGCGTCTCAAGAGAAGAGCGTTTCATGAAAGATGGCGTTATTCAGGATGATTATCGAATCAATTTTATTCATGATCATTTGGTTCAATTGCACAAGGGTATCGAGGCTGGTTCTAATTGCCACGGCTACTTTGTCTGGACCGCAATTGATTGTTGGTCATGGAAGAATGCCTATCGTAATCGCTATGGATTGATTCGTGATGATATCCATACACAAACAAAGACGTTGAAAAAGTCGGGACATTGGTACGCTAAAGTAAGTTCTGATAACGGATTTTAAATAAAAACAGTTAGGTCAAAATTGATCTAACTGTTTTTTTTACGTATGATCATAAAAAATCCTCTAGTTCATATTCGAACTAGAGGATTTTAGTATCTATTTGGTTGTTACTGTAGGATTTGCAGTCAATATCCAAGTTACTACGGCATTCATATTCTTAGATGATTTGTCGTAGCTGTAGTCGGAACTCTTGGGGAGAGTCATACTTGCTGAATCAGGTGTGTTAAATCCAGCTTTGATAACGCCAGGATTGTATGAACCTTTTTTAAGATCCATAACAGTTGAAGTGGTGCTGGCATTTGAAGTTAAAGAAGCAGCTTGAGTTGAAAGGTTAGTGGAACTGCTAGACACGTTATTGTTGTTGGAATCTAGTAGAGGCATAGAGCTTAAATCTAGAATAGCATCAAGAGATGTATTGTCTGCCCCAACTAGTGATCCCATTTTAGCATATAAGTTAAATCCAGGAATATCTTCTTTAGAAGTTAGATTACGTGAATCAGTAACTTGTAAAAGCCCTTTGGTATTACCATCTTCACCTGGATTTTCAATTCCAGTAGTATCGGCTGTATTATTTTTTAACTTAGCAGTTGTGCCTAAAGCAATGTTACCAAAATTGAAATCAGGTACAGCATCAAGTGTCAAGTAACCAGATAGAACAGTTACAGTGACAGTTGAAACTTTAGAATCAGCCACAGTTGTATCGTTAGCTGCCAATGAAGTAACAACAGAATCATCGGATTTAGTCAAATCACTCGTATTCACACTAATAGCATTAGCATCGGCTGCCTTAGCTGTTGTTAGGGGAGTTAAAGACAGGCTAAGACTTGTCAAAGCTAATATACGAATGATATTTTTTAGTAATTTCATTAGCTAACCCCCTAACTGTTATATTAGTGACTCTATTTCATACTTAGAGTTTATCAAAAGAAGCCATACGGTTTGTATCTAAATTTATAAATGTTTTTTATCTAAATTGAAAAATGATTATAAACAAAAACAAGACCATTTCTATTAAAAAAATTCAAACGAGTATATTTGGTGTTTAAACAGTCATATATACTAAAAATCCTTTATTTCTAATCTTTTAAACGATTTATTTGTATCTATGTTAATCTAGAGATATTAAATGAAAACGATTGCATTAGGAGAGAGAATAATGAAAGATGTTGCTTTAATAGATGTTGGTGGTACTAGTATTAAATACGGATTATGGGATAGTAAAAATGATCAATTGGTCGAAAAAGGTGCTTTTGATACTCCAAAGGATCTTGCAGGGTATTATGCGGGCTTGACCAAAGTAATCAATGATTTTAAGACCAATCATGAATTAGCAGGAGTAGGGATGAGTACTCCAGGAGCAGTTAATAAAGAGACTGGTATTATCGAGGGTGCCAGTGCTTTGCCCTATATTCACAACTTTAAGATACAGGACGAATTAGAAAAACGTTTTGGGTTACCAGTAAGTATGGAAAACGATGCTAATTGTGCTGCCTTAGCTGAAATGGATCGTGGCGTAGCCAAGGGATTGAAGAATTTGATTTTTATCGTTATTGGTACAGGAGTCGGTGGTTCAGTTATCATGGATGGACATGTTCATCATGGAAAACATCTTTTTGGTGGTGAATTTGGTTACACCCTTGCTGAAGGTTATAAGACTCTAAGTAATGTTGGTACAGCAGTTTCCCTAGCTAAACGTTACAATGAAGCCAAAGGTACTAACTATTCAGGCAAAGATATTTTCGATTTAGCTAAGAATGGAGACAAATTAGCTCAAGAATATGCTCATGATTTATATCATCATTTGGCCGTGGCTATTTATAACTTACAATATGGTTTTGATCCAGAGATGATAGTATTAGGTGGAGGAATATCTCAATCTGATACTTTAATACCTAATATTGAAAAAGAAATTCAAATCATATTAGATAAAGTAGAGATTGCTCCATTTATGCCAGTAATCAAATCATGTAAGTATCATAATGATGCCAATTTGATTGGTGCCTACGTTGACTTCAAACAGAGTATGTAATTAGTGACAAAAATCTAGAGAAGAACTTGAATCAAAAGGAGCTCATATTAACTGTATTGGTTAATATGAACTCCTTTTTTGATATATCCAAAATTAAATATATAAAGTTACCTTTACTTTCAAAAATACCGAAATAATCAAATATGATAATTGTGATTTTTGTTATTTTAAGTAAATAAATAAAAAAATATATCGGTTCTATGTAAACGATTTATCTTACAAAAATGTCACATGAGACTAACACTTTGGTAATTATGCCCTTCATTCATTTACTTTTAATTTTGGTTGTTCATAATGAAAAACGGTAAAGCAATTCTTTATCATAATTTTCTAAGCAATTAAAAGTAATTTTTTATGAGAAAGTTTACCGAGTACAAAGCGTATATTGTGGAAAGTTACAGTCAATTCAATTATAATAAATTTGTTTAAACAGATAATCAAGCAATCATATGTCGGCCTTGCGATTGGTCAAAAAGTGATAAATTTCTTTATAAAAAGAGCATACGTATGATAGCGAAGATTTTATTATAATGTTTATACAAATGATATAGAAATAACAATAATCAATTATTTAGGTTCATTTCTTAGTTTGACACCATTTATATTGAATGGTTAGATAGTTTTCGCATAAAGCAAACTCTTTTTAACGAGGTGTTGATTATGAAAAATAGTTTACTTGTTTTCCTAAAAAAACCAGCAACGGTTTTTATTATTAAGACAGTTGTATTTTTCGCTATTTTCTTAGTGCTCTTATATATATATGGGTATAACGGTGTTGGTAGTGCCAAATTTATTTACAACGAATTTTAACGGGAGAAGGTAATATTAATGAATAAAATCATTGAAAAAATAACCACCGTCGCATTACAAAACCCTGACAAAGTTTGCTACAAGAATGGGTCAGAGACACATACATATCAAGAATTAATGCAGCAATCAGATCGTGTAGCAAGTTTTATACAGGACAAATTTCTTCCTGCTAAAAGCCCACTTATTATCTACGGTGGACAACAATTTGAAATGTTAGTAATGTTCTTAGGTTCAATCAAAGCCGGACATGCTTATATTCCAGTTGACGATGGTTCAGATCCACAAAGAATCATTCAAATCAATTCAGTTGCCAAACCTTCTTTGATCCTTAATTGGAGTGACACGACAGACTTTGGAGTAGATACTCCACAGGTAACTAAAGCTGAAATCTCCAATGTACTAGCTTCTGATAATAACATTTACGATAGCAATCGTAGTGTTGGTCCAGATGATAACTTCTATATCATTTTTACCTCAGGAACAACAGGTACTCCTAAGGGGGTACAAATTAGTACGAATAACATTTTGGATTTCGTTCAATGGGCTGAAAAAGAATTTAATTATTCAGACAAGATGAATATGTTATTACAAGCACCATTTTCTTTTGATTTGTCAGTTTTCGATATTTATCCAGGATTGATGAATGGTGCTACGTTGAATGTAGTTGATAAGGATACAACTAAGAATTTTGGTAAGTTGCAAGAGGCCATCATTGAATCGGATTTCAATACATGGGTCTCAACACCATCATTCTTTGAAATGTGTCTACTATTTAGAGGTTTCGATGAGGAACACATGCCACAATTGAATAAGTTTATCTTCTGTGGTGAAGAGTTGACCCACGCAACTGCTAAGAAACTTTTGAAAAAATTCCCTAGTGCTGAACTTTATAACACTTATGGACCAACTGAGAATACAGTTGCGATTACATCAATCAAAATTGATCAAGATGCATTAGAGAAATTTGATCGTCTACCAATTGGTTACTTGAAGCCAAATATGGACCATCAAATTATTGGTGCAATCGATGAAAAGACAGGTCTCATGACTGGTGAATTACTAGTTAGTGGTCCTGATGTATCAAAGGGTTATCTAAATAATCCTGTTCAAACTGAAAAGGCTTTTGAAGAAGTTGACGGTAAGATGTTCTATCATACCGGTGACATGGTTAGTGAAGCTGATGACGGTTTGTTGTTCTATCATGGTAGAACTGATTTCCAAATTAAGATGCATGGTTACAGAATTGAACTAGAAGAAGTGGACTCAATGCTTGGTAACCTAAGACAGGTAAAGCAATCATGTACAGTTCCTTTGTATAACAATAAGAAACAAGTAAGTAAGATGATTGCCTGCATCGTTTTGGAAGATGAATTTAAAGATAATGATGCGAACGATTTAAATTCTGATATTAAAGACTCATTGAGAGAAACGACAATGGAATACATGATTCCTAACGTCTTGAAATTTGTAGAGCAACTACCAATTAGTAAAAATGGAAAAATTGATAGAAAGACTTTAATAGGCCAGATTAATGAATAACATTACACCCTATAGTAGTCCACATTATTTTATCTATTTAATGTTGCTCTTGTTACCAATCATGATTGGTTTGTGGTTTGGTAAACGTTTCAGAGTTTATGATTTTATCGCAACAGTCATTATCTTAATAATCACATTCTTTGGTGGCAATATGTCCCAAGGGATTTCATTGATATTCTATGTTCTTTACGAAATGTTATTAGTGTTTACATATCTGTCGTATCGCAAGAAACACAATAATTTCTGGATCTTTACCGGTTATGTTGTATTGGCAATCATTCCTCTAGTTTTCGTAAAGTTAGATCCACTTCTTAAGAATCAAACAATCTCACTCTTTGCTTTTTTAGGTATCAGTTATTTGACCTTCAAAGCCGTCGAAATAATTATGGAAATTCGTGATGGTGTTATTAAGGATATTAAGCCATATGAATTCGTTCGTTTCTTACTATTCTTCCCAACCATCTCATCTGGACCTATTGATAGATTCAGACGTTTCCAAAAAGATGTTATGAATGTTCCTAGTCGTGATGAATATGTTGAACTTTTGCACAGTGGTGTTAACAGATTGATGCAAGGTTTGTTATACAAATTCATTATTGGATACTTCTTTGGAACGTTACTGTTACCAAAGATTCAAATTTTGACCTTATCTTATAAGGGCGAAACTCCGTTAGGACTTTCTTGGGCTCTAGTAGCCTACATGTATGTATATAGTATGTATTTGTTCTTTGATTTTGCTGGTTACTCACTCTTTGCTGTAGCAATCAGTAATTTCATGGGTGTAAAGACACCAATGAACTTTAGAGCTCCATTCAAGTCCCACAATATTAAGGACTTTTGGAATAGATGGCACATTACCTTATCATTCTGGTTCCGTGATTTCATCTATATGCGTTTAATGTTCACTGTGATCAAACACAAATGGTTAAAGAATCGTGTCACAATTGCCAACGTCGGTTACATTACTTTGTTCCTGATTATGGGCTTCTGGCATGGTGAAACTTGGTACTACATTGTTTATGGTATTTTCCATGCCTGTGCAATGATTACTAATGATGCTTGGTTAAGATTTAAGAAGAAACATCGTAAACAAATCCCAAGCAATAAGTTTACAGAAGCATTTGCTATCTTCTTAACGTTCAATGTTGTATGTTTCAGTTTTATGATTTTCTCAGGTATTTTAGACAAATTATGGTTCGTTTAAATTAAGTTAGGAGAGTTTATTATGGATGATATTAAAGAAAAAATCGTAGGTATTTTGCAAGATGTTACAGGCCTAGACAATGTTGGTCAAGATGCTGATCAAGACCTATTTAAAGATGGTGTTCTGGATTCAATGGCAACAGTAGAAGTTTTAGTAACACTCCAAGATGATTTCGGAATTCAAGTACCAGTTTCAGAATTCGACCGTTCACAATGGTCAACTGTTAACAAAATTGCTCAACGTGTACAAGAATTGGAATAGACTATGAAAAAAAAGTTATGGATGATTTTTGGACCTGTTATAGTTGCCATTGCTGCTTTATTAATTCTACTCTGGGCGCCAATCAACTTTAAGACGGTTACACCGCAAAAAGTTAGACAGGCTGCTACTTCATTGGACATCCGAGTTTTGAAGGGTGAAAGTGTGAAGAATGCTGCTGAAAAGGAAAACTATATTCCTATTATTGGTTCATCAGAACTTTCTAGAATGGATCCGTTCCATCCATCTTCCATGGCACAAAAATATCATTGGAAGAATAAACCATTTTTACAAGGTAATCCTGGTACTGCTTCATTGACACAAGCAATGAATGTTGGTGGGATGTCTAACCTTAAGGGAAATAAAGCTGTATTCATTATTTCTCCACAATGGTTTAGTAAATCCGGTGTTCAAGCTGATGCTTTCAAATATTTCCTATCACCATTGCAATTGACAGGTTTCATTTTGAAATCTAATACTGGTGATAAAGCAATGAATAAATATGTTGCTGGAAGGATTCTTGATTTGGGAGTCAGCAAAGGCCCCATCGAAGATGATGCTCTAGAACGTATTTCTGAAGGTAAACAGATTACTAGTTTCCAACGTTTCTATATTGAGACATTTGTACGTTCAAGCTTGCAAAGTCAAGATAATCTCTTTGGATCATTATCAATGAATGATCATGAAAAGATGATTGATGATGCTGCAAGCAAGCTACCCGATAGTTACAATTATAAAGATTTAAATAAACTAGCTACTAAGATGGCCAAGCATAATTCACGTGATAATGATATGCAAATTGGTGACTCTTTCTATAAGCGTCAATTGAGAAAGAGAATTAGAACCTATAAAAATACTCACCGTCACGTTAAATATACTAGTTCACCAGAATATAATGATTTCCAAGCATTACTTTACATGTTTGCTAGAAATAAAGTAGAAGTGATGTTTGTAATTCAACCTATTAATCCACATTGGGTTAAATATACTGGAATGCCAAAGAGTTCAATCACTAACTTTGATAAGAAGATCAAGTATCAATTGAGAACTCAAGGCTTTAACAATATAGTAGATCTTTCTAATGTTAAGAATTCCAACTATATTGCTGAAGATACTATCCATATGGGCTGGCGTGGCTGGTTAATGCTAGATCACCATTTGAAGTATTATTATAAGGATAAGAAAGCAAATCCTGAAAATACACAGTATAAGATGGATGATTACTTCTTATCTAACGAATGGGCACAAACTAAGAATGTTACAAAATAAAAAAAGATGCAGAATTCTGCATCTTTTTTATTTTGATGTTATTATAAAGCTCAAGTGCCTAAACTTAACTTTAGGTTAAAGCATATGGAGGCTTTTTATGCAAGAGATGATGACTACTTATTCAATTGGAGAAGTAGCGGAAAAATTTGGATTGAGTTTACCAACAATTCGTTATTATGATAAGGAAGGATTAATTCCTAATCTTAATAAAAATGAAGCTGGTGTGAGACGTTTTACGGATGATAATATCGGTTCTTTACAAATGATTGAGTGTTTAAAGAATGCCGGAATGCCTATTCGTGATATTAAACAGTTTATGCAATGGACCCTTGAAGGGGATGCCAGTTTAGAAAAACGTTATCAAATGTTTCAAGAGTTACGTGTATCAGTAATGAAGCAAATGGAAGCTATGCAAAATACACTTAATACAATTGATTTTAAATGTAAATATTATGGACAAGCTAAAGTCGATGGTACAGAAAAATACGTTAAAAATGAAATGCATTTAGATAGGCCCTAGTAAAATGGGTCTATTTTTTTTAAAAAATTAGTAATATTTTCAAAAAAATATTTCAGACGAGTTTGTGAAAGCTCTTAAGTCTATACTATAAGTGAGATTGAATGGTGCTTGAAAATGCCGAAATTTGGGACTTTTTACGTGTTTAAACTGCTTACAAAGGGTTCAAATATTTGCACAAGCTCAAAATATTTGTTAGGGTTATAAAGGTCGCTGTTATTTATAAATTTAATAATAGCTTTTTTATTTCTAATTAATGAGCATAGGAAAGTATGTTTATTTCAATTCCAAGAATGGGGGATTTAATGAGTACTAATAAGAGTACAAAAGTAGAAGTCAAAGACTTAACTAAGATCTTTGGTAAGCATATCAATAAGGCCAAAGAGTTGAGCAGACAGGGAAAAGATAAATCGGAAATTCTCAAGGAAACAGGTGCCACACTTGGTGTAGACCGAGCAAACTTTAAAATTTATGATGGCGAAATTTTCGTTATCATGGGTCTATCTGGTAGTGGTAAGTCAACATTGGTAAGAATGATCAATCGTCTTATCGACCCTACAGAAGGGGAAATATTGATTGATGGCGAGAACTTAATGAAGATGGATAAAAAAGAACTTCGTGAGGTTCGTCGTAAGAAAATGAGTATGGTTTTCCAAAGTTTTGGATTATTACCTAATCGAACTATTTTGGAAAATGCTGAATACGGCTTGGAGATTCAAGGTGTAGATAAAGATACACGTGAACAAAAAGCTAAGGAAGCTTTGGAAACCGTTGGTATCACTGGTTACAATGATGAGTATCCTGATCAATTATCAGGTGGTATGCAACAACGTGTTGGTTTAGCCCGTGCGTTAGCCAATGATCCAGAGATCCTATTAATGGATGAGGCTTTCTCAGCTCTTGATCCATTGAATAGAACTGATATGCAAGATCAACTTTTGGATATCCAAGAGCGATTGCATAAGACAATTATCTTTATTAGTCATGATTTGAACGAAGCCTTGAAGATCGGTGATCGTATTATGATCATGAAAGATGCTCGAGTTATTCAAACTGGTACGCCAGAAGATATCTTGACACATCCTGCTGATGAATATGTTGAAGAATTTATTGAGAATGTCGATAGAAGTAAAGTCTTGACTGCTGGTAACGTAATGATTCGTCCAATGACAGTCAACATTGAAAAAGCTGGTCCTCGTTTGACCTTGAAGATGATGAAGGCTAACGAAGTTTCAACAGCTTATATTGTCAACGCTGAACGTAAACTACTCGGAGTAGTTGATGCCAACGATGTTATCAAGTTAGTTCGTGAGAAGAAAGGGGATATTACACCTATTATTCAAACTAAAGTTCCAACAACCACAGAAGATACACCAATTTCTGATTTAATGGATGATATTTCTCAAACAGGTATTCCATTTGCTGTTATCAATGATAAGAAGCAATTGAAAGGAATTATCGTTCGTGGTGCCGTTCTAGGTGCCTTGGCCGGAAATGAGGTGAGTGATTTTGAATAGTCTTTTATTAGGTAGTATTCCAGAAGTTCCATTAGCACATTGGATCGATGGTTTTGTTGATTGGTTAGTACAGTTTACCGGATTTTTCAATGCCATCACTAACTTTATTGGTTCAATCAATAATGCCTTTCAATGGGTATTCGATATTATTCCCATTTGGCTCTTTATTGTTTTAGTTATTGCTCTAACATATTACGTTAATCGGGATCAACAAAATTGGGGTCTATTGATTTTCGAATTCTTGGGTCTCTTGTTGATCTGGAACTTGAATTACTGGCGTGATATGACACAAACTTTGACCTTAGTATTAACTTCAAGTTTGATTGCCTTAGTTATTGGTATTCCATTAGGAATTTTAATGGCAAAGAGTCACACTGCCGAAGTTATTTTGAAACCAATTCTTGATTTCATGCAAACAATGCCAGCCTTTGTTTACTTGATTCCAGCGGTTGCCTTGTTTGGTATCGGTATGGTTCCTGGTATCGTAGCTTCAGTTATTTTCGCTATGCCACCAACAGTTCGTATGACAAATATGGGTATTCGTGAGGTTCCTGATGAATTGATCGAAGCCGCTGATTCATTTGGTTCAACTGAATGGCAAAAATTATTTAAAGTTGAATTACCAATTGCCAAAACTAGTTTAATGGCCGGTGTTAACCAAAGTATGATGCTTTCACTATCAATGGTTGTTATTGCTTCTATGATCGGTGCGATGGGACTTGGTACTAAAGTTTACTTCGCCGTTGGTAGAAATGATGCTGGTAATGGTTTCTCAGCCGGTTTAGCTATTGTTATCTTAGCTATTATTCTAGATAGATTGACACAATCATTAACAAGAACACGCAGAAAGAAATAGGAGGGATTTTTTGAAAAAACAAAAGTTTATTAAACTTTTCTTATTAGCAATATTAATCATCCCAATTATTTCCGCATGTAGTTCCCAAACAGCTCCGTACAAAAGTAAGGAAAAGTTGGGCCCACAAATTAATTACACAATCACAGGTATTGATGCTGGTGCTGGTGTAATGGCCTCTACCCAAACAGCTTTGAAGGATTATGGTCTAGAGAAGAACAACTGGCAATTACAACCTAGTTCAACTTCGGCCATGACAAGTACTTTGGATAAATCATATAAAAATAAACAACCAATTGTGATTACTGGTTGGCAACCACATTGGATGTTTACAAAGTATAAACTGAAATTCTTAAAAGATCCTAAAAACGTTTATGGTAAAGCAGAACATATCAACACTATCGTTCGTAAAGGTTTGAAAAAGGATAAACCCGAAGCATATACTATTTTGGATCGTTTCCATTGGACACCTAAGCAGATGTCGAGTGTTATGTTGAAGGTTAATGGTGGTATGGATCCAGATAAAGCTGCCAAACAATGGATCAAGAAGAATCCGAAATTAGTTCAAAAATGGACTAAGGGTGTTAAGAAGGTTCATGGTCAATCCTTGAAGATCACTTATGTTGCATGGGATTCAGAAATTGCTTCAACTAATGTGATTGCTCAAGTATTACGAGATCAAGGTTATAAAGTAACTATTCAGGCTATGGAGATGCAACCAGTTTGGGCTTCAATCTCTACCAAAGCTGCTGACGCAACTGTCAGTGCTTGGTTACCTAAGACATCAGCTAAGTTCTATTCTGATTACAAAGGTAAGTTTGAAGACCTCGGTGCTAACTTAGAAGGTGCCAAAGTTGGATTAGCCGTTCCAAAATATATGACTAATATTAATTCCATTGATGATCTAAAAAATAAATAATTCACTGAAATTGGAAGAGATTCCAATTTTTTTTTGCTTTAAATAGATTTTAAATATATAAATGGAATAAAATTTCTTGTTTACTACGGTATTAATTATATAAAATAATATTTCACTAAGTGGACTAGACAATATGACAACTTTATACCAATGACACGTTTTAATTATGGGTATATAATTATATTAATTATATATAAATTTATTATACAGGGGCGATGGCGTGGATATACAGGCGTTTATTGATAAAAGAAAAGAATTAGGACTCTCACAAAAGGAATTGAGCAATGGTATCTGTACTCAAGCTACATTAAGCAAGTTTGAGAATAACGGTAAAATTCCATCATTGAAAATTTTAATTAAATTATGTAATCGTCTCGGTCTATCCTTAGATAGTATTATTGGTGTAAATGATAGCAGCAGTAAGAAGGTTGCTAAGGAAATGAGTCAAGCAGAATTCAATTTAATTATTCAAGAATATGATGATGCTTGGACAATCATTAATAAGATTGATTCAGATAGTTTGAATAATGATAAGAATCTTTTGATGCAATATTATTATTTAAGAGGCTACTTGAATGTTTTGGACGATGGAGATTTATTTGATGCAGTTTTTGATTTCAATCGTATTTTATCGGAATTAGATACCCGTGGGGAAACAATTTTCACTTTTCTATCATTCGTAGGTATGGGTATGGTTTATGCCAAGCAGGGCGATGATACGAAGAGTGAATACTACTTCAGCAAGGTATTCAATAACATTTATACAATGTCGATTGATGATGTAAGTAAGATTTGGCGTTATATCAATATCATTTTCTATTGTGCGATTTACTATTCAGAGAAGCAGGATTTAGAAACGGCTAATGCGTTATTGAATTATGGCGTTAAGGTCTGTGCCGAGAATCACGTTACGTATTACATTGCTCGAATTTATGCTCAGCTAGCAATGAATGAAAATCGAGTTAATGGAAACAATGAAAAAGTGCAAGGATACATTGATAAAGCACTGGTTTTTTCAGAGTTTAATGGTAACAAAAAAGAGATCGAAGTTATTAAAAGATGGGTTAAAGCAAATAATCTTTAACAGAAAGAGGATGTCATGGTATTTATGGCATCCTCTTTTATGATATATTGGTTAGACAAGTAAATTAGGGAGTAGTCTATGAATCTAAGTCGAAAAAAGTTGATCCAATATGGAATAATTGCGATTTTAGTATTGTTTATCCTCATATATCCAGTGCAGATCTATAATATTTTTCTGAATGTTTTGGGCGTTGCGATGCCACTTATTTTGGGCGCTGTATTGGCATACGTCTTAAATATTTTATGTGTTAAGTTGGAAAAATATTTCTTTCCTAATACTAAAATTAAAATTTTACAGAAGAGTCGTCGAGCATTAGTTATTTTAACTACTTTGGTCATTGTCACTTTGGTGATGGTGGGAGTATTTAGATTGGTTTTACCCCAGTTCTTCAATGCTTTGGCCGATTTCTTTAAAAATATTCCTTCATTTGTTGAAGGATTGTCAGCGTTGCTAGAAAAGATAAATCATAATTCGGTTGTTTCCAATCAACTGGAGTCAATGAATATTGATTGGTCATCGGTACAGAGTAAAGTGATGAAGTATTTAACGAGTGGAATGGGAGGAATCTTTGGTTCAACTTTCAAGATTGTAACGGGTATTACTAAAGGTTTTATTAATTTCATTCTAGCTTTAACATTTGCTATCTATATTTTGGCAACTAAGGAAAAGTTGGGTTGCCAGGTTAAGAAGATGGCCCAAGCTTATATGAAGAAAGAACATATTAAAAAGGTTAAGTATGTAGTTGATATTGCGGATGATATGTTTAGTCATTTCATTGCCGGACAAGTTACGGAAGCTATCATCTTGGGAAGTTTGTGTTCATTAGGAATGCTGATATTCAGATTCCCATATGCACTATCAGTTGGTGCATTTGTTAGTATTACAGCCCTGATTCCTATTTTAGGAGCTTGGTTAGGAGGGATTGTCGGATTCTTATTGATTGCCGTTAAATCACCGATAGAAGCAGTTTTCTTCATTATTTTCCTATTGGTTCTACAACAGTTTGAAAGTAACGTTATTTATCCACGAGTTGTCGGAACTTCAATTGGCTTACCAGGAATCTGGGTTCTAGCTTCAATTACTGTTGGTGGCGGACTCGGCGGTATTGTGGGGATGCTGTTAGGAGTGCCTGTAGCCGCAACTATTTATCAATTACTTAAGAATGATACAAATCGCAGGCTAAATGGAATAGAAAAAGTAAAATAGTTATATAATTTACAAAATTGCACTAAGGAGAGATTAGTTTTGTGGAATAATTATTTTGATTTCGTGTTAATTTTCGTAGCTATTTTTACTTTAATTCCTTACTTAACATCACTGGTGACTTCTTGGCTGGGACATCTGTCAAAAATTATTTTAGTTAATAATTTGGGAAACAATAGTCAGCTAATCGTTGGTGGAGTGGGCGTTATTATTCATGAGTTAGGACATGCTATTTTTGCCTATTTGTTTGGACATAAAGTAACTAACGTTCAATTGTTAAATTTGAATTATCGTCAATCGGGCTCATTAGGGTCTGTGGATCATAAGTGGAATGATCGCAATGTTTATCAGATGTTGGGGAACTTCTTCATTGGTCTGGCGCCTTATTACATGTGCTCGTTGGCATTGTATTTATTGCAAAGATTTCTGTTGAAAGCTCAATTCAGCTTTAGTACATTGATTCAGAGCTTGAATGTTAACAAGAGTGTTTCAATTAGCGTGATCTTTGATTCTGTTTTGGATAATATGAAATCTAGCTTTGCTAATGCTTCGTGGTGGATGATTCTAGTGTATGTATTGTTGACTATCATGATAGCTAGTACTGGATATGATTTGAGTAAGAATGATTTTATTACCGTCAATAAAGGAATTTTGCCATGGGTCGTAGTTCTGTTGGTTTTGGGATCAATACTTTATTTGCTTAATTTGAGAACAGTTGTTATGACTGGGGCAATTTATTTTGTAGCATTTTCAATTCTGTTTATGTTTCATGCCATTATTAGTATTGTTTTGGCTATGGTGGTAATTAAAATATTGGGATTTATATAAAAAAGAGACTTCCGGTTGGGAGTCTCTTTTTTATTGAGCAATGTAATCTTTTTTATCGTCTACTTTAATAAGTAAACCATAAAGTGCTCCATATAAATTTGCGTTATTTTGAAATTTGGCGTTTAAAATTTCAGGTCGAGTTAACGAATCTTTAATTATTGGCGTTGAGTTCAATATTTTATCATATTCTTCATTAATTGTGTCAGTGACAATTGGTTGTGCACTTATACCACCACCGATAACGAATCTTTTTAAATCGACTACTGATTGAATATTAAGGATTAACTTTGCAACATAACTACAGAATTCTTTAAATATTGGAAAGGCCTCGGGGTCCTTTTTATTGATAAAATTGAATACTTCAATTCCATCACTTATGTTGCTTAGCTTTTTTAATGAACCGATTTTTTTAATCATACCGACAGCAGAAGTATTGGCTCCTACAGCAGCTTTTAGAAAATCATCTTTAGTAAAGTTATTTAACATGAAACTAAATTCACCGGCCTGAAAGTGTTCACCATATAATAATTGACCATTAATAACGATACCACCTCCGACCCCTGTACCTAGAACAATAGCAGCCGAATTGTCGATATTATTTAAATTACCTAGCCAGAGCTCTGCTAAAGCGGCGGATTTACCATCGTTTTCGATACTTGTATAAATTCTGTATTTGTCTTCAATTATCTTTTTCAGATTTACTTTATCTAAGAAAGGAAGAGAACCGCCATGATGGATAGTCCCAGTATCATCTATTTTTCCAGGAACCGAAATGGCAATTCCTTTAATACTTGATTGGTACTTATCAATTATGCTAAAGATGGCATTAGTGAATTCTATAATGTTTTTTGCAGGTGTTTGCAGCTTATCATGGCTAATCAGGTTACCTGAATTATTTAATATACCATATTTTAAATTGGTACCGCCGATGTCGATACTTAGATAGTTACTCATGATTTTTCTCCCTTTAAATATTAAACGCTTGGCCATGGGATTAAGCCAAGCGTTTATTTTATTTCTTTTCAGTTAAAAGTAATGCTTGATATTCGGAACGTGGAAGCTGGAACATATCTGTATTGTTAATTTCAATATTCAAATCCTTTGTTGTCATATTCCAAGTATCAATTAGTTTGGCAGAATATTTTTTATCCTTTGGTAGAAAATCAAATTGTTCAAATTCAGGTTGGTTAGCTCCGAAATAGGCAATGATTTTACTATCATCAGGTGACTGTCCAACAGCCAATTCCCAGTGTGGACCTTCAGTTGCCATTGGTTTTACATAGTTGAAACCGTTATTGTCTAGTAGATCCTTAAAGAAGTTGATTCTCTTTTGACTTTGACCATATAGAATCCCACCATGTGCCCACCAAATTGAACGTTTAGTATTTGGTTTGTCAATATAGGTTTCACCATGTGTGGCGTAACCTCCGCGTAAAACTGTTCTGTAGAAGCAATCCATCATACCATGGGCAGTATTGTCACCCCAGCCCAACTCAATGTTCCCTTCATACCGACATTCATCTACGACTACTGGTTTTTGATACTTTTCTAACCACTGAGGTACAAAGAATAGTTCATCAGTTTGGACGCTTAGATGTGTTATCCATGGTTTTGTATAATCAAACCAGTTTTTTCTAGTGCCTTTATTTGTAGGCGGATCATACCAATTATGTATCGATATTAGATGTTCACTAGGATCTTCTTCTTTAACTAGTTCTCCTAATTTATCCCAAGCTTCGAGTGGTTTTTGACCGGCCATTGCTAACAAATCATATTCATTTGCTAGTGACCACCAAATATTTTTATAACTGGCTAATCTAGCAATAATATATTTAAGATATAATTTATCGTACTTTTCCCCCATACGAGCAAATCCCCAGTGGTCATAAGGATGAAATAGAATTAAATCAGCTTCAACACCAAGATTATCTAAATCCTTAATTCTATTTTCCAAATGTTGGAAGTAGGTAGGATTGATTTTAGAAAAGTCAAAACCAATATCCTCTGGTTTTAGACTCCAGCTATTAAAATCGAAAGTATCTGATACTTTTTTTGGGGCTCCCTCATATGGATAGATATCTGGTTCTATGGTGTTGTAATTATAGTTCTTAGGGAAAGTCAACATACGTAGTTTATTAAATTTATTTTCAGATAGTGTCTTTAGAGTTTGCTTTTGACGTTCGTTACTTTGAAATACCCAAGCATAAGCGGTAGTTCCAAAAGGCATATAAGAAGTACCATCAGCGTAGGCAAAGTGAGTTTTACCACTTACGCGAACAGGTCCATGATTATCTTCAGAAGGAGATGTACATTCAAATTCAGTTGTTTTATTTGATAATACTTCTACGTTAGATTCAGTTGTGACTTTCCATGTTCCAATTAATTCAGGCATATATCTGACTTTATATATTCCGTTTCCATCGTAAAATCCGCGGATTTTAATTGAAAAATTATCATGAGTAAAAGTAGCAAATAAATTATTGTCAATAAATGGATTACCATCAGATGGTCCATTTAGAGTGAGTTCATATGAACCCCATTTTTCACATTTATCCATTTTAAAATTCCTTTCTAATATTGTTATTTAGCCATTGAAGTATTTACATTCTTATTTCTATTTAATTGCATAAATACGAATACTACAGCAAGTACAATCATCACTACAGCACAGATAACAAATGATGAAGTTGGATCTGTCATACCTGATGCTTTTCCAATAAATGAAAGTGAGTATGGTGAGAAGTAAGCACCTAAATTGTTAAAAATCATGGCAACTGAAATTGCAAAATTCTTCGATGCTTCAGGAACACTGTCCATAACAGTTCCATAAACATAAGGAATCAAAATTGTTGTAGAACTTACTAAAATCATTGAAATAGTAAATAAAATCATATTTGATGAATGTGCCATTCCAAAGAAACCAACAGCGCCAATTCCACAAGCAATAATAGGTGTAAAGTGCTTCAAGGCCTTAAAAATGGGTCCATAAAGCATGGTAATTAAACTACCAATAATTCCAGCAAATGCTAATGCGGTGCCCAGCATACCTTGATTCTTAACTTGCATTTGTTGCAAAGCCAAGCCGGAGTTTGTGTACATTGCCATTACGGCATTGAAATAAACGAATAAAACTAAAATACCAATAATAACGAAAATAGGAAGCTTTTTAGATTGTTTACCGGAGGATTCATTTTCTACAGTAACGGTCTTTTGAGAATCTGTAGAATCTTTCTTTGGAAAACCAATCATGAATACGATAAGAACTGGTAAAAGAATTAAGTAAACTAGATAGGTACTTTGCCAATTAATCCCTACAAGAATACCCGCTAAGAATGTGGATAAACTTGAACCTAGAGCAGAAACTGCGGATTGAATGCCAAGAAGGTTACGTTGTTCATCACCGGTAAAGTAATCACCAATTAAACTGACAGCTAAGGAAGTATAGATACCAGTACCAGCACCGAATAAGAAACGTAAAACCTTAATCATTGTAATGTTTGTTACAAATGCAGGACCTACACCACCGATCATTGCAACAAATAATCCTAGAATAACGGTATTACGTTTACCAATAGCTTTAATTATCCAATTACCACAAAGAATAAATAGCATGATAGAAAAAGAGGGAATAGTTACTAGTGATTGAATTGAAGTTGCACTTTGATCTGGAAATGATTTGATCATTCCTGTTACAGCAACTGATATTGCACTGGCTGCTTGTAACATGACGGAAATTGCTAGAATAGCAATTTTTAAAAACGTTTTATTAACTTTTTTCGTATCTGACATTATTATTAATTCTCCTAACAAATAAAATTAACTTATGCATAAGTTCACGGAATGTATCCGCTTTCTTTTAACAGCTCTAAATTACCACATAGATTATTAAACATCAAGAGTATTTTACTAAAATAGTACTAAAATAAATTAACTATTTTATAAAAACGTTGATTCAATCGAATTTTTAGACAATAAAAAAAGCCGAAACTTTTTTGTTTCGACTTAAATAGAATTACGTTTAATTAATTTAGTTGAGATGAGTGTTTTTTGTGGTGACCAATTTGGAGTAAATAAGCGCTTTTGCAGTTGAAATAGTGCTTGTTCAGCCATTTGATCAACAGGTACGTGAATGGTGGTCAATTCAGGACTTATTAGAGAACTTTCATAAATATCATCAAAACCAATAACGGCTAATTGTTTAGGAATTTTGATATTCTTTTGTTGGGCAGCCTTTATTAATCTAATTGCGATATAATCATCTTCACAAAAAATTACTTCGGGCAATTCCTTCTTGGTTATATTTTCGATATCCAATCCCTTTGGATTAACTTCTGTAGGAGAAACTGAATAAAAATGATCATTATTGATTTTTATATTAGCTAGTTTAAGAGCATCACGAAAACCACGTCTTCGTTCAATAAAGTTAGAAATGATTTTATCAGAGGCAAAATAACCAATATCTTTATAGCCTTTGTTTAAGATATAATTGCCCGCTAGCATAGCTCCTTGATAATTATCCATCGTTACAAAATCAGCCGTTATATTGTCGAAATATGTATCAACAAATATCACACTGTCTAATTTGTTATTAATTAATTCTGCTTGGGTTGCATTCAAATCAGTACCTAAAACAATCGTACCATCGTTCTGATCTTTTCTGATCTCATCCAAAGTTTGAGGAAGTGATTCACTATCAGTAGTAATTATCTTCAAACTACCACCAGTTTCGCTGACTTTTTCCGATAATGAAGAAATTAAGCTATCAAAGAAGGGAAGAGAACGATAGTTTCCACTAACTAAACCAGCTGTTTTAACAACTAAGAAGTTAACACTAGTAAGAACTTTATCAGTATTTTTTTTGTTTTTCCGGAGTGGCTTATATCCATATTTATTTACTACATCAAAAATTTTATCTCTAGTTTCTTGACTCACACCGTCTTTACCATTAAGGGCTAAGGATACGGCCGATTTAGAAACATTGGCGAGACGTGCTATGTCATCCATTTTTACTGTCATGAGATGACCTCCTATCACATAAAATAATACTAAATTAAAATCAGTATTGCAAAATTTATTGTATTTTTTATGTAAAATAATGTAATTTGTTTAGTAAAACGTTTACAATGCTGATTAATATGCGGTATCATTTAATTAAATAATTTATTTTGAGGTGAATCTAATGACAGAATTTCCAAAGAATTTCTTGTGGGGTGGCGCTACAGCTGCTAACCAATTAGAGGGTGGCTATAAGGAAGATGGACGTGGTCTATCTATTGCTGACGCATTACCCGGTGGCAAAGAGAGATTCCAAATTGTTCAAAATCCTGACTTTGATTGGACGATTGATGAAAGTAAATATAAATATCCTAATCATGTCGGTATCGATTACTATCATCGTTTCAAAGAAGATATCAAATTATTCTCAGAAATGGGCTTTAAGTGCTATCGTTTCTCTATTGCTTGGTCAAGAATTTTTCCAAATGGTGATGAAACAGAACCAAATGAAAAGGGATTGGAATTTTATGATCAAGTAATCGATGAATGTTTGAAGTACAATATTGAACCAGTGATTACTATTTCTCATTATGAGTTGCCATTAAATTTGGCCAAAAATTATGGTGGCTGGAAAAATAAGAAGTTAATTTCATTCTTCGAAAGATTTGCCAAAGTTGTTTTGACACGTTACTACAAGAAAGTTAAGTACTGGATGACTTTCAACGAAATCAACAGTGCTGCTCACTTCCCAGTTATGGGTCAAGGTTTGGTTCCTTCCAACGGTGCTAACGACAAGAAAAATGTCTTCCAAGCATGGCATAATCAATTTGTTTCTAGTTCTAAGGCTGTTAAAATTGGTCATGAATTGGATCCAAATTTACAGATTGGTTGTATGATTCTTTACGCTACAACTTATAGTTATGATGCCAATCCAGTTAACCAATTGGCTACCTTGCAACAAAATCAAGATTTCAACTTCTTCTGCGGCGATGTTCAAGTTCGTGGTCAATATCCAAGCTATACAAAGAGATTGTTGGCTGAATATGGTTTGAAACTTTCTGATTTAGACAGAACTGATGAAGAATTGGAATTGATCAAAAAGTATCCTGTTGATTATATTGGTTTCAGTTACTATATGTCTTCAGCAGTTGAAACTACTAAGAAGGATAACGACAAAGTTAGTGGAAACTTGCTAGGTGGTGTTAAGAATCCATTCCTTAAGGCAAGTGATTGGGGCTGGCAAATTGATCCAACTGGTTTGAGAATTGCTTTGAACCAATTGTACGATCGTTATCAAAAACCATTGTTCATCGTTGAAAATGGTTTGGGTGCTATCGATAAACCAGATGCAAACCACAACATTGAAGATGATTACCGTATCGATTACTTGAAACAACATATTCAAGCAATGGCCGGTGCAATTGACGATGGTGTCGATTTGATGGGTTACACTCCATGGGGCTGTATTGATTTGGTCAGTGCTTCTACAGGTGAAATGTCCAAACGTTATGGTTTTATCTATGTTGACTTAGATGATGATGGTAATGGAAATATGGACAGATACAAGAAGAAGTCATTCTACTGGTATCAAAAAGTTATTGAATCAAATGGTCAAGAATTGTAATTAATTTATTTGAAAAGATCAAATCAGAAATGGTTTGGTCTTTTTTTCAAAATAAAAAGGTGATGTATTTTTAATAGAATACATCACCTTTTTGCGTACTGAATTATTTAATAATTGAAGAGGTGTCACCACGAAGATAAGCTTTAACATCATCTTCAATAGGATCATAGAAATCAGGTGTAACGC
This sequence comes from Companilactobacillus bobalius, assembly GCF_002179915.1. Lineage (NCBI taxonomy): Bacteria > Bacillati > Bacillota > Bacilli > Lactobacillales > Lactobacillaceae > Companilactobacillus > Companilactobacillus bobalius. Next base: position 129,709 of record NZ_MYFM01000002.1, read on the forward strand.
CTAAATACTTACAGGCTTCGTAGAGAACAGGCACAACGTCGTCACGAACAGCAGCCATGTGGTGGATATAAGGTCCATAAACTAGTTTAGTTTCGAAACGGTTGAGGTTAGCAAATTGTAACCAGATATAAGTCCCTTGTTCATATGGTCCTTCACAAGTTTTAGCATTACCCATTAACATTGAGTACTTACCATTATCGCCATCGAAACGGCAAAGAGTATAGTTACCATCTTGGGCTTGGAATCCTACTGACCCTGGGTAGTCAAAAACAAAGTGTGACTTTGGCAAAATAGGCTTGTTTTTGGCGGTTGAATATGGGAAGACACCCAAGTGTTGTAGTAATTCACCATTAGGATTTTCTGGATGACGACAGTTAACATCAGCAAAGATAGCTCGATGATCACCCATAGTTGCGGCTTCAACCAATAGTTCAGAAATAACGCCATGAATATCAGTTTCACAAGTTACAGGCAAACCTTCATCTTGAAGTAATGATTCAGAAGCATATGGAAGAATACCGATTTCGTCTTGAAGAGCAGTCCAACATTGGATTGCGGCAGAGTTACATCCATAGGTTTTAGCCAATCTCTTGATGGCAACTTTAAGCGCAGCAACCATTTGCAAATCTTTATCAGAAATTTGAATATCAGCGATAGAATTCAAGGCCTTTTCAGTTTCTGCAATTTCAGGATCCTTTTTGTCGATCAATTCATGAATCTTTTCTACCAATTCTGTAATTGGAATAGGTGAGAGTGAGATGTTGAACTTCTCTAACAATTCACCTTCATTAACCATTGTGCTCCAAAAGTCGAAAGGACGAGGTCCGATTTGTAGGATACGAGTATTCTTGAAAGTTTTAACAACATTACATACTTTGATGAAGTCATTAATGCCTTGTTCAAAAGCAGGGTCGTCAAGATCACAGTTTTTGACATAAGTGAATGGAATTTGGAAACGACGTAAAACTTTTCCAATAGCAAATAGACCACATTGAGTATCTCTTAAACGTGAACCATCTGCTGCAGGTGCTTCATCTTTTGGTCCCCAAAGTAGAACAGGAACGTTCAATTTCTTTGCCAAACGGGCACATTCATATTCAGTACCGAAGTTTTCATTAGCTAAGAATAAACCGTCAATTTTAGCATCTTGGAATTTCTTAGCAATCTTGTTCATGCCTTCATCATCATAAAGCAGACCATCATCATTAACATCTTTAATATCAACGTAGTCGACATCCATATCGTCTAACCTCTTACGTGTGTAATTAGCGAACTCAATAGCGGCGTCAGCTGAGAAGATATTTCTTCTAGTAGGTGCGAAACCTAATTTGATTTTATCTACACTCATAAATTAATTACTCCCTTAGTTTAATAAAATAATTATTTAGAAAGCGTTTCCATGACTAAACTATAAAACTGATTTAACTAATATTCAATAGTTTATTAAAACTAATCACTAAACATAAATGTGCTTGTTACTGCTTATTGTTGATGTAACAGCACTATTGACTATATAAAATAAAAATAGTTGTTGCTTGATTGTGATTTATTCTAACTAAACTATTGAAAAATTTAGGTAAACAGTTTAGTATAAATTTTGAAAGCGGTTGCTGAAATTGATTGTAAGGAGAAATTACTATGGATGTTGAACAATTAGAGAAAAAGGCTATTGAAATGAGAAAAGCAACATGGGAAATGATTTATCGTGCCAAGACTGGACATACCGGTTCAGATCTTTCATGTACTGATATTTTAGTTGCCCTCTACTATAAGGTACTAAATCAAACTCCAGAAACATTTAAGAGTGAGAATCGTGATCGTTACGTTCAATCGAAAGGTCATGCGGTAGAAATTCTTTTGAATGTCTTAGCTGATCGTGGATATTTTCCTAAAGATGATCTTCTAACATATTCACAATTTAAATCACCATATATTGGTCACCCTAATAATCACATTAAGGGAATTGAAATGAATACTGGTTCACTTGGACATGGCTTAGCCTTAAGTGTCGGAATTGCTAAAGCAGCCAAGATGGATGATAAAGATTATCATACCTACGTTTTAATGGGAGATGGTGAACAAGCAGAAGGTTCCGTTTGGGAAGCAGCAATGGCAGCCGGAAATTTCAAGCTTGATAATTTAACAGCTATCATTGATCATAATGGCCTTCAGATTACTGGTAAGACAAAAGATGTTATGAACAGCGAACCTTTGAAAGCCAAATATGAAGCTTTTGGTTGGAACGTTATTGAAATTGATGGTAATGATATGTCTCAATTAGTTGATGCTTTTGACATGAAATCAGTTCAAAATAAACCTACTTTGATTTTGGCTGACACGGTTAAAGGCTGTGGCGTTTCATTTGCTGAGAACAAGGCAGAATGGCATCATAAAGTACCAACTGAAGAACAATATAAAGAAGCCTTAGATGTATTTGATAAGGAATTGGAGGAAAGAAAATAATGTCAGAAGAAAAAGCTCGTAAAGTTGGAGAAGTAATTTGTGAACAATTAGTAGACGCCGGAAAGAATGATTCTGATATTGTTGTTCTAACCAGCGATTCTAGAGGTTCAGGTTCTTTAGTTCCTTTTGCAAAAGAATTACCTAAACAAATTGTAGAAGTTGGTATTGCTGAACAAGATCTTGTCACAATTAGTGCTGGATTAGCTCACAGTGGTAAGCGTCCATTTGCAGTATCACCAGCCGCCTTTTTAACAATGAGAAGTATCGAACAAGTCAAAGTGGATGTTTCCTACTCTAATACTAATGTTAAATTGCTAGGTATCAGTGGTGGTAATTCTTATAGTGTCTTGGGAAGCACTCACCATTCTTTGCAAGATTTGGCAATCACAAGAGCTATTCCAAATTTGGAAGTTTATATGCCTTGTGATCAATATCAAACAATTGGTTTGTTTAAGTATTTAGTTAAATCAGATAAACCTGCTTATATCAGAATTGGTAAGAAGGCTTTGAGCAATTGTTACAGTAATCCTGAAGAAGCCTTTGTAAAGCCAGGTAAAGCAAACGTTTTGAGAAATGGTAAGGATGTTGCTTTAGTAGCTATGGGAGAAACAGTTCCTGAAGCTTTGAAGGCCGCTGATTTACTTGAAAAAGAAGGTATTAAAGCTACAGTCATTGATTTAGTCAGCTTGAAACCATTAGATACAGAACTATTAAGTAAGATCAGTAATGAGTTCTCCGATATTTATACAATCGAAGAACACAGTATTTACAACGGTATTGGTTCAGCAGTGGCTGAAGTAGTTGCTACATCAGGCAGTGCTAAACTTCATATTTTAGGATTCCCAGATGCACCTGCAATTGCTGGTACTCAAGATGAAGTCTTTGGTTACTATGGTCTGGATGGTGCCGGAATTGCCCAAAATGTTGAAAAATCAATTTCTTAATTTGAGGAGAAATTATTATGAAATATTTGTTGGGAATTGATCAGAGCACGCAAGGTACCAAAGTGGTTTTGGTCGATAAAGATGGTCAGATTTTAAGAAAAGTAACACGAAATCATCGCCAGATTATTAATAAACAAGGTTGGGTCAGCCACGATTTACGTGAGATTTATCAAAATATTTTATTTTTAGTAAGAAAAATTTTGGATGATCCTCAAGTTGATTCAGCAAAGATTGTCGGTTTGGGAATCACAAATCAAAGAGAAACGGCTACAGCGTGGTCAAAATCTACGCGAAAGCCTCTATCAGAATCAGTTGTTTGGCAATGTTCACGTGCTAAAGATGTCTGTGAAAGAATTGAAAAAACTGGTGTCGGACAATCTATTTATCAAAAGACAGGTATGCCTTTATCACCATATTTCACGGCATCTAAATTTACTTGGCTACTGGAGAATATTCCAGAAGTTCAAGAAGCTGCTCAAAAGGGTGACTTGTGTCTGGGAACGGTTGATAGTTGGTTAATTTATCAATTAACTAGGGGCCAAAGTTTTAAGACTGAACCTTCTAATGCCTCCAGAACACAACTTATGAATTTAAAGAGTGGTGATTGGGATGATGATCTATTAAGAATTTTTGATTTAAAGAGATCATATTTAGCCAAAATTGTTGATTCAAATGATAAATTTGGAATGACCGATTTTGAAGGAATCTTGAATCATCAAATCCCAATTTATGGAGTATTAGGTGATTCCCAAGCGGCTTTGTTTGGTCAAAGATGCACTAAATTCGGAGATGTTAAATCCACATACGGAACGGGTTCGTCAATTATGATGAATATTGGTTCTAAACCAGTTATGTCGTCAAACGGCTTGATCACATCTGTTGCTTGGAAAATCAATGGTCAATCGAATTATGTGTTGGAAGGAAATGTTAACTATTCTGGAGCAGTTATCAAATGGCTGAAGGATGATTTAGGGTTGATTGAGCATAGTGCTGAAACTGAAGAGATGGCCTACCATGCTAATAAGAGTGACAAGACTTATTTGGTACCAGCATTTACTGGATTAGGTGCACCTTACTGGAATGATGATGCTACAGGAACCATTGTTGGTATGACTCGTAAGACACGTAAGAATGAAGTTGTTAAAGCAGGGTTGGAAAGCATTGCTTATCAAATTAATGATATTTTGCAATTAATGAAAAAAGATACTGGTGGTCAAATCAATATTTTGAAAGTCGATGGTGGAGCCACCTCTAATAATTATTTGATGCAATTTCAATGTGACCTGTTACAGTCGGTATTAAAGATTCCTAATGTAGAAGAGTTAAGTGTTTTAGGGGCAGTCTTCTTAGCGGGCCTACAATTGGATCTTTATGATGAAAATGTTTTACAGGAGGCTATTGAGTATCGTTGTTTTGAACCAAAAATGGCGGTCAATGAATGCAATGAAAAAGTTCAGGGATGGAAAAAAGCTGTCTCATTAATAAACGTTTAAACGAAAAAAAATTCACTCAAATTGATGAGTGAATTTTTTTAATCAATTATTTCATGGGTCATTTTTAAATGAGGTGTATGGTTGAACAAAAAAGGTGCACCTTGCGTTTGGAAATGAAATTTTTGGTAGAATTTTTCTACTTGGACTTGAGCTTCAATTTCGACTTCTTTTTTTGGAAAGTCCTTTTGAATTGTAGTAAAAACATGTTGCATCAGTTCATTTCCCAATCCTTGACCACGATAGTCTGGATTAGTGAGGACTCGGCCGAAAGTAACTTTTCCATTCTGATTAAAGACTCTAGCATAAGCTACAATTTGACCATCTTCTAAATCAAATACGTGAATGGATTCGGGATCATGTTCGTCGACTTCTTGATAAACTCTCTTTTGATCAACTACGAAAACTCTTGTACGTAAATATAAAATTTCAAAAAGTTCATTGGTGCTCAATTCTGAAAAACTTTTAGAATACCACATTGAAAAGGCCTACTTTCTATTGAATAGTAATTTGTCTATTGTTTTGACAGCTTCATAGAATTCTTGTTGCTGTTGAGGGGATAAATTGATTAATAAATCTTTTATTTGTTGATCCGAACGTTCATCTAATTGTTGGGCGAGTTTTGTTCCTTTAGTGGTTAAATGAATCTTTTTGGAACGAAGATCGGTAGATGAAGGTGATTTATAGAGTAATTCGTTTTTTTCAAAACGTTTAAGAATACGGCTAGTGTAGCTTTTATCAAGATTCAAGTGATTGGCAACTTCAATTGGAGTTTTGTCTTGATTGAAATAGATCTCTAGAATGGTACGACCTTCAGTCCAACTAAGGGGCGTATCTAAAACCTTTTTATTAAGAATACCCAGTAATTTAGTGTAGTTACGGTTGAAACTACGGATTGATGTGATCTCATTTTGATCTAACAAGTGAAGGAACCTCCTGATTTGGATTGAGAATAGTATAGCATAGTAGTGGACAAAGTCCACTACTTTAAACAAAAATATCCAGTAACTTATTTTTTTCATTGTTACTGGATTAAATAGTGTGTTTTATTCTCTAAATCTCTTTAATACGTCCTTCTGTATCTGCACGGATCATTTCACGATAAAAATCACTTTCAACGGGTGTCATATTTGAAAAATCAACATCGGTGATGGCTGAAAATGTTTCTAGATAAGTTTTACCATTTTTTTCTTGTGAACACATGATAACCATTTGTCCTTCGTCAACATTTGTAGAAGCGATTAGTTCACAGTCATCGGGATGGAATTTTTCTTCAATTTCAGTTGTTTGACCGTTACCGACATTTTGCATGAATTCATTGTACATTTGAATGTACTTCTTACCAGTTGTAACACCCATGTCCTTGAATTTTCCGCCTGCCCATACTTTTTTTACAATTTTGAAATAGTCGTCTGATGAAATATCTGCCATAATATCTACCCCTTGAATAAGATTTTAATTAATTTAATATTATTATGACTATTATAATAATACTTTCTATTCAATGATAGGGGAGGTTTGGGCAAATGAGCAGTAAAACTTTTCATTTTGCATTCGGATCATACGGGATTATCCACGAATCAGAGAAATTGTTGGTGATTAAAAAAAATGGTGGTCCATATATTAATCGCTATGATCTGCCGGGTGGAAGTATGGATGAGGGTGAACCCTTAGAAAATACCGCTATTAGAGAAATTGCTGAAGAAACTGGATTAAGAGTTACAGACTCACATCAATTGGGTACAGTTAGTTTCAGATTTCCTTGGAAGTATCAAAAATATACGTGGAATGAACATATTTGTGTTTTTAATTTAATTGAAGAATATCAAGGTGAAGTAAAAGCTACAGTTACGCAATTTATTGGTCAAGACTCATTGGGTGCTGTCTGGATACCGTTGTCTAAATTGAGTATTAGTAATAGTTCTCCTCTAGTTCTTAAAGCAAAGGAGTATCTTTTGACAGAAAGATTTGAAACTAAAGATACCGAGTATCCTCATTGGCAAGTTCTGTCATAAGGCTTTCACAAAATCTTCAAAAAATGTTGACGGAATGTCAACATTTTTTTAATACGCTAAAAAGGTTGAGAAAATTGATTTTTTTTTGAGGAGTTATAAATGAGGAGAAAGAAATTATTTTTATTAGGATTGATTCCACTGATGTTACTAGTATTAGTGGGATGTTCCAGTAGTTCTAAAGATTCAGAAGTTTTATCGACTGCACAGATTAAAAAGAATATTGGTTCTAAGCTGATTTCAACGAGAGAGGATGCTCAGAAGAAATTAACTAAGGAATATCAGAGCGCAACTAAAAATAAATCGTATACGTTGAGTGATCCATATGTGAAAGTGAACCCTTATAAGGATTCGCCGTTGACTGCTTTGGTTATTTTCAAAACTGACAAAGCAGCCAAAATAAGTTATACCGTTTCAGGAAAGACTGATAAAACAAGTATTACTAACCAAGTGAAAGGCTATCAAAAGACTCATCAGGTTCCGATAGCTGGTTTATATGCTGATTATAATAATACTGTGACAATAACTATAACTTATAAAGATGGCAGTACGGAACAGAAGGTTTTACATTTACAGACTGAAGAATTACCCAAGTATATTAAGAATGCCAAGATTGTAGTTTCTAAAAATAATAAATCAAAAATGGATATTGGCGACAATAAATTGACTTTGATGAATCGTACAACTAAAGAACCATTCGCCATTGATGCAGATGGAGAAGTTAGATGGTATTCAACTAATTACTCACAACATACAATTGAACAAACTGATGATGGGCACTTTTTGATTTTAACTAAGAAGAATGTCGATTCAACAGTCTATAATGACTTGATTGAGACAGATGCTTTGGGCCGAGTTTACCGTGAATATAGTTTTAATAATAAGGTCAAATCCAATGACAGTGGCAATGCTAAAGACGAAACAACAGTAATCCATCATGATCTTTTGGAGTTACCTAATAAAGATATTTTAGCGACCGTAAATGACGGTTCTAAGTATAAAGAAGATGTGATGGTTCAAATTTCACATAAAACTGGGAAAATAGTTAAAGTGATAGATTTGAAGAAGATTTTACCTAGTTCAATGTACAAGAATTATAAAGCCGGATCAGATGGAAAAATCGATTGGTTCCATCAAAATGCCGTTGATTATGATAAGTCAGATAATACGATTATGATTTCGGGACGTAATCAGGATATGATTATGAAACTGGATTATAAGACTGATAAGATAATTTGGATTTACAGTGGAAAATCAAAGAAGAGCTGGCCTAAGAAGTATCGCAGTAAATTATTAACGCCAACTAAGGGTACAACAATAACTGGTGGGCAACATGGACTTTATCAATTGAGTAAAGATAAGAATGGTGAGAATATTTTACTTTATGACAATAATGTTGATGTTACTAGCGGTAATAAGAAAACGTCCGGTAAGTATTCACAGGCAGTTCAATATCACATTGATACTAAGAAGATGACAATAGATCAAACCTGGGCATATGGAAAATCACTGGGAAAAACTAATTTTACAAATATTATTGGTTACGCTGAACGTGAGAGTAATGAAAATACGTTAATCGATTTTGGCTATAAAAATAATGGTGCCGAAAGTAATGTAATTGAAGTTGATTCAAGTGGTAATCAGGTGTTCAATGTGACAGTTAAGAATGCTTCTTCAAAAGCTTATGTTTATCGAGCTTATCGTTTGGAATTCTATCCACAGGGATATGTTTTTGATGTTAATAAATAAAAAGTCGACCATTTGGTCGGCTTTTTTAGTTATTTAATCTTTTATCCATAATTGAACGTAATGCTTTTTCACGGAGGGAAACGGCATCTACTCCATTTTGTCTTTCGTAGCCACGGATTAAAACTTCACAAACATATAATTGTGATAGTTGACCGGCTAAGGAGCCACCATTGAGGAATTCTTCAATTGAAGTACGTAGCGTTATATCGCTGATTTGTGCAATAGAAGAAAGGTTGTTGTTAGTAATAGAAATGATGTTTGCACCACTTTTTTTAGCCATTTGGAGTGAATCATAAGTATCTTTAGTTTCTCCGGATAAGGATATGCCAATAACAAGATCGTTATTCGTCATCATAGCGGCCATTTGTGATTGAAAGTGTGGATCTGTTTCGGACTGAACAATTAATCCAATTCTTAACAACATCTTTGAAAAATCTTTTCCAATTTCACCACTATGTCCAACTCCAAAAATATAAAGTTTGTGGCAATTTGTAATTAGCTGTATTGCTTTGTTTAAATCACTGGGATTTATAAGGGATGCGGTATCCTTGATTGTTGAAATTAAACGGTCAGCTATGTCGTCGTAATAATCATGACTGGAATCAATATTATTTTCTTCCAATTCAGTTTTAGCCAAATCAATCTTTAAATCGTTAAAACCGGAGAAACCTAGTTTTCTTGAAAAACGTACTATTGTGGCATCTCCCACAGATACGTTTTTTTTAATTGTTTCCATTGTCCCATAAATAATAGATTTCTTGTTATTCATAATATATTGGGCGATTTTCTTTTCTGATTTAGTTAGTGTTTCGTATTTGTCTTTAATTAAATTATCAATATTCATTTTGAAAATTCTCCAATTGTATTTCTCTTGATAATTATACATTTTCTGAGGATTATTTAGAATCTTAAAAAAGAAAGGGTTTACAAAGTGTGAATAATGTTTTATATTTCTTTCTGGAGAATATAATCCAAACTGATTAATTTTGGAGGGAAAATGAAGAATGAAAAAAGAAGATTTTATAAAACAGATTAAAGGTGGCTTGATTGTTTCCTGTCAAGCACTTCCCGGAGAACCACTTTATACGAAAAATGGTGGGGTCATGCCCTTAATGGCAATTGCAGCTAAACGTGCGGGAGCCGTCGGTATTAGAGCAAACTCGGTTCGTGATATTAAAGAGATTCAAGAAGCGGTTGACTTGCCGATTATAGGAATCATAAAAAAAGATTACCTGCCCGAGAAACCATTTATCACAGCTACTATGAAAGAAATTGATGAGTTACATGAAACAGGAGTAGCGGTAATTGCTTTGGATTGCACTTTACGCAAGCGACATGATGGTAAAACTGTTGATGAATTTATCAAAGAAATTAAGGAAAAATATCCAGAACAATTATTAATGGCCGATACTTCAACTTTTGAAGAAGGTAAGAATGCATATAAAGCCGGAGTTGATTTTGTGGGGACAACATTAAGTGGTTATACAGAAGAAAGTGAAAAGAAAGATGGTCCTGATATAGATCTAATAAAAGCATATGTTGATGCCAAGATGCCTGTGATAGCCGAAGGTAAGATTCATACTCCAGAACAAGCTAGAAAAATACAAGACATGGGGGCAACAGGAATTGTAGTTGGTGGGGCAATTACAAGACCAATGGAAATTGCTCAAAGATTTATTACAGCACTTAATTAAAAATAAGGGGTAAATAAAAATGTTTAAAAAATTCTCACAGTTAGGAAGAGCTTTCATGCTACCGATAGCTATTTTACCGGCAGCTGGTCTCTTGCTAGGTTTAGGTGGTGCATTGACTAATGATGCTGCCGTTAAAGCATATCCGTTTTTGTCAATGCCTTGGTTACAAACAATTTTGAAAATTATGAATTTTGCGGGTAGTGCCGTTTTTAATAATATTGCATTAATATTTGCTATTGGTATTGCGGTGGGACTGGCGAATGGTGATAAAGGGACTGCTGGTTTGGCCGCTGGTGTTTCCTTCTTAGTTTATACAGCCACCATAGCAGGTTTTATTCAAATGTTTTCTCCAAAAGGAACGACAATTGATACTGGTGTAGTTGGTTCAATTGTAATTGGTGGTATGGTTGCATACCTTCATAATCGATATCGTAAAATAGAATTGCCACAATTTTTAGGCTTTTTCGGTGGTTCGAGATTTATTCCTATTATTACTTCTTTTACAGCAATTTTTATTGGAGCATTATTCTTTATGATTTGGCCACCAATTCAGGGATGGCTAGTAATAATAGGTCATGATATTGCCAAAATGGGTAGTATCGGTACCTTCTTCTATGGTTTCCTATTGCGATTGTTAGGTGCTGTTGGCTTGCATCATACAATTTATCCATTATTCTGGTATACATCACTTGGTGGTACTGCAACGGTTGCTGGACATACAGTGGTCGGTGCTCAAAATATTTTCTTTGCACAATTAGCTGATGCTAATCACGTCGGATTATTTACATATGGAACACGTTTTTTTGCCGGTCGATTTGCTACGATGATGTTTGGTCTACCAGCTGCAGCTCTGGCTATGTATCATTGTTTACCAAAGAAAAATAGAAAAAAGGATGGTGGACTTTACCTAAGTGGTGGATTGACATCATTTCTAACAGGTATCACTGAACCACTTGAATATACTTTCTTATTTGTTGCTCCATGGCTCTATGTGATTCATGCTTTTCTTGATGGTTTATCATTCTATTTTGCAGATATTCTTAATATTAGAATTGGTAACTCTTTCTCAGGTGGACTGATTGATTATTTATTGTTTGGTGTTTTACAAGGTAAAGATAAAACAAACTGGCCTACTGTACTTTGGTTTGGATTGATTTGGGCTGTTATCTATTACGTAGTATTTAGATTCTGTATTACAAAATTCCATGTAGCAATTCCAGGTATGGAAGAAGATGATGATACTACATCTTCAGCAAATGACTCATCAGTTGATAAAAATTCTAGCTTGCATGATCAATCACAACAGATTATTGGAGCACTAGGCGGAGTAGAAAATATTCAAAGTGTTGAAGCTTGTGCTACAAGATTACGTATTGCTGTTGCAGATAATACAAAGGTTGATAAAAAAGTATTAAAAGATTTAGGAGCTACAGCTGTATTAGATGTTAGTGGAGGTTTACAAGCCGTCTATGGCGGAAAAGCTGATTTATACAGTCAAGAAATTAACGGTATTTTAGGAACCGATGAATAGAGGTAAATTAAATGGGATTATTCGGATTAGGAAAGAAAAAGATTACTGAAACAATATATGCTCCAGTAAATGGTAAATTAAAGACTTTAGAAAATGTTAATGATCCAGTATTTGCGCAGAAGTTAATGGGAGATGGTTTCGGAGTTGTACCGGCCCAAGGAAATATTTATTCTCCAGTGGAAGGAATCATTACTTCAGTTTTTAAAACTAAACATGCTTTAGGATTAAAAACCTCGAACGGTCTAGAAGTTATGGTCCATATGGGACTAGATACAGTTGAACTTGCGGGAAAACCTTTTGAAATCTTAGTTGAAGAAGGAGATAAAGTTAAAGTTCAGACGCCAATTGCTAAGATGGATTTAGAGCAAGTGAGACTTGCCAAAAAGGATACCATTATTTTAACCATCATAACTAATACTGCGGACAAGATTGATAGTAGTAGTCTGTCAGTGGAAAATAATGCTGACTTAAAAAATGGTTCAAAGGTAATGGAAGCAAAACTTAAGTAAATAAAAAGTCGACCATTTGGTCGGCTTTTTATTTACTTAAATATTTTGTTTGATTCTTTGATCGCGACGAATGAAGTCATACAAAGCAAACATCAAAATGACTAATAAAATGGCTACTATAGTAACTTTGATATTACCAAAAATCAATTCATCACCACCAAAGGCATATAAAAATGATACTGGTAAAGAACCTAAGAATATACAAATAAGTTTATTACGCCAAGACAACTTCATTTCAATTGCAGCGTAGTTGACTAGTAGGGTTGGCAACATTGGTACAGCGTAACCGATACTTAACCCTAATCTGGGATGATGCATATTCTTGAGTTTATCGGCTAATGGTCTAAAACGACTTGGACGGACTTTGTGAGGAAAGGCACCTAGAATGTTTATCGCTAGCATGTTTCCAATGACGGCACCAATTACGTTAACCCCGAAACCAAGCCAACGACCAAAGCACACGCCGGAAAGAATTGCGACCGCAGCAATAGGAACTCCAGGGATGGCTGAACCAATAGCGATTACGGCGATAAACAAAATGGCATTATGTCGACCTTGATGTCTTAAAAGATCAATTAAATTTTCACGATCGAAAGTATAGCTAAAGAAGTTCTGAATAATATCGCTATATTGGTACCAAATCATAGTAGAAAAAATAATTATCCCCAAAATACCTAGGGTAATAAGAATCACCTTATGATAGAGTTTCATAGCTGTCCCCCTCAATATGGACTTACTGTCTACTATTATTAAGCAAAATCCTCAATCTGACTATAGAAAAGTTTCAAAGTATTTATTTTTGCAGCAAAAAAGCCGGCCATTGGTCGACTTCATCTATTCTGTAAATGATTGATTTAATTTATTTAGTTCAGAATCGTTGAATCTAATATCATCCAATTTATCAGCATTCTCATTAACTTTATCAGTAATATGTTCTCTTAGCTGATCGGCGTCCTCTTGACCAGCACCGTCAGGCAATACACCAACGATCATGTAGTCAACAGGAATTCTATCATTACCCCAAACAATAGGATTTTTGAAAGTTAAAGTCATTGAATGTGCCTTGTGCTTCTTGTCACTAGTTACAAACATATAAACGACACAGTCATTTAGAATAGTTGGTTCCTGGGCGGCACTAGCAAATAAACTACTTTGCACAGTTTGAGCATCCAAACCGAATTCATCCGCAGTCTTTTCAGCAGCTAGTTTCAAAGCACTCAATTGATTGTTGTCCTTTAGTTCGACGTTAGCAGTAGTATGGTTTTTTCTAAAAATTTTGAATAGCATAATATTGTATCTCCTCTGTCATTATTTAACGAAGGAGCTTCGACATGTCTTACTCTCTTTACAATTATTATGTTACTTTATCGAACCCGTTTCATATCAAGGGAAAAGCTCGATTTTTTAAAAAAAAGTTTTACAGCTACATTGCTCGAATTTCAGAAGGTACCTCAGTTGGATCTTCTAAGATTGATTCGGCGCCTGCATCACGCAATTCAGCGTAATCTCCGAATCCATAGGTGATACCTAAAGTGTGGACATGGTTGGCAATGCCACCTTGAATATCGGTTGAACGATCACCGATAATAACAGATTCGTCGGCCGTAGCTTTGGCATTTTCAAGTGCATATTTAAGAATATCAGCTTTACTTGAGCGTGTAACTTCATCTTCTGAAGCACCGTAAAGTCCAGTAAAATATTGATCCAGTTTGAGGTAAGTAATTAATTTCTTAATAAGTGATTCAGTTTTGGCGGATGAGATATAGAGTTGATAACCATCATCTTTCAAGGCTGATAAGACATCTTCGATTTGTGGATAAAGAGTCAATTGATAAAGACCGTCGTTTTTGTAATATTCGTCGTAGGCAGCAATGGCTTCAGAATAACGTTCTTTAGGAAGATCAGGATAGTATTTGCCAAAACTTTCAGTAATAGCAGGACCAATAAATTTTTGATAAGTGTCAGCTCCCAAGTCAGTGATATTCAACTTTTGGGACATGTATTGAAGTGCTTTAATAGTTCCAACTTTAGTATCGGCGATTGTACCGTCAAAATCGAAAAAGATATATTTCATTTTTAAAATCCTCATTCTTTAATAGGTTTATGATGCGCAATAAAAATTCCTGATAGTGTTAGTAAAATTGATAATAAGATTAAAATAATAATAATTAAGTTCCATGATTGAGTGCTGCTTTGTAGAAAACCAAAAAGTGTTGGACCAATGGCAGCTAACAAGTAACCTGCTGATTGAGCCATGCCGGATACTTCGGCGGTCTGAATTGGATTGGTAGTTTTTTCAGTAAAGAAGACCACAGCCATGTTAAAAGCCAAACCTGATCCAAAACCAGTTACCACGGTCACAATAGTTAGGAAGACTAGGCTACTAGTAGAAATCAAGTATCCTAGTGGAGCAATCGCATAACCAATGAATAACATTACTAAAAGCTTTTTCAATCCACCTTTTCTAACTGAAAGGAAGGGAACGATGAATGAACAAGGTAAACCGCTCAGTTGTAATAAGGTAAGTAAATTACTGGCAGTGATACTAGCAATACCATTACTTTCGAGGATTGAAGGCAACCAAGTGATGAAAGAGTAATAAACAATTGATTGTAGTCCGAAGAAAGCGGTAATTAACCAACCTAAGGATTGATTCCAAACACTTCGATAAACCTTAGATTGTGTTTGTTGGGTGCTATCTTTTTGATTGCTTTTGAGATTAGGTAACCAAAAAATAGTTGCGATAATACCCATAATTGAAAGTATGGCTAGAGTCATTTGAAGACTTGTTTTAGTGATTAGAATTCCTGACAAAGCCGTCCCAATGGCACCAATCAATAGCATTGAAAGAGTGTACAAACTAGTGCCTAAAGGAATTTCATTAGGCATATGATCCTTGATAATAGCTGGTACAAGGACATTTCCACTATCAATACCGATACCAACTAAAAAAGTACCAAACATCAATGCTGCAATTGTAGGAATGATTCGTAAATAACTTCCAATTATTAATAGTAGGAAGAAGACAAAGATTGTTAGCTCATTTCCCAATTTTTTAGCAACTTTGACAATAATAGGAGAGAGTAAAGCAAAGGTAATCAATGGAATTGAAGTAATCAAACCAGCTGTAGACTTGGGCAATCCTAATTGACCTTCAATTGTTTTAATCAGTGGAGGGATGATCATAATTGGCAAACGCAGATTAGCAGCAATCAACATCATACTTAATAGAAAATATTTTTTGGATTTGGTAGTTTGCATTTGAAATTCCCCCTCAAAGATGAACACAATATTACTATTTT
This sequence comes from Companilactobacillus bobalius, assembly GCF_002179915.1. Classification (NCBI taxonomy): domain Bacteria; kingdom Bacillati; phylum Bacillota; class Bacilli; order Lactobacillales; family Lactobacillaceae; genus Companilactobacillus; species Companilactobacillus bobalius. The sequence continues at coordinate 145,403 of NZ_MYFM01000002.1, forward strand.
AGAACAGAAAAAGAATTGTGCCAATTTTCTTGTTATTTAGGAATAAAGAAAAACATCCATTTAGAAATACAGACACATAATTAGATCTTATGTGAGATGTGTGTTCTAAATAGATGCTACTTAAGTTTCCGGCTTTTTTCTTTACTATTTTGACCATTTGGTGAAGAATCCTTCAGTGAATTCAATAAACTTATCGTATGAAACATTGAAGTCATTATCTTCTAGATATTCAACCAAACCAATCAGTCCACCGACGATGAAACTGATCATCAACTCTGGTGTATCGGATTCAGTAATCATCTTGATTAAAGGATCGTTTTGACTACCGGGATCTTTACTTTTATTTTTAACAATGTCACGTAAAATACTTCTAAATTCAGGATAAAGGTTAGCTTTAGTCTGATATTGCGGAGAAATATGATGCATGAATTTGCTATTTTTTTCCATAAAATCAGCTATCTGATAAACGATAGTCTTAGCATTGGAAGTGTTGTTTAATAAATCATCTAATAAATATGAAAAAACAGCATGCAAAAGGGAGTATTTGTCGTTGAAGTAACGGTAAAAAGTACTGTGGTTGATCAAAGCCTCATCACAGATATCGCCAACAGTGATTTTTTCAAATGGTTTCTTTTGAAGCAGTGAAACCATTGCTGTGATAATTGATTTCTCTGTTCTTTTTGTTACTTGTGACATGTTGCCCTCCTAAAGTACCTTTACATTTTCATATCTTGTCATTAATTTATTAAAGTCATAATTCTTAATTTCTTTGATATTGTCAGCTCCGTTGAAGAAAGCTGTCAAACTGCCGGCAAGCATTAGGTTAAGAGGTTCGTCTTTAATATTTCTAACTCCGATAACAGGAACGTTATTAGCTACTGCATAACCGCATTCCCACATTGTACCAGAATCTGGTTCTAATTCGTTTTCTTCTATCTTATAGTCTAACATTGCGACAACAACATCAGAATTATTGATGTTGTTGATATCATGCTTGTAAACAGCAGTTTGCCATTCAAATGATCCAAATTCAGCCGCTGTGTATTCGTCATCCCCGGGTCTGAATACATCGCCAATTGTAGGGTTGGCCTCTAATAATTTTTGAACCTCATCTAAACGTTTTATTTGATTCTCACTAAAGAAAGGTCCAGCCAAATATACTCGATTCTTCTTATTCATGGTTAAGTCAGTAGCTCCTTTGTGTTTATATATTAATTATACTTAAATATTTGCTTAATAAGTGAAAAATAATATTGAGATTAAATATTTTTGCGGTTAAAATGTAGTTTAATTAAAAAACGAGGAAATATTAATTATTAATTTTTCAAAAAAGCCTTTTCATGGTGGAGATTAGATGATATAACGAAGATGGCACGGAGGAATGATGCTTATGGATAAAAATGGATTGCGAAAAATTCATGACGATAAGAAGAAGGTTAGCATGCTAGCAGTATTTGGCATTTTTCTGACGTTTATTTTATTGATCTTTTAGGATTATACGTGCTATAGATGGGATAGGATACTCTAAAATATAAATGATAACTGAGACTGAATTCATTTCGGTCCCAGTTTTTTTGATCGGAGATGTAATTATGGAAGCTAGTCTAATAAAGAATATTTTATATTCAGGGATTGTGGGTGATGCTCTGGGTGTCCCTGTGGAATTCAAGAAACGTGATACTTATTATGTTGATTCAATGATTTCCGGTGGAACTTGGGAGCAAGATGCTGGTAGTTGGTCAGATGATACCTCTTTTACTTTACCTTTGATTGAGAATCTAACCGAAAAAAGTGATTATGAAGAGTTAATGCAAAAATTTGAGAATTATATGTTTCATAACGAATACACGCCTAAAGGAATTGCTTTTGGGATTGGCGGTACCTGTGCAAAAGCTGTGCGTAACTGGTCAATCAATCATTATCCAGCTTTGGAGTGCGGCGACCTTAGTGAATATGCGAATGGCAATGGTGCTTTGATGAGATTGGCACCTCTAGCAATTCATTTAAAAACGGAACCTGATTTGGCTAAGAGATTGAAGTTGACTAAGAATTATACCAGTCTAACACATCGTCATGCGCGAGCCATTATGGGAAGTTATATCTATTTAGAAATTTTACATGAATTATTGAATGGTAGGAATTTAACTGATATTTTAACCGATTTGCCTCAACAATTAAAAACGGCACTTCAAAATGAACCAGATGAATGGGCAGAATTTGTCTATTATAAGGATATTTTTGCACTTGGGTTTAAAGATACCGATAGGAAAAATATCAAATCAACTGGTTATGACGTTGATACATTACTGGCTTGTGTTTGGTGCGTATTGAATTCTAAATCGATTGATGAAGCAATTTTATTGGCGGTTAATTTAGGTGAAGATACAGATACAATTGCTAGCATCACCGGGACATTAGCCAGCTGTGCATATCAAACAGAAACTGTTAATCCTGAATGGGTGGCACAATTACAGAATAAGAAACTATTGGATAGTATTATTGATCCATTTGTGAAAAATAATCTCTAATACGCTTACATTGCACCTCTACAAATGTTTGTGCTGGTGGTAAAATTTTACAATGTGGTTGTTCCATTAAGATAGAAGAGGTGATCAAATGGCAGAAGAAATGAATTTGAATAAAACGGTAGTTCATGTTTTTAAGATTTTGGATGCAATCAATGCTTCTGAATCTCCACAGGGGGTTAGTGAACTGACTAGAGCGACTCAATTACCTAAGACAACTGTTTTTCGTCTATTAACGACGTTGGAACATCTTGGTATTGTTGATGTGAATTCAATTCAACAGTATAAAATTGGTCCGAAAATATTTGAATACTCGAAGAGTGCATCACGTCAGAATAGCTTAGTACAAGTTGCTAAACCATATATGAAGAAATATGTTGAAGAGAATCATGAGAATATTAATATAGGTATACTTTATGATAATCAAGTGGTGTACCTGGATTCAGAAGAGGGAGATCACTTTAATTTACAAGTTAATCTTTTCCCCGTCGCACCTCTTTATTGCAGTAGCATGGGCAAAATATTTTTGAGTCAATTTTCAGAAGCAGAGCTTGAACATTATTTAAATAAAACAGATTTAAAACGTCGAACGATTAATACTTTGGATACGCCAGAGAAGTTAAAGCAAGAATTGGATGTAGTTAGAAAAGGTAAAGTTTCATATGATAATGAAGAATATGAATATGGCTTGACTTGTATTGCAGTTCCAATTATTGAATCGGGAAAAATAATTGCTGCCGCTAGTGTATCTGGTCCAACGTCACGTTTAAAAGTTCGTGGTTGGGATAATATTAAGCAAAGTATTATTGAATTTGGTGAATCAATTAACAACACATTATAAATAGTAGAAATGTATATCTCGTAGTGAATTATTTTAATTCATTATGAGATTTTTTTTATATTTTTTACAACCTATTGAAAAAATATTCACAAAGGAATACAATGATTTTTATTAAATGGAACATCGTTCCATTTTCAAATTCATCTCTTTAGGAGTGATATATATGAATGAGTTAAGGCAATATACCATAGGGGATTTTTGGAACAAATTGCTTTCTGGAGTTGCGATGGCAATTGTTGTTGCCGTGACACCAGGAGCTATCATTGCACCATTTATTACAGGATTAGCTCAACACAGTGATTTTTGGATGACTGTTTATAATACGACCAATATGGGGACTTATATTGTTCCCGTTGCTGCAGCTATTTTAGCCGCAAATCAATTTGGCTTTACGATGATTGAAAAAGCTAGTGTAGCTTTAGCAGCTTTTGCCGGAAGTGGAGCTGCTGTTTATTCAAAGGGTACTTGGACACTTGTGGGAATGGGAGATTTAATTAATACAATTTTAGTTATCGCTATTGCTATTGTTTTAATCTTCCTAGTTAGAAATTACGTAGGAAGTTTCTCGATTATTTGGGAACCAATTTTATGTGCATCAGTAGTTGGGGCCTTCGGTATGTGGTCTTACACTTATGTACATATGATTTCCATGACTGTCGGAAATATTTTGAACTCCTTCACGGATCTACAACCGGTATTATTATGTACCTTAATTGCTATGTCTTTTGCCGTGATTATCGCAACTCCACTTTCAACAGTTGGATTAGCATATGCAATTGGCATTAGTGGCATTGCAGGTGGTGCGGCCTCAGTCGGAGCTACTGCTTGTTTCATGATGGTTGCAGTTGCCACTTACAAAGTAAATGGAAAAGGTGTTTCGTTCGCAATGTTCTGGGGATCGGTAAAAATGATGCTTGCTAACTTTGTTAAACATCCTCGTATGTTGTTGCCGATTGCTGTAGTAGGGGCTTTAGTTGGATTTACAGATTCATTTATTCAAGTAAAAAATGGTTCAGCCTATGCAGGATTTGGTCAACCTGTAGGACCAATCAATTCATTTACTTATATGCATGGTTCAGTCGGATTGAATATTTTATTACTTGCACTCATTTATTTTGTATTACCTATTTTGTATTCAATAGTGGTTTATCTAATCTTTAAAAAGATTCCTAAGCTATATGACGAGAATGATTGGAAAGTAGATTTGAGTAAATAATCAGGAGGATATGCATTATGAAAATATTTTGTTACGCAGTTTCTAAGTTGGAAGAACCTTATGTTCTTAATTGGGCTAAGAAGAACAATGTTGAAGTGAAAATGATTGAAGCTGAATTAAGTAGTAAAAATGCACATTTGGCAGAAGGATACGATGGTGTTTCTTCAGAAGGAATCACTCCGGTTGATGAGTCGGTATATGCTGAATTCGAAAAATTTGGGATTAAGCAACTAGCTATTCGCCAAGTTGGTGTCGATAATCAAGATTTAGATGCTGCACGTCGTCATGGAATCACACTTACTAATGTTGCTGCCTATTCTCCAAGAGCTATTGCTGAAATGGGTGTGACTCAGGCTATGTATTTGCTTAGAAAGATTGGTGTTTATCAAGATCGTATGTCTCAGGGAGATTTTACTTGGGATGAATCTACTATTAGCACTGAAATTTTTAACTGTACTATTGGTTTAGTTGGTGTAGGACATATTGGTGGTGCAACGGCTCAAATTTATAGTGCCCTAGGTGCTAAGGTTTTGGCTTATGATTTAGCTTATGATGCATCGTTAGAGCCTTATGTAACGTATACAGACTTGGATACTGTTTTGAGTCAATCCGATATTATCTCATTACACACACCACTTTTCCCAAGTACAAGGAATATGATTGGTGCAAAAGAATTTAAAAAGATGAAATCAAATGCAATTTTAATAAATGTTGCTCGAGGTGAATTGGTCGATACAAAAGCTTTGATTGATGCGTTACAGAATCACGAAATTGGAGCGGCGGGATTAGATACATTGGCAGATGAAATTGACTTTTTCGGAATGAATAAACAACCTAAAGAGTTACCTGAGGATTATCAGGTTTTGAATGCGATGCCTAATGTTCTGGTTACACCACATATTGCATTCTTCACTAAATTGGCAATTCGCAATAGTATGGAAATTGCTTTAGATGATGCTAAGAAAATTATTGAAGGCGGTAAGAGTCGAAATACAGTTAATTAAATATGAAAAAAGCTGGTCAAAATTAATTGATCAGCTTTTTATTTTTCGGGTTGGATTAAAGAATTATCAGAATTACCAAACCATTTTTTATTTATCTTTTGAAGTTCACCAGTATTAGCAAGATGTTGTAAGCCGTTATCGATTTTACGTTTGAGAGTTTTATCGCCTTTACGCATACCAACAGCAAAATCTTCACCGGTAAATCCGCCACGAGTTACTCGATAAGATGCAGGATCTTTTTCCTTACTGATGTAATAACCGGCATAAACACTATCGATCAGTAATCCTTGAATTCGTTTGTCGTCCAGATCCATTAGAGCATTGTTAAAGGAATCGTAAAGGACGGGATTCTTGTGCTTGATATAATTTTTTAACTTAGTGGGATGCTCATCCAAAAGACTGGCACCAGAAGAGCTGGTTTGAACACCTAGAATTTTATTTTGCATATCTTTAAATGAAGTGATGTTCTCATTAGTTTTTGTAACTAGAACTTGTTGATTAGCCATGTATGGACGTGAAAAAGCTAATTGTTTCTTTCTGGCAGGAGTGATGGTGTAACCATTCCAAATTAAATCGATAGTCTGATTACGAAGTTCCGTTTCTTTCATATTCCAGTCGATGGGTTGAAAATCGGCTTTGATGCCATATTGCTTGAAAACAGCTTTGGCTAAATCAATATCATACCCAACTAATTTTCCATTTTTCTCACGGAATCCCATAGGAACAAAAGTATCGTCTAAACCAATGATGACACGGCCACGTTTTTTGATGTGATTCCAAGTATCGGTAGTGTTGGCTTCTTGGGCAACAGATTTTTGATTATCGCTACAACCACTTAATCCCAAGGCAAGTAAGAATAATGCCATGAATATTAATAATTTTTTCTTCATATTTTATTCCCCCAGAGATTAATCATTGATTGGTTTAACTTCTAGTAATTGATCAGCAATCTTTTTGGCAAAATCGGGATCATGGGTGATGACGATTTGTGTGATGCCAGTCTTTTTCAGATCCAAAATAACTTGGGCTACAGTATCACGTAAACTAGGATCAAGTGCTGAAGTTGGTTCGTCGTAACAAAGGATTTGTGGTTGCATTGCCAAAGCTCTAGCAATAGCAACACGTTGTTTTTGACCACCTGATAATTCAAAAGGATATTGATTCTTCAAAGAAGTAAGACCTAATTGTTCCAAAAGCTTATCCACATTCTTTTGCACCATTGTTTTATCTTGTTTCAAAACTAATTTAGGTGCTAGAGATATGTTTTCCATAACTGATAAGTGAGGGAAAAGATTGAAGTCTTGGAAAACGACACCAATAACTCGTTCTTTAACTGATTCATCGAAAGGATCAAATGGTTTGTCATTGAGCATGAAAGTTCCAGAATCAACTTTTTCCAAACCAGCAATACAACGTAAAAGAGTTGTTTTACCGGCACCACTAGGACCAACGATGCTGAGAATTGAGTTGTCTTTAACTTCAAGGTTTAAATTATCTAAGATGGTTTTACCATCAAAACTTTTAGTAATATTTTCTAACTTCAACATAATTTTTCTCCTAACGGTAATAACTGAAATGTTTTTCTAAAACTTTTAACAACCAAGTGCAGATCAAGGTCAATAGTAAGTAAATGATACCAACCAAGACTAATGGTAGAAGTGTTACGTCTCTTGAACTAGCAATGTTTCCGGCACGAAGTAGATCGCCTAAACCGATGACGTAAACTAAGGATGAATCCTTAACTAAATTGATAACCTCGTTACCAATTGATGGCAGTACAATTTTAACTACTTGTGGGATAATAATTTTTCTCAATGTTTGCCAATAATTGAGGCCTAAAACTTTAGCACCTTCAAACTGACCTTTGCTGACAGTACTGAAACCACCACGGAAAATTTCAGCAAAATAAGCTGTGTAATTGAGAATGAAGGCAAACAGTGCGGCATCATATCTTTCAAAAACGATATGAGCAAATGGCATATTAGGCAAGCCATAGAAAACAAAAATTAGTTGTAGTAGCAAAGGTGTTCCACGCATAACCCAGATGTAGAAGGAAACTAACCAACTTAGTGGTTTGAATTTTGAACTACGACCCAGAGAAACTAAAACTCCTAGTGGTAGTGAACAAATCAATGTCCAAAAGAAAACTTTTAAAGTCATGGCTGTACCGCTCAAAAGCGATGGTAAAATTTCAAAAATATAATTCATCATAATCTTTTTCCCCTTTAACTAAAGACATAAAAAAACGTCCTTCAGCAAATTTGCTAAAGGACGTTTTTAACGTGGTTCCACCTTAATTTGTTAATACCTCACGATATTAACCTCAAGAAGTTATTGTCACTAAATAAGGGTTATCCCAAATAAAAAAACCTCTTGATCCAAAAGGACCAAGAGGGCGAATATTCGCGGTACCACCTCTGATTTCTAATATCTCACGATATTAGACTCATGAAGTTACAATAACTTCAGCTGTAACGGTGCTACCGAAATGACTTACTTGTTTCAGTCATTCAACTTACAGATGTGTTTCACTGAGGATTAGGTTAACTTCGCACCAATGTTAACTCTCTGGACTAATTAGCTCAGTTACTCTTCTGTCGTCGTTTTTAGATTTGTTTTAAAATGTTGCAATAATCGTACGACGTAGAAAAAAGATTGTCAAGTTTTTTAAGTTAAATATGCCATCCTCCACAACAATTGGGAATGCATTGGAACACCATGGGCACGACTTGAAGCTAATAATTTTGTCCGTAGACAAAATTATGGATCTCCAAGATCGGCCTTATTGTAAATGGCAAAGCCATTAACAATAATATCATGGTTGAATGCATTCCTAATTGTTGTTCTGGATTAGTTGGAGTTTCTATTTCAATTCAGTCTACTAAATGTTTAAAGTAAAAATAACAGTATCTATTCGAAAAAATTCAAATTTATTTCCTATGGATTGATTGAATTCTTAATAGATATTCTTTCTGATTTCTAAACTAATTGGAATAAAGAATAAAATTTTCTGTGGAAGACGGCATGTTATATCATCCAAAATGAAGGGGTAAATTGACTTATACTATTTTTTATAATAATATTATTGATTGAACGATATTATACGGCATATAGTATGATAGAAATGAGGAGATAATATGGCAATTCAAGTTTCAACTGAGATACTTGAGGGTTCTGTTTTAGCTCTGCTTACAAGTGAAGATTATTATGGGTACGCGATTACTAGGAAAGTCCAAACGGTATTTCCTATTTCTGAATCAACCATGTATCCGATTTTGCGTCGGTTAAAAAAAGAAGGTTGGCTGAGTACTTATGACGAGGCTTATGAAGGTAGGAATCGTCGTTATTATAAAATTACTGATTTAGGTAGAGATCAACTGGATAGAATCAGAAATAATTGGCAGGAATTAAAAACGGCAACTGATACTATCTTGGAGGGGAATAATGAATAATAGAGCAATGGATTCTTATATTGATGAGTTTAAAATATATCTGCATCAATTAAGTGAGACTGAACAACAAGATGTGATTGAATTTTATCGAGAATATATAATTGATGCTAAATTGAGTACATCTGATGCAATTATTAATGAATTGGGAACGCCTAAAAATTTGGCTCGTAAGGTTTTAGCGGACTACTCAATTAAAATGTCAGAACAGAATTATCAAAATATTGATAATGGACATATTTCAAATAATGATCGTTTTAAAAAGAATTTAACGATGATTGGTTTAGTTTTGTTAGCATTGATGGCATCACCAATTGCTTTGCCAATTGCGTTCGTAGTGATATTAATGCTGGCTTTGATAATTGGATTAGCGATATTGTTTGTTTTGATATTCTTGTTTATGGTCGCTGTTTCAGTAGTTAGTGGTATTGGAGCAATTTTTATTGGTCTATCGGTTATTTTTCAGTCATTTCCCACAGCCATTTTCTACATTGGTGGGGGACTAGCAGTTTTAGGAATCGATTTCTTCTTGATTCCTATTACGATTGCTTTGTTGAAGTGGTTCTTTAGTGTAGTTGTCATTTTCTTCCGTTGGTTGGGTAAGAAGTTACTTCACGGTAGAAAGACTCCAATGAAGGGGGAAAAAGAAAATGCGTAAGTATTTTGTGACGGGGTTTTATTTATTAATAGTTGGTGGTTTATTATTACTCGGCGGTTTTATTATGGGTGGAAACAAAACAGTTGTCTGGAATCACGGATTTAAAGTTGTTCAAAAAATTGATGAAACTTACCCTCTAGATAATTTTAAAAACGTTTATGTAGAAGGTAAAAATACTAATGTCACTTTCCGTTTAGGTGACCGTTATAAGATTCGTATCGATGGTGAAAAGGGCTCAGAGCCTAGTTACAAGATTAAAAATAATACTTTAACGGTTACGGGCCAGGATAGAAAGAATCATGTCGGTGTTGATTTGCTGGATGACAATAATGTAACGATAACTATTCCTATGAATAAGTCATTGGACAACGTAAATGTCCGTCTTGCTGAAGGAAATATTAAAATAAATGATGTAACGATAGATAATTTTATCAAGTCAGCTAAAGACTTAGATTATGATTCTAATGTTTACATGAATGATGCTACAATCAATAATATTGAGAAGATGAATTTGTATGATGCCAAATTAACAATGAAGAATAGTAAAATTTCTAATGCTAATTTAGTTGCTAGTGCATATTCAGAAATTATGGTTACTGGTTCAACTATTTTAAAATCTAGTTTTAATTTGGATGAGTCTAAAATGAGTATCAAACAATCTAATTTGGATACGTTGAAGTCTTTGAATAACCACAGTAAAATTTCTATTTCTAAAACAACTTTGATGAACCATAATGATTTTAGAATGTTTGGTGCCGGTCACTTCGTTGGTTCAGGAATTAGTGTTGAGGGAATGAATCTAACGAGTGAGCATGGTTATGTTCGATACTTCGATAAAAAATATGGCAACACCTATCAGAACAAGGTTGATGCCAATAATTTATTAATGGTCAAGACTACCAAGGCGCCAATCACGATAAAGTAAATTAGTCTAGTTAATCCATCTTTGTTATAATGGCGTTATCTAATGTGAGGGATTTTAATGAATAACGCTAATTACAATCGAATATCTGCTTTTGAGGTCAGACGTGAAGCACATCGTGCTTTTAGAAAGGATATTAAGGGGAATGTTGCACTTAATATCGTTCCGATTCTGTTGAGATTTCTAGCAGTGTATTTTGGAATGAAAATTTATACAACTTGGATGGCTAATATAAATGTTAATTTAGCTGATCCAGAACAGGCTAGCCGTCGTCTGTCAGAGATTTCAATGAGTATGGCAAATGATCCAGGTTCAGCATCACAATATATGTTGAATTTAACACCACAAAGTAATGTTGCAGTATATGCTTTCTTTTTCTTCTTTATGATGGTTTGTGCCGGTGTTTCATATGCTTTGATTGATAAGTTGAGAAACCCTGATTATCAAATCAATGCTATTAAGGATAGTTTACAAGCATTTAGTGGTAGATATTTCTTTCCACTACTTTTCATAACGGCGTTATTAGGACTATTTTTGGAAGCTGGCTTCATGCTTTATGTACTTCCCGGAATTTGGTTCTTGGTGATCTTTTCTCAGTCATTCTTGGTTTTCAAAGATGATCAAGCTGACCAAGGAAAATGGTCGTTACGCATGGCATTTTCGAGTTTTAGTCGTAGTACTATCGTGATGCGTGGTTATAAGTGGACTTACTTTTCAATCATTTTTGAATTTTTCTTCTGGGAAATTCTTAATGCGATGACACATGAATTATTATCTGTTTGGTTACAACCATACGAACAATTAGTTATGGCTGTCTTCTATAAGAAAATCGTTGAAAATAATCAACAAACACAAAAATAGTAGAAAAAAGAGAGAATCGGTTATCCGATTCTCTTTTTTACTGCTCAATTTTTTTGATTACTTTGGCTGGAAGACCACCGACCAATACGTTATCAGGAATATCTTTTGTAACGACTGCTCCTGCGGCGACTACTACGCCATTGCCAATTGTAACTCCGGGACAGATTGTACAATGTCCGCCAATCCAAACATCGTTACCGATATTGACAGTTTTACCGATTCCTAATCTTTGTTGGCGTCCCTTTGCAGTTAAAGGATGATTGACAGTATAGATGTCAGTATCAGGACCAATCCAGACGTTATCTCCCATGTTGACTGGTGCAATGTCTAAGATGGTTAAATTATAGTTAGATAAGAAGTTGTCACCAACGTGAATATTTTTACCATAATCAACCGTTAGACGACTATGTACTGTTAAATTTTTACCTGCAGAACCAAAGATTTCACGAGCTTTAGCAGTTTGTTTTTCTGGTTCGTTTTCGGGGATGGCGTTAAATTCTTGGCACAAAGCTGCCGAACTTGTTTTTCGACCAGCAATTTCGGGATCAGTAAGGCGATACCATTCGCCGTCTAATAACTTTTGCATTTCTGTTTTCTCCATTTTTTAAGTTCCTTTCAGTAATGGTTAAATTCATATTCTCATCTGCTATACTACTAGTTAAACTATGGTTCAAGTCAAGGGGGAATTGAAAGTGAGATATTCAATTGGAGACGTGGCGGAAGAAATGAATTTGCCAGCTTCAACTTTACGTTTTTATGATCGTAAGGGACTATTACCATTTGTTGATCGTGATAGTGCAGGTAGAAGAAGTTTTAAGGATAATGATCTGAACTTTTTGCAAGTGATTGAATGCATGAAAAAATGTGGAATGACGATTACTGAAATACATCACTTCATTGATTTATGTATGCAGGGTGACGTTACGTTGATGGATCGTTATGAGTTATTGGAGAAAGAAGCGACGACAGTAGAAGAACAGATTCAAACCCTCCAGGATCAATTAGATTTTCTTCATTATAAGATGTGGTATTTTAAGACATCTGTTGAAGCTAAAACTGAAGATATTCATATGGTACCTTCTGGTGATGGAAGACGAGTAGATCCTGATATTCATGAACAGTATCGTCAAGCTCTGAAAAAGTGTCATGACTTGAGTGAATTGATTGAGCTTGAACGTGATGAACAAAATCAGGCAAAAGGATAATTAAAGATTCAACGCAAAAAGGACGAGAAGCCAAATTTGGTTTTCTCGTCCTTTTTTATACGAAATTATTAACGTAATTCCACGAAAATGTAATCAATGGCTTTAGCACCGATAGTCAATTTTGATCCGTCATCTTTTTCAACAACAAGGGAATTATCAAATTTTTCATGTTTAAGAACGGTAATTGTATCATCAATTTCGAGATTCAAGCTACCGAAGTATTGTAAGAAGTCGTAATTATCAGAAACTCTGACAATTTGAACTTTAGTATTATCTGGAATCATGCTCAACAATTTGTCATCGGCATCTGTTTCACCTTGACCATTACCAGGAATAATCCCACCATGTGGACAACGTTGAGGATGACCCAAGAAGTCATTCAAGTGTTCGATTAAATCGTCATCTGAAGAATGTTCCAAAGCATCAGCGTTATGGTGAACGTTATCAACAGGGTATTTCAAGCATTTGTTCAAAAATACTTCCCAAAGACGATGAGTCTTAACTAGTTTTTCAGAAACTTTATTCCCCTTAGGAGTAAGTACAATCTTATTGTAAGGTGAATGAGTTAAGTAGCCTTCGCCTGATAGAGCATTCAACATTTCTGTAACAGATGGAGCGGAAACATTCATGATTTCAGAAATACGCTTATTAGTGATTTTCGTGAAATCATAGTTTAGTTCATAGATAGTTTTTAAATAGTTTTCTTTGTTAGGTGACAATTTTTCAACCTTTCGTTTAGCCTAAAAATTTTATTAGCCATTCTATTATAGCGCATATCACTCAACTTTGATAACTCTTAATGTTAAAATAATTGTTGGTATTTGGAAGGGAGGTACAAATATGAGTCAACCAAAGAAACGTTTTGATTGGTTTGGTTTTATTATTGGTTTAATTTCGTTGTACGCCGGATATTTAGTAACATGGTATCCATTAAGAAGTTTGTCGACTATTGCCGTATTATTTGGATTCTTCGCAATTTTACGAGGAGTTTATCAATTATGGTTCGGTTCTCAAATGACTAAATTCTTAGGTGTCAGAAGCGGATGGACCATTTTTGGAGCAGTTGTTGATATTATTATCGGTATTATTTTTGTTGCCCACGTGCAAGTTGGAGTTGTAGCAATTGTTTACATGTTCGCTATTTGGTTCTTACTAGATGCCGTTTTACAAATATTGACATCTCGTTTCTATCATTTCTTCGGCAAAAAGTACTACATCTTCATCGTGATTTTGGCTTGCTTGAATCTATTGTTTGCGATCATCCTATTATTTAACCCAGTACTAGCAGGCGGATTCATCGTCTTCATGTTGGCATTCTTCTTTTTTGCCACAGGTATCGCTGAAATTATTGAAGCATTTTAATTAAAAGCATTTTCTACATGATATAAATTTGATAAAATGTAGAAGATGTATTGCCGTCTTAGCTCAGATAGGTAGAGCATCACCATGGTAAGGTGGGGGTCGTCGGTTCAAATCCGATAGACGGCTTGAAATTTGAAAATATCTAAGTGCTGGTATGACAGCGTTTAGGTATTTTTTGTTTGCCCAAGCTTTGCTGCCATCACAAATAGTCGTGGTGGGAAAAAGAATTTCAAAATGACATTTTTAATTTGTTTTTACTGTTATTATGAATTCAGATAGAAGTATAGAAGCAATGTATATTATTTTGATAAATGGTATTATTATGGAATGAATTTAGAGGAACCTTTATAGGGGGACATAAAATGTATCAAATTTTAACTGACTCAGAATGTGATTTGCCAGCAAAGTTTTTGGAAGAAAATAATGTTAAGGCAATTTACTTTCATACAGAAATCGATGGAAAAGAACTTATCAATGACTTCGGTAAGAGTTATCCATTAGACAAGTTTTATGAACAAATCAAGGCGGGAGTTTTGCCATCAACGACGCAGGTTAATGTTGGGGAATACTTGGAGTTCTTCAAGAAATATGTAGAGCAAGGAATGGCAATTGTTTATGTAGGCTTTTCTGGTGGTTTAAGTGGTTCAATGTCCAGTGCTAACCAGGCTAGAGAAATCCTATTAGAAGACTTCCCTGATGCTAATATTCGTATTGTGGATACGCTGGCCGCCAGTGGTGGTGAGGGACGCTTGGTTTTAGAAGCAATCAGATTACAAAAAAGCGGAGCTAGTTTAGATGATTTAGTTGCTTGGTTTGATCAAAACAAGTTACGCTTGCAACAGTGGTTCACGGTTGATAATCTAACTTATCTTTATCATGGTGGACGTATCTCTCGCGCTTCAGCTACTTTGGGAACACTACTTAAAGTAAAGCCATTGTTAGATGTTGATCCTGCAGGAAAATTACGTTTTGTTTCAAAAATTAGAACACGAAAAAAATCACTGTTAACTTTGGCAGAGAAGATAGTAACAGCGATTCAAAGTGATCCTGATCAACCAATTATCATCACAACTAGTGGTGACTGGGAAGCTGCCGAAACAGTAAAACGACATATTATTAATAAAGTTCCTAAAGCTGATATTCAAATTAATCCAATCGGAATGACGATTTCTAGTCACACTGGATTCGGTTGTGTAGCTGTTTTTGCATTAGGAACTCAAGCTAGACAATAAGTATATTCATAAATAATCTAACTAAATAAAAGTATTGCTAGAATTGCTTGCGCCATTTACTTGAAGTCGATAATGTTAAGCTATCAAATACATTGGAGAATATGCATGCAACTTTTGTACACTTTGTTTCTAGGTTTCTATCCTTTAGGACTAATTTATTTAATTGATCGTCATTTTCATGTGATGGATATGAAGACGCAAAAATTCAATTTAGATTTGAATCTAATTTTCAACAAGAGTTACGTTTATACGGTTATCTATCTCGTTATTATTATTCCAATTATTATCGTCTATCTTTATTTTTCCTTGAATATGATGAGAGATATGTGGAATACGGTTCTGATTGTTTTGAGTGGAATCGATATTTTATTAACCGGCTTGGTTTTAATTTTCTGTGGTTCACAATTAATGATTTTGAATCGTGACATCAAAAAATTAATTTAGTTATTCTTTATTTTTATACAGGGTATCTAGGTACATTTGACCCCAGATGTCCATTTCTTTAATGATCGGCACAAGTGATTGTCCCAGCTCAGTTAAGTGATAACTGGTTTTAGTGGGGACAAACGACGTGTCGATCTCTTTTTTTATAATGTGGTCAGCTTCAAGTTGGGACAATTGTAAGGAGAGCATACGTCTTGTACACCCAGACAAGGTTTGAAGAATTTCGCTGTAACGCATCTCTTTTTGTTGCATTAATCGACAAAGAATAATGGACTTCCATTTGCCATCAAGAATCTTGAGAGTACTGTCCAAAGGGCAACGTTCACCATGTCTAGTACTCATATCAGCAGCAACCATAATCGACCTCCAGTAATTAAATTCAGCTGAATTGTATCATCAGAACAGTTGAGAACCTAATATTTTGAAAGTGCAATACGGGAAATTTTTGATACTCAGTATCATTAAATTCCCATATTGTACTTTTTTATTTATGGATTTATATTGCAGATGCTTAAGAATAATTTTTATAAAATTTAGAAAGAAGTATTGATTATGAAACAAAATGATACTTATAAATCTAAAGATATTTTGTTGGTCATCGGTTTATTCTTAGTCGTTTTCGTTATTGGAGCCGATTCATTCATAATCTCACCATTGCTGCCAGCTATTGAAAAAGATTACGCAGTAACAACTTCGCAGGCAGCATTGGCAGTCACTATTTACGCTTTGTGTTATGCCGTGGGTAGTCCGTTTTTCGGACCTTTAGGAGACAAGTTTAATAAACGTAAACTTTTAATAACTGGATTATTGATTTTTTTAATAGGTAGTTTTATCTGTGCACAAGCTACTAATATCGGAATCTTTTATTTTGGTAGAGCTGTAGCCGGTATTGGTGCAGCAGTGACAATGCCTAATGTCTGGGCAACTGTTGGTAGTTACTTTACAGGGAAAAAGTTGAATATCGTAATGGGAATTACAATGTCAGCATTATCGTTGTCGATTGCTATCGGTGTACCTTTAGGTACATTATTATCGCAGTTGTCCAATTGGCATATGGCCTTTTGGGGTTCGATAATACTAACATTGATGGCCTTCGGAGTACTGTTATTAGTCGTTCCCAGTCTAAAAGGAAATCAGGGTAAACTGAAATACTTAGCTAGTTTCCAAACGTTGGTCAAATCAAGGAGAGCTTTATTATCTCTGTCGATCAATTTGGTTTGGATGTTTGGTTTTTATTTGATTTATACCTTCTTAGGTACCTTTTTGAATCAGAACTTTCATTTCAATACAGCTCAAACGGGCAATATCTTTATCGTCTATGGATTAAGTAATTTCATTGCCAGTTTTTGCGGCGGTCATTTGCTATCAAAATTAGGAGCGATGAAAGATGTCATCATCAATGGTTTCTTATCAATGATTTTCATTTTAGGATTGGTGATTTGGCAAAATCAGTTATGGGGAATAATAATTTTTCTTATATTATTGGCCTTGGTTCAAGGATTGGGTGTAACTGCCTTAACAACTTACATTGTGGGAGTTGTTCCAGATAAACGTTCGACGGTGATGTCCTTTAATAGCTCATTTCTATACTTGGGACTAACCTTAGGTTCATTAATTGGAGCAATTCTGTATTCTAAGATTGGATTTACGGGATTAGGGATAATCTCTATCATGGCTTTGGGAATCGCGATAATCGAAACTATAAGACTGAAGAAATGATTAATTCTCATTAAATAAATCGCTATTTGACAATAAAAAATAGTAGCGTAATAATCGATATAAATATAATTATTACCAGTTTTATTAGATAATAATGGTTATTCTAAATTCAATGAGGGAGATTTAGTTGATTATGTTAATGAGAAAAGGGAAAAAATGGGCTTTGTCGTGCGTTGCTATAAGTGCGGTAGTGCTAACAGGGATGAGTGCTACAACTGTAAGTGCTGATGACACTTCAGATAGCACAACTGCTACAGCCCAAAGTACTGGTAATCAGGCTGATCAAAACCAGACTAGTGGTAATAATGCACAAACTGCTAAGGGAGCAGTTACACAAAGTACAGTGCAAGATACTACAAAAACAGCAGATTCAACAAATTCAACACAAACTGCATCTGCTCAAAGCTCAGCTACAGCTCAGGCTCCAGTTGCTACTCAAAGTTCTACTAGTGGTGTAGTCACACAATCTGAAAATGCAGCCGTTCAAAATGGTGGACATATTTCTGACGATTTTCCAGATGTTGCTAACAATAAACTAGGATATGCATCTAAATTCCATATTTTTGCTAATGAAGCAACCTTAAATGTGCATACTAACGGTAATGTTGCTGTTGGAAATCTATATGGCAATGTTAACTTTGGTACTAATGTTACTGAAGATAAATTAGTGGATAAGGATATTTCATATGTTGAGAATGTTCATAATTTAGCAAATAGTTCGTTTGTTAATAAAACTGATAGTAGATCGAATAAGGTTATCTTTGGTGCCGATAATGATATTAAGCTAGGTGAGAATGGTAGTAATCCGTCAGTTAATGGAACAAAGATTGATCATCTAGATAACGATGAAATCTACCAAGATAAGGGTACAAATAAGTATATTGATTTCAAGGAATACTTTGAAGAGCTAGAACAAGCTTCTTCTGATTTAGCTAACAGTCATACTACTGTAAGTATAAAGAATAGTGATTTTCCAGATCGTAATCAGCGTGTTATCAATTTGGAAAACTATGAACCTACCAATAATCAAATTGTGATTGATCTTGATTCAGATGTATTGGATATGGATACTCCTTTAATTATTGCGGGATTGTCTTCTGATAAGGGTGGAACAACCGTTATTATCAATGTTGATGGAAAAGGTGTAAATCCACTTAATGTTAATTCACAAATTAAATTGGTTTATAACCATGGTGACGGCAGTAACAATGTTGAACGTCCAAATCAGGAAACAGAATTCTTTGACGATAATCACTTATTATGGAACTTCTATGATAGCAGTGCAGAAGACAATCAATATGCGGGTGATATTGAAATTAATCGTCCATTCCAAGGTAGTATCTTAGCACCTGACGCTACTATAAATATTCATCAAAACTTAGATGGAAATATAGTTGCTGATAAGGTTAATGTTGCCGGTGGTGAAACTCATAGATGGGATCTACAGGACAACTCAGATATTGAAACTGAGTTTGAAAAACCAGTTGTTATTCCTGGTGAAGTAGATTGGTTCCCTAATGAAGTAGAAGAACCCGATGAAGAAAAGCCAGATGAGAATGATGGTTCTAATATTGAAGAACCTGACGAAGAAGAAATGGATATCGATGAAGATGGTAATCTAGTCGAGGAACCTGATGAAAATAACAACGAGGATAATGGTGGTGATACCACAGACCCCGAGAATCCTGACGAGAACAATAATGAGGATAACAACGGAAATGAAGATGGCGACGATAACGACGGCGACAATTCTACAGATCCTGAAAATCCTGAAGAAAATAACAATAATAATGAAGACGAAGATGACACCACAGGTACTGATGAAAACGGTGGAACACCTGACGAAGAAAAACCTGGTGAAGAAGATAATGGCGTAACTCCAGGTACTGACAAAGAAGAGGAAGAAGATTCTGATTCTGAGGAAACAACAACTGGTGAAGATGGCAACCAAAATCTAATCAATGGTGGTTCTGAAGGTAGTCAATCTGAAAACAATGCTGAAGAGGGCTTATTGCCAAATACTTCTGGTAACAAAGGTGATTCAGAAACACCAGCTACTGGTACATCTGACGAAGCTGGAACATTGCCACAGACTGGTGAAGCTTCAAGCATCTTTGCAACTATTGCAGGAGTTTTCTTAATTATTTTTGGTTTTTTATTAAAGACGACAAAAACTAAGAAAAACTAGTGTACAAAAATAGACGATTCCAATTGGAAATCGCCTATTTTTTTGACCTCGTATGGCCGGTGAGTAAGTAATTAATGCCAGGAATGAAACTGACTACTCGAATAATCACTATAGTAATAAAAACCACAACAATATAACGTAGAAAAGTTGCGGGGATACCACGTAGATTGGTATTTTTGAAAAACCAAGGTTCAATGAAAAATATGACTAAATAATGTAATAAATAAATTCCGAAAACTAATGGTGCTAAACTTTCAAAGAAATTAATCACTCCTCGAGAACGTATACTGTTCCCCCATTTCTGCAGCAAAATGAAAGCTGCAATCGACATAATAGGAATGAAAAGAGAAGTCACATAGTAACTATTGTTCGTGTCAAAGGTTTTAGGAACTGATTCGGAAAAGAAGTTCCCGAAAGTACCAATTCCAATAAATAGAGTTAACAAAGCAAAACTACTGATATTTCTGAAATCCATTTGACTCAATAAATATCCTAGAATGAAATAACCAGTAAAACCGCCAATTAATAAAAAGTTTGAAACTGGTGATAATTGGAAAACATGTTTCATATCTTTTCCCATCATAACGTTAACTGATGGTAATAATGAACAGGTAACTAACCAAACACTAGTGACGTAAAATAACATTTTAAGACTAGCGTTATCAACGAAAGTTTTAATGATCGGAGACAAAATATAGACGCCGATTAAAGGATACATAAACCAAAAAACCGGTATGGTGGGTTTGTTGAGAATGAATTTCAATCGTCCCCAAACATCATTAGTTGATAATAAATTAGACGTCAAACTGATAACAGTTGGTAAGATTATCGACCAGATAACAAAAGGGATGACGATTCGAGGAATTCTTTTTTGCCAAGTGTACTTTAAAGACAAAGTTTTTGGACTATTGAGAATTAAAGTACCAGAAATCATAAAAAAAATAGGAACGCTGATGTGGGCAAAATAGTTAAGCATTTTTATGATTTGCCAGTCGGTAGTTCCAATATGTTTAGTGGTGTCAATCGTTGATACGTGTATGAATATAACTAAAAGAATAGCGATGACACGAATAAAATCTAAATAAAAAATCCGTTGTTTTTTATCCATGAGCAGATTCTCCCCTAAGTAGCTCTCTCCATAATAATGTAAAACGCCTCTAAAATGAAGTATTAGCGTATGATATAATGGCAAAGTAAAATTATTGATTGGAAGAATTTATTATGCGCGTAGGAGAATCCCCAAGTACAGATTTTGTCAGATATATAATTTGGATAGTATTTTCTATTGTTACACTGATGTTTAAAAACGCGGCTGCCACCCAAAAGGGATTGAATATACCGATTACCGTTATATTTTTCCTAATTGGACTATTTACCTTGTTTTTAATGATTAGAAAATATGTCCGTGAAGAAAAATCATTTTCAGATACAGCGGAGGGCTTTGCCTATTCACTAGTTTCTAACATCGGTTTAGTTAGTTTGATGATTGTAATGGTTTGCTTGTTAAGAATCATGGTTAGTTATTTACAAGTAACTGGGAAACTGCCAAGCTTCCAAAACGATGATATAGCTAGCTCCGATCAAAAAGTATTTGTGTTTAATATGATTGCAAACGTCTTTGTAGTTGCGATTCAGCAGCAGTTGGTGCAAACTGGCTTTTTCTTCAATTATTTCTTTAGAGAAAGTTCAGCATACAGCGCCGTAATGGGAATTATTTTTAGTGGAATTATAGCTGGAGTTATAAGTTTACCAGGGTCAATCTTACAATTCTTAATGATGATGGCTCTAGGTTGGTGTTACGCATTAACATATTTGTATACCAAAGATGAAAAAATGGCGATATTCGTAGCCATGGTCAGTGCTGCAGTAGGGACTGTAATTATATAGAGAGAGCGAAGCAGGGGCGGTCAGCCTCTGAGGATTTGCCTAAGAACTGGAATTAGCCGCTGAATTTGCGGATGATTTCAGTTCTGTAGCAAACCACAGGAGGTTGCCCCTGCGTAGCTCGTTTTGATAGAGAGTGCAGTAGGCTTGTTTAGATTCTGAGCATTTGCAGGACTTTGCGAATTGGCTGCGTAGCAGACAGTTTGTGAAGTCAGGCAAAGCACAGGAATCTGGCCTACGTAACTCGTTTCCACTATATTGCCAAGCACATTGGTTATCCAAAAAAAGAACATCAAAAAAGTCGACCAAACCAAGGTCGACTTTTTATATTACTTAAGATTAGTTTTCAGAAATTAATTTTTGAGGTTCCTTTTGAAGCAAGGGTGACAATTCACCGTCAACGCACAAAGTCAAACTATGCATTGCTCGAGTACAAATTGTGTACAAAACATCAGTACTACGAAGATCAGGATAGTTTTTAGCTGAAACATCATGACCAATAACAGCATCGAATTCCAATCCTTTAGCCAAATAGATTGGTAAAATTAGAATCCCCTTAGGAATGGAACGGAAGTCAGCATCAACTAATGTAACGATAGATTCATCGCTGAAGTGGGTGTAAATCTGTTCAGCTTGAGCCTGATTACGAGCTAGAATTGCAACTGTATCATACTTCTTGTTCAGTTCTTTAGCTGTTTCTTTCAAACCTTGATAGTAGTCACCATCTTTGAAAATCTTGATAACAGGATCTTCACCTTGACGAGAAAAGGCTTTAACTTCATCGCCGTTTGGTAATAATTTTTTGGCAAAGTTGGTTATTTCAGCAGTTGAACGATAACTCTGGTTCAAAGTGATTGTAGTAATACGCTTCTTTTTGAACAATTCATTAACTTCAGTGACTAAATCATTTTTACGATAGGAACTAGTCAAAACATCTTGTGAACGGTCGCCTAACAAGGTCATCTTAGCGTTAGGGAAAGCATGAGAAATGTATTTTAACTGTGCCATCGTGTAATCTTGAACTTCATCAATAAAGATGTGTTGAATGGCATGGTTAATACCACCATCGGTAACGAAATCTTTTAAATAAAGAATGGCAACTGAATCACTAAGATTTAATTTATGAGCCTCGATTTGATCATCAATTGATTCGATCATAGTTTGCCAAATACTGTCAGAAACTAAATTTTGTTGCATCTTGTTAAGTAAGTAAAGATATTCCTTGTAAGGGTTGAAGAAATAGTTATTAAGTAGAGCGTTGTAAATTGGAGCGTAACGTTCACGCAAGAATTCCTCGGCAATAATTTCTCGTTGGTTGGCTGATTCCTCAATATTGTGGTCTGTAATGATTTGTTGGAAATCTTCATCAGACAAGTTGTCAATTTCAGCTTGAACCCAATCTTCATTGCGGTCTTTATGAATTCTTCCTTGTAGACGTTTGATCAAAGCATTTTTAGTTTTCAGAAAACGGTCAGGGATGTGGTAGGCCGGATTAGTGCTTTGATAAATTTCAGCAATTTCATCACCGGTAAAGAATGGCTTACCTTCAAAAATAATGTCTTCGAAATATGGTGTGTGTTCACGATGATCATTTTCCAATTGTTCCAAATGTTCTAGAAAATCGCCACTTTCTTTGTATAAACGCATCTTAATAGTTGTTTCTGGCAGATTGCGTTCATCTTTTTCGTAACGGTCAAAGAGTGTTTCTACTTGAACACCCGTTAGACGGAGCGAAATGAATTCGTTGAGAGTGACCTGTCGCATATTTCGTTCACCCAAACTAGGAAGAACTTCAGAAATATAATTACTGAATAATTTATTAGGGGAGAAGAGAACAATGTTGTCAGCATTCATCGTTGTGCGGCTATGATAAAGCAGGTAAGCGACACGTTGTAAGATAGCTGAAGTCTTACCTGAACCGGCTACACCTTGAACTAGAAGGACATCAGAGCGAGTATCACGAATAATGATGTTTTGTTCATGTTGGATGGTTGCGACAATACTTTTTAGATATTCATCGCTATATTCACTTAAAACTGATTGAAGAATTTCATCGCCAACAGTTTCATTGGTATCAAACATATTCCGAATTTTGTTATGAACAATCTGGAATTGACGTTTCTTTTTCAATTCGACTTCAGCAGTACCGTTGGGAGTGGGATACGTAACGTTTCCTAAAGTACCGTTATAGTAGATACCAGAAATGGGAGCTCGCCAATCGTAAATTAGAAATTCGCCATCATCATCTTGAAGTGTAGAAGTACCTATGTAAAGCGTATCTTCTTCACCATCTTCGACAATATCAATTCGCCCAAAGTAAGGAGAACCTTGGAGATTTTCTAGTTTGAGACGATTAGCATTTAAAATATTTTCATTTTCAACGGCCAAAGCAACCAATTGTTTCTGTTGTTGAACGGAAGCGTTAGTTTCCATTTGGTCATCGACTTCAGTGGTATTAACTTTGGTATTTTCACCGTAATTACGTTCGATACGGCTAGTTTCCTTGTGTGCCTGTGCAATACTGGCATCAACACGTTCAATCTGTCGTTCAATTTTTCCAGCGACTTGGTCGACACGCTTTTGTTCTGATTCTTTAGATTGATTAATCGTCATTAAAATACCCCTCGTTGACAATTTGTCATTTTTTAATTATGCTAATAGCAATTAGAGTACATTAAAGCATAAGCATTTTTGAGTACTAATTCAAGTAGTTGCTTTTAGAGAATAACTTCATGGCTGAAAAAGTTATCAACCTTGTTTTGGGAAATGGGTATGGCTAGTTACCTTATAACTTTGAGTGGTAGAGTATACTCTACAAAACAGGTGGCACCACGTTTAAGCGTCCTATTATTAATATAATAGGACGCTTTTTTTATGGAGAGCCATTATACCACCTCAAAAATGTTTTTGCATTAATGAATCCAGGAGGAAAAATATGAAAACAAATACTATTTTGACAGGGGATCGTCCCACAGGTAAGTTGCACATTGGACATTATTTAGGTTCATTGAAGAATCGTGTGAAACTTCAAAACGAGGGCAAGTACAAAATGTTTGTCATGATTGCTGATATGCAAGCCTTCACTGACAATGCTAGAAATCCAGAAAAAGTTCGTAATAGTTTAATTCAAGTTGCCCTTGATTATCTTTCTGTAGGAATTGATCCTAGCAAAACTAACATTTTAGTACAATCACAAATTCCTGCTTTAAATGAATTGACAATGTACTATCTTGATCTTGTTTCTGTTTCTCGTTTGGAAAGAAATCCTACTGTTAAATCAGAAATTCAACAAAAGAGTTTTGGACAAAGTATTCCTGCTGGATTCTTAACATATCCAGTTAGTCAAACAGCTGATATTACAGCTTTCAAAGCTGACACAGTTCCTGTTGGTGATGATCAAGAACCAATGATGGAACAAGCTCGTGAAATAGTTCGTACCTTCAATAACACTTATAATGTTGACACATTGGTTGAGCCTCAAGGAGTCTTCCCACCTAAGGGCCAAGGTAGATTACCTGGTATTGATGGTAACGCCAAGATGAGTAAATCATTAGGTAATTGTATCTACTTATCAGATCCTGCTGATGTTGTGACTAAGAAAGTTATGTCTATGTATACTGATCCAGATCACATTCATGTTGAAGACCCAGGTAAAATTGAAGGTAACACTGTCTTTACATACTTAGATGCTTTCGGAACAGATACAGAAAAAATTGCTGAATTAAAGGCACAATATCAGGCTGGTGGTTTAGGTGACGTTAAAGTAAAACGTTATTTGAATGATGTCCTACAAGAAATTCTAGAACCAATCCGCAATCGCCGTGCCGAATACGAAAAGGATATTCCTGGTGTTTACGATATTCTTAAAAAGGGTAGCGACAATGCTAACATCGTTGCTAACCAAACTTTAACAGAAGTAAGAAAAGCTATTGGTGTTAATTATTTCGACTAGTTTCTGAAAATAAAAACACTTTTACAGAAAAATGCTATGCTTAACTCTTGATTTTATCAAGAGTCGGGTGTAGCATATTTTTTGTTCTAAAAAAATTAAAGTTTTTTTTGAAGAAAATGAGGTAGATTTATGGATGACTATAATTTGATTGGTTTCGTGATGAAATACACCATGATCAGGAAGCGAATCGCGGCTAGCTATTTGAAAAAAGAAGATTTAAATGCTTTTGAAAGTATTTTACTAGCTATTGTCTATAAAAGACGTGAATGTAGTCAGGATAAAATTGGTGAGATCACATTGTTTGATGGTGCCAGTATTGCCCGTTCGTTAAAAAAACTTGAGGATCGCGGATTTGTATCCCGGCATGCTGATCCTAATAATCGTCGTAAGAAGATTGTTAGCATTACTGAAGCAGGTTCAGAGCTTTATGGTGAAGTGCGCAAGGCTTTCAGTGAGAGTAATGATGCAATCTTTAAAGGCATAACTTCTGAGGAACAAACAGAATTAGAGAGTATTTTGATGAAGGTTTACAAGAACCTTGATGACATCGAAATACCTTCTAAATAATTATAGAGAAGAGGAATTTTGTTATTATGGCGAATAATGATAAAGCAATTGTGGATGCACACGGGAAACCCTTTAACCGTAATCTTTTGGTTTTAGTGCTTCTTGTTGGTACATTCTGTACTGTTTTAAACGGTACAATTTTAACCACCGCCTTTCCAACCTTGATGAAGGAATTTAGTGTTACTACTTCCGACGTTCAATGGTTAACAACTGGATTTTTGATGGTTAACGGAATTATGATTCCTGTTACTGCTTGGTTAAGTAACAATTTTAGTACAAAGATTTTATATATTATTGCAATGTCGACTTTCTTAGTCGGTACAATTATGTGTTTTACAGCACCAAACTTCGGAACTATTTTAGCCGGACGTTTGATTCAAGCTGTCGGTGTTGGTATTACAATGCCACTTATGCAAGTGGTTATGTTATCAATTTTCCCAGCTAATCAACGTGGTGCTGCCATGGGTCTAGGTGGTTTAGTTATTGGACTTGCTCCAGCTATTGGACCTACACTTTCAGGTTTCATTATTGATAACTCTTCATGGAGACAACTTTTCGGAATGATTATTCCTATTGTCATCATCGTTTTGATTTTGGCATTCTTTTTCATGCGTCCTGTTATCAAAACACGTCGTACTAAATTAGATGTACTTTCACTAATCGAATCAACACTTGGATTTGGTGCCATTCTTTATGGTTTCTCATCTGTTGGTGATGATGGTTGGGGTTCAATGAAGGTTATTGGCTCAATCGTTGTTGGTATTATTTTCATTCTATTATTTGGTTATCGCCAATTACATATGGATACACCATTCTTGGAATTACGTGTTTTCACAGAAAAGAAGTTTGCGATTGCGGCCGCTTTGTCATCAGTTACAAATATGGCCATGGTCGGAGTTGAAATGGTGCTTCCATTGTACTTACAAATCGTTAAAGGCATGTCAGCTTTCCATTCTGGATTAACTTTGTTACCAGGTGCCTTGATGATTGGTGTTATGAGTCCAATTACTGGTAACGCTTTTGATAAATATGGACCAAAAGATTTGGCACGTATGGGTATGTTCTTATTAACAGCCGGTACAATTCCATTCTTGTTCTTAACAAAGAGCACACCTGTTTTAGATATCGTGGTGCTATACATGATTCGTATGTTTGGTATTTCAATGGTCTTGATGCCCGTTACAACTGATGGTATGAATGCATTGCCATTCAACTTGATGAGTCATGGTACAGCCGTTAATAATACTGTTAGACAAGTTTTCAGTTCTATGGGTACAGCTATCTTGGTCAGTGTCTTGACTAACGTTACAAACAACTTAAAACCAGGACATGCCATTCTTAAGGCATCACCATTGGAATATAAAGATAAATTCTTCAATGCTACATTGAGCGGATATCACGCAGCCTTTGCCGTTGCTATTGTCTTTTGTTTGATTGGATTCTTGATCACATTTATGGTTAAGGGCAGTGCTAAATCAAAGACAATCGATACTGATCAATTGAGGAAAACAGAATTGGCAGGTGAAGAATAATGATTTTAATTACAATTTTAATCTGTGCAGGATTAGCATATTTCTTCGCTGTCTTTTTAAAGAATAAAAAAGTGGGATATGGACTATCATTCACATTTATCGCTTTATTCATCATAAGTTTGGTACTCTTGATTTCAAATGAATATGGTCATTTTGGAATGGAAAAAGTAACCAATGAAAAGACTTATCAGATTCAATCCGTTCAAAAGGGATCTAACTTACTTTTAGAGAAAAAGTTGGGTACAAGTGGTAAAGAGAGTGTTTATGTTTATCGCACGCCTGAAACTGCTAAAGCTAAGAAACCACAAACAACTAAAGTTGATGTAAATGTTAAGAACGTAGTAAAGACTGGAAATTATTCAGCCGCTACATTAACAAAGAAAACAACACGTTGGGAGTACAAGAACGGTTTCTATTCATTCCTCTTTGGAATTTCCGATAACAACAAAGAATTTGTTAAACAAACAAATACCTTTAAAGTCGGTAATGATTGGTTAGTTTTGACAACAACACAAGCTAGTCAACTACAAAAGAAAATGAAGAGTAAAACTTTCAAAGCTCAAATGAAACAAGAAGGACAAACTTACGTGAAGGCAGCAGTAGCCAAAGCAATGCAAGCAAATCCAACTATGACATCAGCCGAACAAAAGAAAGTTATTCAACAAGCTCAAAAAGAATTTAAAGCCGAAGCACAAGCTAAGTTAATTCAAGAAATTAAGAATCAAAAATAAAGTTCCTTTGTGGGACAAAATAAATGGCATCTATTGGGTAGTTTCCGGTAGGTGCTATTTTTTTGTTGGTGTAAAGTGCCGTCTTCCGTAAAAATTGAAAATGCTGGTGGAACGCTGTGGGCACGGCTTGAAGCTAATTATTTCACACTCCGTGCAAAATAATGGATCTCCAAGTCCGGCCTCATTGTAACCGGCAAAGCCGCTAACAATGATTTCACAGCTGACCGCATTTTCAACTTTTACTCCAGACTAGTGAACGGTCCTGTTTGGAGTGAATGTACATATCTTGTGTAGATAAAGTGGAAAACTAATTACAATTGAGAATGAAATGGCGTTGCTTTTTTTGCAATTCAGAAATGATAGAGATGTTAATGGAAAGAGTATAGAGGAACAATCCAAGTTGAAGTGCATGTAATAAAATTAACTTCAATTTGGAAATATCGATATAGAAAAAATCATATAAATTGAAAGGAAACAAACCAAATCATATTTCTCAGATAAAAAATTGAAATACTCTTCAGTCTGGAACAAAAATTGGGAATACCTTCAGCCATGAGATCATTGTAAGTGGCTATGCCACTTACAATGAGGCCGACTTTGGAAATCCATAATCTTACACAAAGTGTAAGATTATTAGTTTCAAATCGTGCCCATGGCGTTCCAAGGCATTCCCAATTTTTGTGGAAGACGGCAGTAGAACACCTATCCCAGCAACAGCAGCAGTAGAACAACATCACGGAGACAAAACGTCTATCAAAATGACGCCTAAATATTTAAGTAATATTAAATATGATGTTAAATTTATTACGAAAAAATTATAAGGTTATAAATTAATAAATCTCGTTATTTTTAAGGAAGAGGTACAGACAAATGAGTAAAAAATTCAAAATTGCTTTTGTTTGTGGTTTAGCTTTATTAATGATGTCTCCCCAAAGTGTAAAAGCTGATTCGACCAATACTTCCAAAATTGATTCCCAAGCAATCGTCAGTACAAAATCTATAACAAAGTTATACACAGAAAACGGGGAACTAATTCAGAATCGAAAATTAGGAGCTAATACAGCCTGGGTAACTGATCAAAAAATGACATATCAAGGTCAGACTTACTATCGTGTGGCGACGGATGAATATTTGGAAGCCAATGATGTAACTATCAGTTACGGTCATGCAGAATCTGGAACGATAGTTATCAATGGCTGGGGTGGTGTCAGTTTTTCTCATGATGACAATGGTTTTTATCGGAATGGTCAGAAGAATTTTTCAGCTAATTCGCTTTGGAAATATGATCGTGTCGATAAGAGTGATGGACTGACTTATTATCGAATCGGTAATAATATTTGGATCAATAGTAACGATGCAACCACGGCGGTTGGTTATCAAAATCCTAGTGGTTGGCTTCAGATTCAAAATACTCAAATTAAACCTGTGGGTAATGTTGGATACGATCTTTATAACGGCGTTGAAGGTGTCAAAGTTTATTTAGTAAGAAGATACTTTGGCTATTCCAATGCTCATACTATCTATGATGGTTCGGTTGCGGCCAGTGTTAGAAGCTTCCAAGCTCGCAGAGGATTACCTGCAACAGGAATAGTAAACTTAGCTACATGGGAAAATATGGGCTTCTCAGAGTCTTCTTGGTATGATATCGACTCTTACGTAGCACCACTGGAAACTAACCAGATAAGTACAAGGTCAGACCATATCGAAGCAATGATCAATCAGGCATACAAGTACTTAGGTCAAACTTGGATCTCCGGTGCTGCTAGTTCACCTCAGTATGGAGTTGATTGTTCAGGACTGGTAACGCAGGCTTTATATGCTTCAGGTATCAATCCGGCTCCAGTTTCGGCTATTCAACACGCTCAAGTGGGTAATGAGTGGAATAGTCGCATGCTTTGGAGTGATGATCGTATGCCACGGATCAATTTCAATAACCGTCAAAGAGGCGATTTGATTTTCTATACTGATCCATCGACTGGCCTGATTTGGCACGTAGGAATTTTATTAAATCGTGATACGATGATTGAATCATGGCCATACGCCGTGCAAGTACACTCAATCTATTCAGGACGCGGGAACATCGCCGGTGTCAAACGTGTATTTGCTTAATCAAAAACAAATTCGATATAATAGAATTCGAATTTATCAACTGGGATAGAATATGTTCAATTTCCTAAATAAAAAGAATCTCGATCAATTGACGGTTAATTGGTCGAGATTTTGTATTTATCTATGATTTTATTTATAAGCCGATTATTATGTATTGTAGATTAACATGTTGATAATTATCAGTAAAATTAGTGGGAGAGGTGAGATGATTGTGGAAAATATTTTTGATGTTCAAGACTTGTCTTATCAAGTTGGAAATAAAGAGATTTTGAAACATATCAGTGTAAAAATTGAAAAAGGTAAATACATCACAGTAGTGGGGCCTTCAGGAAGTGGAAAGAGTACCTTCATGCGGATTCTAGCTTCGATGATCAGTCAAACATCGGGAAAAGTTTTATTTGAAGGTAAAGCAATTGATTCTTATGAACCGACAAAATACCGTCAAAGAGTTTCTTATGCTTTTCAACAACCAACTTTATTTGGCAAAACCGTGCGTGACAATTTAACTTTTCCTTTTGAAGTTCGTAATGAAGAATTCGATGAATCCAAGGTTAAACAGTATTTGAAGATGGTCAATCTGGATGAAAGTTACCTTGATAAGAGTGTCAACGATGTTTCTGGGGGCGAAAAGCAACGAATTGCTCTTTTACGTAATCTGATTTTTCCACCGGAAGTGTTAATAACTGATGAAGTCACTGCCGGTTTGGATGTGGAAAACAAAAATATCGTGCATTCGATGTTGGCGGAATTTAATCAACGAGGGTTAACGATTTTGCGTGTGACGCATGATGAGTCAGAAATTGAAGCCTCTCATGATAAAATTACCATCAAAAATGGGGAGGTAGTGGACAATGTCTAATTTAACAGTTTCCAATTCAACTTTAATGTTGGGATTCGTGTTAGTAATTGTAGCATTAGTAATTGGCTACATTGAAAAGTTACATATTGATAAAGATATTATTATTGGTGTTATTCGAGCAATCATTCAATTGTCGATTGTCGGATATGTGCTGAAATTCGTTATTAAAGCCGACGATATTTGGTTAACCTTGGCTTGCTTCATTATTATTGTCATCAATGCCTCTTATAATGCAGGTAAACGTGGAAACGGTATTCCTAAGGTCTTTCAATCATCATTGTTGGCTATCTTTGTGGGTACGACAATTACTTTAGGAACACTAGTTTTTACTGGTTCTATTAAATTTGTACCCGAACAGATCGTCCCTGTTACCGGAATGATTGCCAGCAATATTATGGTCGCTATTGGACTTTGTTATCGCAATATGAAGCAGACTTTTTCCGACCGTCACCAACAAATTCTGGAGAAATTAGCCTTAGGTGCTGATATTAAACTAGCTTCACTCGATATTTTACGAGATAGCATCAAGAGTGGTATGCAACCCACAATCGATTCGATTAAGACCCTTGGTTTGGTTAGTTTGCCGGGAATGATGTCAGGATTGATTTTTGCCGGTGTTGATCCAGTTAAGGCAATTAAATATCAGATCATGGTTACTTTTATGCTGCTAGCATCAACTAGTATCGGTTCAATTATTTCTTGTTATTTAGGTTATCGCCAATTCTTTAATGAAAGAAAACAGTTAAAGAATGAACTAATTTCTTAACTTTGTGAAAAATAGGTCTACTATATAGGCCTATTTTTTTATATAATTGATACAATGGGATGTGATGTAAATTTGAAGTTAGCAGTTATTGAAATTGGATCTAACTCCATTAGGACATCAGTGTATCGATCTTCAAAAAAGAATCGCTTTAAAACTTTGGATCGTTGGCGCGAGCCGGTTCGATTAGGCAAATCAATTGCTCAGAGCCGTCTTTTAACCAATGATCAAATAGAAGAGACCATTGATGTTCTAAAGAAATTTCAAACTCGAATTGAAAGGTATCACGTAGATCGAACTAGTTTAATTGCCACTGCAGCAGTCAGAATGGCTAAGAATCAAGAACAATTGATTTTTGCCGTACTTAAAGAAACTGGTCTGCAACTAGAAATCATCAATGAGCAAGAAGAAGCTTATTATGATTATGTGGCCGTACGTAGCACAATGCGGATCAAGGATGCGTTGATTGTTGACGTTGGTGGTGGTAGCAGTGAAATCAGTTTGGCAAAAAAAGGACGCTTAAAACACGGTCTCAGTATTCCAATTGGTGCTATTTCAATTTCGGATTTGTATTTAGCAAGTGATCCAATAAAAAGTGAACAACTAAGAGCGGCAAGAAAAGATATTAGTGAACGTTTAGACCGACTTACATGGATGAATGCGAAAGCTACCTTCGTTGGTTTAGGCGGTACTTTAAGAGCCGTAACTAGCATTTTGAATCGTGAAAATAAGAGAAAAAAGACACTCCACAATTCAGTGATTACCGTTGACCAAATTGATGAACTATTTAACCAACTGATTCATGCTTCGATGGAAGAACGCAGTCAGATCAAAGAGTTGAGTGATGGTAGATATGAAGTCATTTTAGGTGGAATATTGATAATCTCCGAGATAATAAAAAAGACCCCCTCTACAGAAATTCGTTTTTCGAATTTCGGAGTTAGAGAAGGTTATGTCTTTAATTATTTCCACAAGATGCATTTAAAAGAATAAACAATTATGCACGACTAGGGATGGTTATTTGAGTTTGGTCAAGAATATGTCCATCCATTTTGTGCAATAATTCGTTCATCCAAAAACCATTTTCCAAGTTAAGGTTATCATCTAGAGCAAACACCTTGAGAATATAATCATGGGTTTGATCTGGTGGATATGGTCCATTGTAACCAGTGGCCAAATCTTTGGGGCCATCAGTTAATGGACTAGCTGTGCTGTTCTTTCCTTGAACAATTGGACTTTGAGCAAGTCGACTGAAGTTTTCAGGTATTTCTAGTTGAGAACTAGGAATATTTGCCATGGTCCAGTGAATCCATTCAAATCCACAAACGGGAATTGAATCAGGATCAGTAAAAGTCAAAGCAATAGTTTTTGTATCTGCCGGTAGATTGGATAATTGAATTGGGAAACTAATAAGAGGTTTCCCATTTTTTATATCCTCAGGAGCAGCATGCTTGCCATATTTATCGGGCAAAAGGTTATTCGGTAAAGATACATTAACATCCATAAAAAAATCTCCTTTAAAATGAGGTGTAGTAATGAAACAAATAGATAACAACGACCTATCTACTAATATTGTAGAGCAGGTTCAAAAAATTGAGCAAGAATATAATAAAAAAGTCGAGATATACTCAGACTATTCAGAACAAGAATTTTTGACATTAGATCAAGCTAGTCATGAGATCAAAGGTGATATTGTAAAAGTTATCATCACTAATGAAAAATACAGTGAGTTTGTTCTAGCACATGAACTTTATCATATTGCTTTGGAATTATCTGATGAGCCAAGTATCTCTTGTGCTGTAACATCTGGTAAGCCAGATTATGATGGTCGTATTTTGGCAATCGCTAATTCGATTTTCGAAACTTTGGAGCATATCTCAGTTTTGAAATCTCAAAAGGCTGATGGAACTTATACAGCTGAAGTCAAAGATGCATTTCTCAAGGGAATTGAAGTGGCCCTAAATCCTAAGGTTTCTTTAGATTTAGCTAACATGCGCTTCTACCGTACTTTGATTATGTTTGATGGAATGATCTTCAGTGAACATGCTCAAGATGATAAGTGGAAAGATGAATTTCCAACATCATACAAGTATGCTGAAAAGCTAGTTAAGATTGCGGAAGCTAATGATTTGTCAGATGCATTCCATTTCAGGCGTGCTTTGGTCAATGCCTTGGATACATATAATGAAATTATTTTGTCCAATGGCTATGAGGGTCTTGGTTATCATGAATTCTTGAATATAACGCCAGTGTTATCAGAGCGTCAATTGAGATTGTCATTGAATCAAGTTTATCAAGTAAAGCATTCCTCATTTAAGAATCGTGCGACTGGAAAAGATGCCTTCGTACTTTTAGGTATCAATGATGGTCAAAGTGTTACAACTCTAGATATTGATCCTGGTAAAGTAACACCGGAATTTTACAAGGCCTTTTATCAATACAAAATTATCGATGTATTTGAAAAGGAAGAAGTTAAATACTTAACAAGATAAGAGGGGATTTGTGTGCAAGATAAAATTGAAGAGTTTAAAGAATTACTAGACAAAGCTAATTTTGTGACTTTTCTAACTGGTGCAGGCGTCTCTGTGCCATCGGGGATTCCCGATTATCGTTCTAAGAATGGATTGTATAAGCGGAAGAATTATAACTTTCCTCCAGAATATATGTTGAGTCACGACAATTTAGTTGAACATCCCGATGTTTTCCATGATTTCGTAGTTCATAATATGTACTTTCCTGATGCACAACCCAATATCATTCATAAGAAAATGGCCCAGATCAGTAATCAAAAAGGTGCCATAGTAACCCAAAATGTCGATAAACTGCACACAAAAGCAGGAGCCAAAAACGTGGTAGAGTTTCACGGTAATTTGTATGATAATATTCATTGCTTAACATGTGGCAAAGAGTTTGATTACAAGGATTATTTGAAGGATTATCGACATCACGAAGATAATGGTATTATTCGTCCAGGGACAACTGTCCTATACGGAGAAAATATTAACTCAAAGAACTTTCAAAATGCTGCTTTAGCAGTTCAAAGAGCTGATTTGTTAGTGGTAGTAGGAACTAGTTTTAAAGTATATCCTTTCGCAGGATTACTAGAATACAGCACTCCACAAGCCAAATTAGTAGTTATTAATAAAGAAGATTTAAACATAGATTCGTCGATTTTAGCTATCGATGACGATGCAACGAACGTTTTTTCACAAATATAAAAGAATGCTATACTTAATATCAATTTGAAAGCGGTGGAGGTTAATATATTGACTGAAGAAAGAAAAACTTTTTACATTACAACACCCATTTATTATCCATCAGGAAAATTAACAATTGGGAACTCATATACAACGATTGCAGCGGACACCTTGGCTCGTTACAAGCGTAATGAAGGCTATGACGTTTTCTTCCTAACAGGAACTGACGAACATGGTCTCAAAATTGAACAAAAAGCCGAAGAAAAACATATGGAACCACAAGAATATGTTGATATGATGGCTAAAGGAATCAAGGAGCTTTGGAAGAAGCTCGATATCTCTAATGACAAGTTCATCCGTACAACAGATGATTATCACGTTAAAGCTGTTCAAAAAATTATTGAACGTCTAATTAAACAAGGGGATATTTATTTAGGCGAATACTCAGGTTGGTATTCAGTTGATGATGAGGAATACTTTACTGAATCACAAATGGCTGAAGTTTATCATGATGAAAATGGTAAGGTCATCGGTGGTAAAGCTCCTTCAGGTCATGAAGTTCAACTTGTTAAAGAACCATGTTATTTCTTCAAGATGAGCAAATATGCTGATCGTCTATTGCAATATTACAAAGACAACCCAACCTTCATCGAACCAGAAATTCGTAAGAATGAAATGATCAATAACTTTATCAAACCAGGTCTAGAAGACTTAGCTATTTCTAGAACAACTTTCAACTGGGGTGTTAAAGTTCCAAGTAATCCAGAACACGTTGTTTATGTTTGGATCGATGCACTTTTGAACTATATTACAGCTCTTGGCTACGAAAGCGACGACGATTCGCTTTTCAAGAAATACTGGCCAGCTAATGTTCAATTTGTTGGTAAGGAAATTGTTCGTTTCCATACTATTTATTGGCCAATTATTTTGATGGCTTTAGGTGTTGAATTGCCTAAACAAGTCTTTGGTCACGGTTGGTTGTTGATGAGAGACGGTAAAATGTCTAAATCTAAAGGAAACGTTGTTTATCCAGAAATGTTAGTTTCTAGATATGGACTAGATTCACTTCGTTACTACTTGATGCGTGCAATGCCATTTGGTAGTGATGGTACCTTTACTCCTGAAGATTATATCGACAAGATTAACTACGATTTAGCTAATGATTTAGGAAACTTGTTGAACAGAACTGTTTCAATGATCAATAAGTATGACGATGGTCAAGTTGTTTCAGTTACTGCTGTGACAGACCTCGATAAAGATCTTGAAAAATCATATGCCGACACTTTGGCAGCTTACAGAGAACATATGGATAAATTTGAATTCCCTGATGCATTAGCTAGCGTTTGGTCATTCATCAGTCGTGCTAATAAGTATATTGATGAGACGCAACCATGGGTTCTTGCTAAAGATGACAGTAAGAAGGCTGAACTACAAGCTGTCTTAGGTCACTTGGCTGAATCATTACGTTTGATTGCTTTACTCATCAGTCCTGTTATGACACAGGCTCCAGTTAAGATGTTCTCTCAATTGGGTCTTGATTATAGTAGTGACAAGTCACTTGATTTTGGTGACACAGTGGTAGGTAAGACTGTTACTGCTAAACCAGAACCAATCTTCCCACGTTTGGATGCTGAAGAAGAAGTTAATTATATCAAGGGTAAGATGGCCGAGGAACAAGCTAAGCATGGTGCTGGTAAGTTAAGTAAGTCTGCCCAAGCTAAGGCTAAAGCCCAAGAAGCTTCTGATGACGGTTATCCTAAGGAAATTGAATTCGATGACTTTGAAAAAGTTAAGATGGTTGTAACTGAAATTCTTGATGTTAAACCAGTTGAAAACTCAAGCAAATTACTTCAATTCAAATTGGATGACGGTTCAGGTGTTGATCGTCAAATTCTTTCAGGAATGCACAAATTCTATCCTAACTACAAAGAATTGATTGGTAAGAAAGTCCTAGCAGTTGTCAATTTGAAGCCTCGTAGAATGGTTGGCGAATGGAGTAACGGAATGTTATTGTCAACTGAAAAAGGTGACGAAGTAAAACTTGCTATCGTGGATAATTCACATAAAAATGGAGCTATTTTAGGCTAATGAAAATCTTTGATACACATACACATTTAAATGATGAAGCTTTTGCTGGCAAGACCCAACAATTCATTGATAATGCTAAGGAATTAGATGTTGTTGAGATGGCTATTATTGGT
This sequence comes from Companilactobacillus bobalius, assembly GCF_002179915.1. Taxonomy (NCBI): domain Bacteria; kingdom Bacillati; phylum Bacillota; class Bacilli; order Lactobacillales; family Lactobacillaceae; genus Companilactobacillus; species Companilactobacillus bobalius. The sequence continues at coordinate 182,824 of NZ_MYFM01000002.1, forward strand.
TCTAATGAAGAATTCAATATTGAAGCCATTCGTTTAGCACAAAACTATCAACCATTGCATGCTGTAATTGGTTGGCATCCTGAATTTGCTAAAGAGTACAATGAAGAGCAATTGGTCAACCAGATCAAATTGCCTGAAGTTGTAGGAATTGGTGAAATTGGCTTGGATTATCATTGGGAAGAAGATCCTGATCCTAAGATTCAACAAAAAGTTTTGATTCAACAATTGGATGTGGCTAAGCAGTACAACATGCCAGTGTCAATTCACTGTCGTGATGCTTTTGATGATATGTATGAAATTCTTAAGAATCATGATATGTCTAAATCGGGTATTATCATGCATAGTTTTAATGGGGATGTTAAGTGGCTCAATCGCTTCTTAGACCTTGGATTGTGGATTTCTTATAGTGGAGTAGTTTCATTTAAAAATGCACCCGAGGTTCACGAGTCAGCTAAGAATACGCCGCTAGATCGTTTGCTAGTAGAAACTGATGCACCATATCTAACCCCTGAACCATATCGTGGTCATTCTAATCAACCGGCATATACAAGATATGTGGTTGATGCAATTGCTAAGTATAAAGATATTTCACCTGCTGAAGTTGCTGAACATACCTTCAAAAATGCTCATAAAGTGTATAATTTATAAACATGAAAAAAATAAAAGAAATTATAGTAGTAGAAGGTAAGTCTGATACCAATCGGTTAAAAGATTGTTTTGGTGATGTCGATACAATCGAGACCACAGGATCAGCACTTAACCAAGAGACAATTGAACGTATCAAGATTGCTCAAGAAAAACGTGGTGTAATTGTCTTCACCGATCCCGATTTTAATGGGAATCGTCTCCGAACTATTATTCAAAAAGCTGTTCCCGATGCTAAACAGGCTTTTTTACCGAGAGCCCAAGCCGTTCCCAAAAAGAGTGATGGTAGCTTAGGAATCGAACACGCCAATGATGCCGATATCAAGACAGCTTTAGCAGCCGTTTATACTAGAACTGATAATGATTTTAAAGATTATGACCATGATGACATGGTAGATCTTGGTCTAGTCGGTAAAAGTGATTCGCATTTGCGCCGAGAATTTGTTGGGTCAGAATTGAAGATAGGTTACACTAATGCCAAACAATTTTTGAATCGTCTGAACATGTTCCAAATTGCACCACAAGATTTAGTCGCCGTAGTTGAAAAATTTGATAAAGGAAGTACTCATGACACAAAATAGATTAAGTATCGCTGACCCTATTCGTACTAATGACATAATGCGTAAATATAAATTACGTGCCAAAAAAAGTTTGGGGCAAAATTTTTTAACGAATGAAAAAGTTCTAGACGGAATTGTGGATGCTAGTGGTTTGAAGTCAGATGAAATTGCTATCGAAATTGGGCCTGGTATCGGTGCTTTAACTGAAAAACTAGCGCAAGTTGCTGAAAAGGTTTATGCTTTTGAAATTGATGATAACTTGATACCCGTATTAGCTGATACGTTGCAGTATTACGACAATATCGAAGTTATTAATCAAGATATTTTGAAAGTTGATTTAGATGAGTTCGTCAAGGAACATGATTTGGTTGGTAAAACAATCAAGGTTGTAGCTAATTTACCTTATTACATCACTACACCAATCATGTTGAATTTGATCAATAGTGATTATCCATTCCAGTCACTTGTTTTGATGATGCAAAAAGAAGTAGCCGAAAGAATCACAGCCAATCCGGGGCATCGTGAGTATGGTTCTTTAACTATTGCAGTGCAAACACAAATGGATGCAAAGATTGATCGTATTGTCGGTCGTAATTCTTTCATCCCACGTCCAAAGGTCGATTCAGCCGTTGCGGTTTTGAATCGTTTGCCAAAGGAAAAAGTAGATATCAGTGATCCAGTGTTCTTCAACAAGGTAGTTCGTTCTGCTTTTGCCCACAAACGTAAGAGTTTGATGAACAATATGTTGAACTGGCAAGGAAGAACTGACGAAAATAGAGCAAAAATCAAAGCAGTCTTTGAAAAATACAATATTGGTGAGAATGCTCGTGCTGAAGAAGTTTCAATCGAACAATTCAAGCAAATGGCAATAGAGTTTGCGAAATAGAGTATAACTTCCGTCTTACACAAAAGTTGAAAATGCTGTTGGAACGCTGTGGGCGCGGCTTGAAGCTAATTATTTCACACTTCGTGCAAAATAATTAGCTTCAAGTCCGGCCTCATTGTAAGTGGCGGAGCCACTAACAATGATTTCACAGCTGACCGCATTTTCAACTTTTGTTCCAGACTAGCAAGTGTTTCACTCATTTTAAATTTAAAGATAAAAATAAGCAGTATTCATTTGGAGAAAAAGTTTATGAACGTCTCTGAGTGGAACTGCTATTTTTGTTTCAAACATTTAGAGAATGACATGATAAATAGAATAGAAAATCTGTTATGGAAGACGGCACCATAGAAATAATTTTATGCCAAGTGAAAGTTTTTCTTGAAAAAATTAGTAAAACGTGGTAAAATTTCACTCCTAAGGAGTGATTATTATAATGCCAACATCATTGAAGACAATCAAGAGTCGTTTAGATTCACACTTAGGTGAGAATTTGACTATTGTCGCACAAGCAGGTCGTAAGAAAGTAATCCGTCGTCGCGGAACTTTATCAGAAACATTCCATTCAGTTTTTGTTGTAGATTTGGACCAAAATGAAAATTCTTTTGAAAGAGTTTCATACAGTTATGCAGATCTATTAACAAAATCAATCGATATTCATTTTGACAATGAAGAAGAAGTAGCTGAAACTGATTCTGACTCAGACACTGAGGCAGAGGCTGAATAATAAGAATTCGTTAGTTGGAATAGTTGAACAGTGAGTTTAATTTCCAAGCAATAAAATAACAGGTCGTGATAATCAATTTGATTATTGTGACCTATTTTTTTGTTTTCTAATTGTCCACAGTGTTTCAAACTTTATACAAAAAATTATAAAGTTTGTAAAATGATACTGGTTACATTCAAAAAAACATGAATTGTTCATTGTTTTGCTTTATAATCTTGTAGTGAGATACGTTTTAGGAGAAAAAAAGATGAAAACACGAAGAAGCGAACGTTTAATTGATATGACTCGCTATTTACTTGAACGACCACATACGCTGATTTCACTAGCGTTTTTTGCCGATCGTTATGAATCAGCTAAGTCGTCAATATCTGAGGATTTGGGTATTTTGAGAAGAACATTTATGATCAGAGGGATCGGTGTTCTGGAAACATTGCCTGGTGCTGGTGGTGGTGTGATTTTTACACCCGGAATTTCTAAGAAAGAAGCAACTGAATTTGTTGAGGAAACATCTAAAAAGTTAGTTGAACCCAACCGTATTTTACCCGGTGGGTATTTATATTTGACTGATTTATTGGCTGATCCTGAATTATTGAGAAATGTTGGTCGTATGATTGCTACTCAATATTCACAAAGCTCAATTGATGTCGTTATGACGGTAGCTACTAAGGGTATACCAATTGCTCAAAGTGTGGCTAATTTCTTGAATATTCCATTTGTGATTGTTCGTCGTGATTCAAAGATCACAGAAGGATCAACTATTAGTGTCAACTATGCATCAGGTTCATCTGATCGTGTTGAAAAGATGGAATTGTCCAAACGTAGTTTGGAAGAAGGATCTCGTGTACTAGTTGTTGATGACTTTATGAAAGGCGGCGGAACCATTAATGGTTTGCGTAGTTTGATCTCTGAATTCAATGCTATTTTTGTTGGTGCAACAGTCTTTGCTGAAAACATCAATATCAATAGTCAATTTGGTGATTCTGACGTAACGTCAATTTTCAAAGTAACAAAAATTGATACCAAGAATCGAGTTTTGAATGTGGAACCGGGAAATTATTTAGCAAATACCGATTTCAGTTATTTTGAATAAATTCTTGATTGAGCAGTTATATATAATAATGCTATTATATATAAGGATATTTGAATGACTGAAGGGAGTTTCTGATGTCGAATCGTTATGTAATAATTCTTGCTGCCGGTAAAGGTACAAGAATGAAGTCGAGACTATACAAAGTATTGCATCCTGTTGCTGGTAGAGCGATGGTTGATCATGTTTTAACACAAGTTGAAAAGATTAAACCTGACTTGATCGACACTGTTATTGGAAATGGTTCTGATAAAGTTAGAGATCTACTTGGTGATAGAACTAATTATGCTTTGCAAGAGGAACAATTGGGAACAGCAAATGCTGTAATGCAAGCTGAAAAGGATCTAGGCAATAAAGAAGGTATAACGCTTATTGTTAATGGTGATACACCATTATTCACTGCTGATACCTTTGAAAAACTATTAGATTATCATGAAAAAGAAGAAGCAGCCGTTACAATTTTGACAGCGCACGCTGATAATCCATTTGGTTACGGTCGTATTGTCCGTGATAATGGTGGCAACGTTGAAAAAATAGTTGAACAAAAAGATGCTTCAAGAAGTGAACAAGAAATACAAGAAATTAATACTGGTGTATTGTGCTTTGACAATAAATTGTTGTTTGAAAACTTGCATAAAGTTAATAATGACAATGCTCAAGGCGAATATTATTTACCTGACGTAATTTCATTGCTTAAGGAACAAGGCAAGAAAGTTTCAGCTTTTGAAATGGCTGACTTGAGCGAATCATTAGGTGTTAATGATCGTGTTGCTTTGTCACAAGCTGAAAAGATTATGCAAAGAAGAATCAACGAAGCACATATGCGCGATGGCGTTACAATCGTTGATCCTGATAATACATATATCGACATTGATGTTGAAATTGGTAACGATACAGTTATCGAACCAAACGTAAAAATCTTTGGTAAAACAACTATTGGCTCTGAATGTGTTATTGGTTCTGGTTCAAGAATTTCTGATTCTGAGATTCAAGATAATGTTGAAGTTATTAGTTCAACAATCGAAAGTGCCATTATGCATAAGGGTAGCAATGTTGGACCTAACTCACATCTAAGACCAAAGGCTGAAATTGGCCGTGATGTCCATATTGGTAATTTCTGTGAAGTTAAAAATGCTAAAATTGGTGACAGAACTAAGGTTGGTCATTTGACTTATGTCGGTGATGCAACTCTTGGAACTGATATCAATGTTGGCTGTGGAGTAGTCTTTGTTAACTATGATGGTGTTAAAAAGTGGCACAGTAATATTGGTGACCATTCATTTATTGGTAGCAATTCAAATATTATTGCCCCAGTAGAAATGGCTGATCATTCATTTATTGCTGCTGGTTCAACAATTACTAACGACATTCCTAAACATGCAATGGCTATTGCACGTGAAAGACAAACTAATAAAGAAGATTTCTGGGAAAGATTACCACTATCAAAAAGTGAAGATTGGAAATAAGGGTGAATAAATTAATGTCATGTCAAAATAATGAACAACCAATGAAGATTTTTGCATTGAACTCTAATAAACCTTTAGCAGAAAAAATTGCTAAGGTTGTAGGAGTACCACTTGGAAAGTCATCAGTTACACGTTTCAGTGATGGTGAAATCCAAATTAATATTGAAGAAAGTATTCGTGGATCAGAAGTCTTCTTGATTCAATCAACTTCAGCACCAGTTAACGATAATTTGATGGAATTATTGATCATGGTTGATGCTTTAAGACGTGCTTCAGCTAGTGTTATCAATGTTGTAATTCCTTATTATGGTTATGCTAGACAAGATCGTAAGTCACGTTCACGTGAACCTATTACTGCTAAATTAGTTGCTAATATGTTGGAACGTGCTGGTGTAGATCGTGTACTTGCACTTGACCTTCATGCTGCACAAATCCAAGGTTTCTTCGATATTCCAGTTGACCATTTGATGGGTGCTCCATTGTTAGCTGATTACTTCCTAACAAACCATCTAGAAGAAGGCGCTGTTGTTGTTTCACCTGATCATGGTGGTGTAACTCGTGCCAGAAAGCTAGCTGAATTCTTGAAGACACCAATTGCTATTATCGATAAACGTAGACCTCGTGCTAATGTTGCCGAAGTTATGAATATTATTGGTAATGTTAAAGGCAAACGTGCCATCATTATTGATGATATGATCGATACTGCTGGTACAATTTCTCTAGCATCTCAAGCACTTATTGATGCCGGTGCTACTGAAGTTTACGCATGTTGTACACATCCAATCCTTTCAGGCCCAGCTATCGAAAGAATTGAAGCATCACCAATTAAGACTTTAGTTGTTACAGACTCAATCAATCTTCCTAAAGAAAAAATTATCGACAAGATGGTTCAAGTTTCAGTTGGACCACTTATCGGTGAAGCAATCCAACGTGTCCATGAAAATGAACCTGTCAGTCCATTGTTCAACACGCGTTTCAAGAATAAAAAATAGGCTTCAAATAAAAAAGAGTCACTTCTTAGAAAGTGGCTCTTTTTTTCGTGGGTTATTATTATTAACTCTGTTAATCACGTGATAATATGAGCAATAGAAAAAGGTCATTGAAACCTTTTGAGGTGATAGGATGAAACAATATAAAGTTATCGTTTGGGGCCTTGGAAATGTTGGCAGAGCAGCCATCAGAATGATTCAAGAAAAACAATCATTAAAATTAGTTGCTGCCGTTGATGTTGACCCTAAGAAAATTGGCCGTGATTCAGGTGAAATATTTAATTTCCCTAAAACAGGTGTTACTGTAACTGATAATATTGAAGATGCATTGAAATTAGATGCAGATGTAGTTTTGGATTATACACCGTTAGTTCGTGATGAAAAAGGTGGTTTTACTCCTAGTGCACTCGATATTTGTCGAGTATTGAAATCTAAAAAGAATGTTGTTACGACGTTACCAATCTATTATTCACAAGTAACAACACCAGATTTGTACAAGATGATCAATGATACTGCTAAAGAAAATGGCGTTTCGTATTTGCCAACTGGATTATTACCAGGCGCCTATGCATCATACATTCCAACAGTTTTGGCAGGCTTAATGGGACATGTTGATAAAATAACTGTTCAATCAGGTGAAGATGATCAGCACAACTATTCAAGTTGGGTCAAAGTCTTTGGTTATGGCATGGATCCAGACAAATTCCCACAAGATAAACTCAAACTAGGAATTGCTTCATACTACATCTCAGGAGTTTATGAAATGGGTGAGCGTCTAGGAATTAAGTTTGACGATGTAAAAGTTGATCATGAGTGGTACACAGCTCCACAAGATTTGCATCCAACTTTTGGAACGGTTAAGAAGGGTACCATTTATGGACACAAATTTACAATGAGCGGCATGGTCAATGGTGAAGCTAAAGTCAGTTTGATTTATGTACACAAAATTTGTGATGACATTGTTAAAACACCTGCTATTGATAACGAAATTCATATTGAAGGTATGCCAAAATCATTGGATATCAGTATCAACGGAATGATGCCACTAGATGAAAGCTATGTAACCAGTGCAGCACCAAGTGTCAACGTAATTCCAATGGTAGTTGATGGGCCAAGTGGATTCTTACAAGCTCTAGATTTGAAAGTTGTTACACCACTACATTAAAATTTTGAAACAAAAAATCCGTATTAACTGTTGTAGGGATAGTCCCAATGCAGTTAGTACGGATTATTTTTTAGTATCGATTGTTATTGTTGTTATTTCTTTGTTGATATCTCAATAGGTCACGAATTTGTTGCAAGTATTCAGTTTGTGGATCAGGGATTTCATCACCATTTTTATCAAACTTACTACGTGAACCGTCACGACGCATTCTATTCATCATTTTAACAATTATGAAAACAACGAACATAATGATTAAGAAATTGATTACAGCATTGATGAAGTCACCGATTAGGAAATTTGCACCTAAAACTTGGAACTTCATATCTGATAAATCAATTTGCCCAATAATGAGACCGATTAGCGGATTTAAAATGTAGGTAGTTAGCGCTGATACCAAACTGTTGAAAGCAGCACCAACGATAACACCGACGGCCAAGTCAACAACACTACCACGGGAAATAAACTCTTGGAATTCCTTAAACATTTTCGCCAAATCTCCTTCATTGATTTTACCTTTTTCAAAGTACAAGACTCACTCTACTATATTTTTGAAAAAATAAAAGAGGTGACATAAATATTTAGTGAAATTTTAATTGAGATTATTATTTTACTGGGGAAATATGCCGCCCTCCACAAAAGTTGAAAATGCTGGTGGAACGCTGTGGGCATGACTTGAAGCTAATTATTTTACACTTTATGTAAAATAATTAGCTTCAAGATCAGCCTCATTGTAAGTGGCAAAACCACTAACAATGATTTCACAGCTGACCGCATTTTCAACTTTTGTTCCGGACTAGTGAGCAATTCTATTTATTATTTCTTTTCTAAATTTTTAAAATAAAAATAACAGTATCCACTTAGAATAGACGTATGTAGTTACGTTTCTAAATGGATACTGCTTTAAATTTTCGAATTATTTGGATAAGCAATAAAAGATATTATCCGATTGGTAGTGGGAACTCTGTTGGTTCCAGTATTTTTAATTTTTGTGGAAGACGGAATCCTACGCTAACCATAATAAGAATAACTCAGTTTATTTGTTAATATACTGTGCATACTTTTTCTTAATATCCCTTAAATCGGTTAAGGCCAACTTGGTATCAACTTCATCAGTCATTGCTTGTTTGGTATTATCGTCCCAATCGTAATATTTAGCCATGCATTCGATGACTGGTGTCTTGATAGAACGCATATGTTTTATATCAAAAAGCATTTGGCTACTTCTACGCAATAGGTAATCGATGGGGTGTTCTACCATTTCGTGTTCTAAACCATAATTTAACATTGCCCAATCAATTCTAGGTAGGCGAGCTTTTGTTTTGGTTTCTGGTAACAATTGATAAATAGCATCGACATTGGAACCATAACGTTGAACCAACTTTTCAGCTTCATCTCGTGTTAGATTGTAGTTAGTGATGCCTTCATGAACAGCTTTATCGAAAAAGTCCATCCAGTGTTCTTCACCACCAACATCGCCTCCACCAAGTGTTAGGTTCTTGGTTTGTGCTGGTTGAAAATCGTAATTAGTTTCGACTGATAGTTGTTGAGCTACTCGATCAACGATTTTTTCAGCCATTTTACGATAACCAGTCAATTTACCACCGGCAATTGATAATAAATCACTGTCAGATTGGAAAATTTCATCTTTACGTGATATTTCGGAAGGGGATTTGCCTTCTTCTTGAATTAATGGTCTGACACCGGACCAACCACTTTCGATGTCATCTGGTGTTAGGTATTGAGGTAGGTCGAACATTTGATTAGCGGCGGCCAAAATGTAAGTTACATCGGTGGCTGTGATATTTGGTTCTTTAGGATCTTCAGTCCAAGTGGTATCGGTTGTTCCAATATAAGTTTTACCCTCACGAGGAATGGCGAACATCATACGATTGTCATGGAATGGAGTGTCAAAATAGATTGAATTAGAAATTGGAAATTTGTTGTGATCAATAACTAAGTGAACTCCCTTAGTTAAATGGAGATGTTTTCCTTTGTTAGAATCGTCCATTTGTCTAATCTCATCAACCCAAGGACCACAAGCATTAACAACTTTTTTAGCATGAATCTCACCAATTTCACCATTGATTTGATCTTCATAGGTCACACCGCAAACACGTTTGTCGTCATTGTAAAGCAGGCCGGTAACTTTAACGTAGTTAGCAATTTTAGCACCTAGGTCATTGGCCTTTTTTAAAACTTCCAAAGTTAGACGTGCATCATCAGTTCGGTACTCAACATAAACACCAGCACCCTTGAGATTCTCTGATTTCAAATATGGTTCACGTTCCATGGTGTCACGTGGTTTCAACATATATTTACGTTCAGAATATTTTACTTCGGCCAATCGATCGTAAACATCTAAACCGATAGCGGTCGTGAATGGACCAAAAGTTCCACCATCGTAGAAAGGCAACATCATTTTCAATGGGGTAGTGATTTGAGGAGCATTGTTATAAACAATAGCACGTTCACTGCCGACTTCGTGAACCTCTTTGATAGCTGCTTGTTTCAAATATCTTAAACCACCGTGAACTAATTTGGTGGAACGGCTTGAAGTTCCGGAAGCAAAGTCACGCATTTCAACTAAACCGGTTTGAATATGCCGGCTTTGAGCGTCCAAAGCAATACCGCTACCAGTGATACCACCACCAATAACAAGTAGGTCTAGTTCATTAGCTTGCATATCTTGTAGATTCTTGGTTCTTGTATTATTTGAAAATTCTTTCATGTTGTCCTCCAATCGATAGATGCTGATTATTGAATTCAAAATAATCATAATCTCACTGAATAAGAATTGCACGAGTGAAATAGAGATTTAATACATTTATTTTAATTAAAATTTCAAAAATATGAAAGCGCTATGAGTTAAATAATCGTATCGTTGTAAATATGCTTTTGAAATTCATCATATTCGTTACTGAAGATATCATCGGAATGTTCCATCAACATTGATTTAGGGAAGTAGAAACGTTCATCTCCAGAAATTTTACCGGTCAAAGCTTTAACTAAACGACTGATAGTGGATAGTTCAATTAGTGAACCATCATTTTGCATGATCTCAATCTGAGTTCGACTCTTGTTGGAATTAGGGTTGTAAACATCATAAGGTAAATCGTAACTAGTGTTAGTATCGGTGTAGTACTTTTTTTGGAAACCGACACTTTCAACGATATCAGCAATTTCTGGCAATAAGTGTTTAGTCTTTTTATCGTACTTGGCTGATTTAAATGGTTTACGTGCAAGGAAGCGGTAAGACAAATCTTTGAGAATTTCGTCAGGATAACTTTGCCAAAGAGTAAAGTAGGTATTGAGAATGCCATCGTCTAAAAGTAAATAGTCATCAATATTAACTTTGTTTTCAAAGAAAGGAATCAGGAGACTAGGCATTTCAAAACCATTCATGTGGTTATGTTCGTATAAATCTTTAGCTCTTTGTAGCAGTTTAGTTAAAACTACTTCCATACCACGAGAAACGGGGTGGAAATAAACTTGTTGATACATTTGAAAACGGCTCAAAACATAATCTTCAACAGCATGCATCCCATCGTAATCAAAGGCGATTCCATCTTTATAAGGACGCATAACTCGCAAGATTCTAGTTAAATCGAACATCCCATATTTAGTACCTGTGAAATAGGCGTCACGAAGTAGGTAATCCATACGGTCAGCGTCAATCTGACTAGAAATCATTTGAACAACTTGAGGATTAGGATAAGTATGAGAAATTACACTAGCGACTTTTTCAGGAAAATCATCAGAAACTTGTTTTAAAACCTGATTAATCTCAGTTTCTGGTGACGTGATGATCTTTCTAGTCCACATTTCATGATCGGTATTGAAGATGTGTTCAAAGGTGTGTGAATATGGTCCGTGTCCAACATCATGCAAAAGGGCAGCACATAGAGCAACGATTCGCTCGTTGTCATCCCAGAGTCCATCTCCAGGAGTTTTGGTGGAATAATTTCTTTGAAAATTATCGCAGATTTGACGGGTTATTTCATAAACACCGATACAGTGGCCAAAACGAGAATGTTCTGCACCGTGGAAAGTGAATGAGGCTGTACCAAGTTGTTTAACTCGACGAAGTCTTTGAAATTCCTTAGTATTGATTAGATCTAAAATTACTTTGTGTTGTACGTGAATATAATTGTGAATTGGATCGCGGAAAACTTTTTCACGTGGTAACATTTCGATATGGTATGACATTATTTTTCCCCCAGTATTTGTTGATTACGTTTGATTAAATCTTTTAAAGTTGCATTGTAGGCTTTCTGATATGGTAGAGAATTCTGAATAATGAAGAATTCCTCTTTACTAATAGTATATATTTTAGCTATGGTAGCTAAAATCTTTTGCTTGGCTTGTTCAATTGAGAGATCGTATCCCAACAAAGTATCAAGGTTTTCCATCGAATGAATATCTATTTGCGGATAACCATTTTTTAGAGGATAATTACTAATTTCATAAAAATCTTTCATCAATTGACTGCGATTTTTTTGTTGCCCGTTGACGCTAATATAGGCCATAATAGCAACAGCATTTCCGGCTCTTCGTTGAGAGATACCAGCAAATTTTTTTTGATCAATGCTGAGGTCGTATGTTCCTGGACAATAAGAGGCACTGATCTCGCCAGTTTTTATTTTGGAAGAAAAACTTTCTTTGAGGACAGTGAACATTTTTTCATAAGCATCATCAATCAATAGATTATCCTTGTCTGGCAAGAAGATAGAGAAGTTAAGAATGCCAGCATCGGTGACGACACCTAATCCACCGGAATTACGAAGGTAGAAAAGATATTCTTTTTCTGATAACATTTCAAGACCGGCTGACAAGTTATTGAGACGTTTGTCTTGCATACCTAAAATAACTGTTGGTGGCGTAACCCAAAAATGAATTACGGGTTGATTGTTTTCGGAAACAAATTTTAAAATAGCCCCAGTATCTGAAAAAGGAACAAGCAGATCTTTGCTAGAGCTTATTTTTTGGTCGTATAATATAATAGTATTGTTCACTTAATCACTTCTTTTAATTAATTAATATAATTTTATCATGTAGAGGCGGTAAGGATTGGAAAATAATAGTATTGATGTAAATGTGAATTTGAGTATTGAGACTTTACAGTCAGGCAATTTAACGAAAACGAAGATTGCTGAACCAGGTAAGTTCACTCAAATGGGTAAATCAATTTATCTAAGGTTCAATGAAAGTCTAGAAAATGGTGCGAATGCATCCATCTTAGTAAAAGTTGGCGGTGACGGTGAAATTCATATCAAACGTGTTGCCAAATCGACTAATTTGTCTTCACTTTTATATTTTACACATCAGAAGCATAATAATGGACAATTGGAAACAGAATATGGTGTTCTACCACTAGATACATTTACCAAAGACTCAAAAGTCGAAATCGTAAGTAAACCACTTTCAGGAAAAATAAACATTGATTATGATTTGATTTACGACAATAATGTAATAGGTAATTATAAGTTTAGATTGATTTTTGGCGTATAGGTAGATATGATTATAAGTAAGACGCTGCGAAAGGACGTGTACACGTTTGAAGTTTGATAAATTCAAGGATCAAAATAAAGACGAACTCTCATTGATTGAGGTTGCATACGAGATTCTTAACGAGAATAACAAGAAAGTCATGAACTTTTCTGATATCGTTAATGAAATACAAGACTACTTAGGCAAGTCGGATGAGGACATCAAGAGATCACTTCCACAATTTTACACAGATTTAAATAATGATGGTAGTTTTCTTTCATTGGGTGAGAATGTATGGGGCTTACGTAAGTGGTATCCATATGATTCAGTTGATGAAGAAGTAAATCATCCTGAGGATAATGGTACAGAAAATGCTCATAAAGCTGCTCAAAAGGTTAATGCCTTCTTGAGTGACGATGATGAAGATGATGATGTTGTCGACTATGACGATGACAGTGATTTGGATGTTAATGAGATGGACGATGATGACGATAGCGATGGTTCAGATAATGGCCCTGACTTATCTAAATTTACTAACTCAGATTTAACATCAGTTGATGATGACGACGATGATCCCCATGATGAAGGATTAGACGACGGTATCGAAGGTCAATTATCTGAATTTGACGCGGACGATGATGACGATGAAGACATCGATCTTAACGACGAAGATGATGATGACGATGACGACGACGACGATGATGACGAAAATTAAGTTGAACTTTTTGAATTAAAAGTTTGACGACTCGAACATATCACGGTATTATATAGTTCGGGCTCTATTAGATAGACAACTTTAAGTTCCCTGTTCATGCTGAATGGGGAACTTTTTTATTTTTGTGAGTTAAGAAATCCCTAGAATTAATATGTGGAGGAAGTTATGACTAAATACATTTTTATTACAGGTGGAGTCGTTTCATCATTAGGTAAGGGAATCGTTGCCGCATCCCTTGGTAGATTGCTAAAAAATCGCGGACTTAAGGTAACAATGCAAAAATTTGATCCATACATTAATGTGGACCCAGGAACAATGAGCCCATATCAACACGGTGAAGTTTTTGTTACAAACGATGGTACAGAAACTGACCTTGATCTTGGACATTATGAGAGATTTATCGATAACGATTTGAACAAGTATTCAAACGTTACTACAGGTAAGATCTATTCAGAAGTTATTCGTCGCGAACGTCGTGGTGATTATAACGGTGCAACTGTTCAAGTTATTCCACATATTACAGATATGATCAAACAAAAAATTATGCGTGCTGCAACTACAACAGATTCAGACGTTATTATTACTGAAGTTGGTGGTACTGTTGGTGATATTGAATCACAACCATACCTAGAAGCATTGCGTCAAATGAAGGCCGAAGTTGGCTCAGAGAATGTTGTTTATATTCATACATCACTAGTACCTTACTTGAAGGCAGCTGGCGAAATGAAGACAAAGCCAACACAACACAGTGTTAAAGAATTACGTGGTATCGGTATTCAACCTAATATCTTGGTTGTTAGAACTGAACTTCCAATGCCACAAAGCATGAAAGACAAGATTGCATCATTCTGTGATGTTGATTCTGAAGCCGTTATCGAATCACGTGATGCTAAGTCATTGTACGATGTTCCATTGAACTTACAAGCTCAAAACTTTGATGACATTGTATGTCGTTACTTGCACTTAGATACAAAACCAGCTGACATGACAGACTGGCATAAATTGGTTGACCGTGTTAACAACTTGAAGCATAAGACAAAGATCACTCTAGTTGGTAAATATACAAAATTACAAGATGCTTACATTTCTGTTACTGAAGCACTTCGTTCTGCTGGATATGTTTATAATACAGAGATAGAGATCGAAAAGATTTCAGCTGACCTTATCAATGATGACAATGTAGCCGATTATCTTAAAGATTCTGATGGTATTCTAGTACCAGGTGGTTTTGGTAGTCGTGGCCTTGAAGGTATGATTGCTGCTATTAAGTATGCTCGTGAAAATGATGTGCCATATCTTGGACTATGTTTAGGTATGCAAATGGCAAGTATTGAATTTGCTAGAGATGTTGCTGGTATCAAGGATGCTACAACTGGTGAAGTTGATCCAGATGCAGCACACAAGATCATCGATATCATGGCAGACAAGAAAGATGTTGAAGACCGTGGTGGTACATTACGTTTAGGTGCTTACCCATGTAAGTTAAAACCAGGTTCAAAGACAGCTGCTGCCTATGATAATCAATCAGTTATCCAAGAAAGACATCGTCACAGATATGAATTTAACAATGAATATCGTAAACAATTTGAAGATCTTGGACTAGTATTCTCAGGTGTTTCACCAGACAACCACTTGGTTGAAGTTATCGAAATTCCTGAAAACAAGTTCTTCATTGCTGCTCAATACCATCCAGAATTCTTGTCAAGACCTACTAAGCCAGAAGGCCTATTCAAAGGCTTTATCGGTGCAGCTTCAGGCCTTGAAGAAGACAACATGTAGTCTTCTCTTGAAGTAGTCAAATATAGTTAGGAAAAAGCTTATGCAAAAACTTGTAATCAACGGTGGAAAGAAATTATCAGGTGAAGTAACAATTGGCGGGGCTAAGAATAGTACTGTAGCCTTGATTCCAGCTGCTATTTTGTCTAATACACCTGTAGTGTTAGATTCAGTACCACAAATTAGAGATGTAAAAAACTTGCGTTCAATTTTAAAAGATATGAACGTTACTTCTGAAATGAATAATGATGTATTAAAAATTGATCCAACTAATATCCAATTTGCTGAATTGCCTAGTGGAAAAGTTAGTAGTTTGCGAGCTTCATATTACTTTATGGGAGCAATGCTAGGCCGTTTTGGTAAGGCTGTTGTTGGTTTCCCAGGTGGGGATGATATTGGACCACGTCCAATTGATCAACATATTAAAGGATTTGAAGCACTAGGTGCACACGTTGAGAACAGACACGGGCAAATCATTATTACAGCTCCTGAAGAAGGTCTTAAAGGAGCAAAGATCTTTTTAGATATGGTTTCAGTTGGTGCAACAATTAATGTGATTCTTGCTGCTGTTAAAGCTAAAGGAACAACTATAATTGAAAATGCTGCTAAGGAACCCGAGATCATTGATCTAGCAACGTTCTTGAACAATATGGGAGCAACTATTCGTGGCGTAGGTACCGAAACAATTCGTATTGAAGGTGTCGATACATTACGTTCGAATAATGCTCATACTATTATTCCAGATCGTATTGAAGCAGGGACTTATCTTAGTTTAGCTGCAGCAAATGGTGGCGATATTTTGGTAAAGAATATCATCAGTGAACATTTGGATGCCTTTTTAGCTAAATTAGATGAAATGGGTGTGAACCTTGAAGTTGGTGAAGATAGTATTTACGTGAAACCATCTCCCAATCTAAAGGCTGTTAACATCAAGACAATGCCATATCCTGGCTTTGCCACAGATTTGCAACAACCAATTACACCATTACTGATGAAAGCTAGTGGTGAAGCAATGATTGTTGACACCATCTATCCCAAACGAGTAAAACATATTTCTCAATTGACTAAGATGGGTGCCAATATCACAAGTGAAAATGATTTGATTTTTGTTCACGGTGGGGCTCAATTGAAGGGCGCTAATGTTAGTGCTGATGAAATTAGAGCTGGTGCTTGCTTGATGATTGCTGGTTTATTGGCCGATGGTCAAACAGTGATTGATCATGCTGAAAATATTCTACGTGGTTATGATCAAGTTGTTTGGAAATTACATTGTTTAAATGCCGATGTTAAGCTGATTGGTGAAGATGATTTAGTTTAGTCTTGACTTTAAAGATTTAAATTGGTAAATTAAGTGATAGTTTAATACAAGAGAGGAAGTGCGCCGTTGAGAAAATAAGCTAGAGTTCAAAATTATACAAGTATAGAAATATATGGTGTGTAGTTTGGCTCGGCTTAAATTCTCAACAGTGCTTCCCAAAAGTAAATTAGGGAACGCTGTTTAGCGTTCTCTTTTTTTGTCGAAAAAAATGAACAAACCAAGTCGATCTGACCCGCACCTTAAGTGGGGTGTTGTTTTATGGGAACAATTCAAATAGAAAATGTCAGTTTTAAATATGATCAAATGGTGGATAACTTATTCAGTGCTTTAAATTTAAAGATTGATGAGAGTTGGAAGCTAGGTTTAATCGGCCGTAATGGTCGTGGAAAAACGACTTTGATGAAGATGTTGTTAGGACAGTTACAGTATCAAGGACAAATCGTTTCCAATTTAAATTTTTATTATTATCCACAGACGGTTGTTGATAAAGACGTGCCAACCGTTGAAGTAGTTAAGAATTTAGCGCATTTAGAAGATTACGATCTTTGGAAAATTGAAATTGAATTAGAAAAGTTGCAAGTTGATGCGGATGTTTTGCAACAAGAATTTTCAACCTTGAGTCCAGGTGAACGGACTAAAGTATTATTGGCAATCTTGTTTATTGATGAATCGGGATTCCAATTAATTGATGAGCCAACCAATCATCTAGACATTGAGGGTAGAAAGATTGTTTCAGATTATCTTAAGAGTAAGAAGGGCTTTATTGTGATTAGTCATGATAAGAGCTTCTTAAATCCAGTAATTGATCATGTCATTTCGATTGATCGTAGTGATGTGGTGGTGTACAAAGGAAATTTCGATACTTGGCAAGAACAAAAAGAACGTCAAGATCAGTCAGAGTTAGCCGAAAAGGAGCAGTTGAAGAAAGATATTAATCGACTTCATGAAACAGCGGTTAAACGTGAGAATTGGTCCAGACAAACTGAATCGCATAAGAACAGAAAGCATTACACTGAAAAAGTGCATTTGGATAAGGGATTCATTGGTACTAAGGCTGCCAAGATGATGAAAAAAGCTAAAACAGCTGAACATCGGGTCAACTCGGCTATCGATGAGAAGAAGACTTTGTTGAAAAATATCGAGATAGAAGCCCCTATCGAACTAAATTACGAAAAATTATCGCATCCTGACGTATTCGTACAGGTAGAAAATTTAACATTACAACATAAAAATATTGTGACGCCAACAGTTGATTTTAAAGTGAAACGAGATCAAGTGGTGTCCTTAATTGGACCTAATGGAATTGGCAAAACAACTATCTTTAAACAAATTCTAGGTTTATCACAGCCTTTTGAACAAACTGGGCGAATTCATGTTTCAAATAATTTAAAAATTTCGTATCTGCGTCAAGACAATGAATTGCAAGGTACTATCAGACAATTGGCGGAACAAAAACAAATTGAACCAGAATTGATTTTTTCTAATTTACGTAAGTTAGGATTTGAGCGCGCTCTCTTTGAACAACCGATTGAACAAATGAGTCAGGGACAACGTAGAAAAGTCGCACTAGCAGTTAGTTTGTCAGAAGAGGCCAATCTCTATTTCTGGGACGAGCCCTTGAATTATTTAGATGTAATTACTCGTCAACAAATTATCGAGGCAATAAAAAAACAACACCCAACGATGTTGTTAATCGATCATGATCAGGACCTAATTGATTCAGTTTCTAGTAAAAGAATTGAACTACATAAATAATCATGTGGGAACGAAAGGGAGTTTTAAAGTTGAGAAAAAAATTTTTTAATTCATCATATAAATTTATGTAGTCCAAGTAATCCTTTGACTACATCGGAGGTATTTTTCTTATGGGAACAATACAAATAAAAGATGCTAGTTTTAGATATGATCAAATGGCAACAGATCTTTTCAGCAAAATCAATTTGAAAATAGACGAGTCCTGGAAATTGGGACTGATAGGACGTAATGGCCGTGGTAAGACAACATTATTAAAGATGATAATGGGACAATTAAATTTTTCAGGGGAAATAATTTCTAATCTGAACTTTTATTATTATCCACAGACGGTTGTTGATAAAAATGTGCCAACCGTTGAAGTAGTTAAGAATTTAGCACATTTAGAAGATTACGATCTTTGGAAAATTGAAATTGAATTAGAAAAGTTGCAAGTTGATGCGGATGTTTTGCAACGAAAATTTTCTAATTTAAGTCCTGGTGAACAAACTAAAGTGTTGTTGGCTATTCTATTTCTCGATGAATCAGGTTTTCAATTGCTTGATGAACCGACGAATCATTTAGATATTGAAGGTCGAAAAACAGTAGCTAATTACTTAAAAGGTAAAAAGGGATTTATAGTTATAAGTCATGATAAAAGTTTTTTAAATCCAGTGATTAATCACGTAATATCAATTGATCGAAACGAAATTTCGGTTTATAAGGGAAATTTTGATACTTGGCAACAGCAAAAGAATTATCAGGATGAACGAGAATTATCTCAAAAGAGACAGTTGCAAAAAGATATTAATCGTTTAAAAGTCACGGCTAATGAACGAAAAAATTGGGCATTGGAATCGGAAGTTAATCCTGATAGTACTGCTAGAAAGATGATGAAGAAGGCCCAACACGTTCTGAAACGAATTGATAAATCGGTAAGTGAGAAGCAGTCTTTATTGAAGAATATTGAAATTGAAGATCCATTAAAATTTAATTATCAAGAATTAAAGTATCCTAAGGTCCCTCTACGGGTAGTTGATTTATCCTTGAAAAGGGATAAAATAATGATTCCTAAAGTTGATTTTAAAATAGAAGTGAATCAAGTTATTTCACTAATGGGACCCAATGGAATTGGAAAAAGTTCAATCGTCAAAAGTATTTTAGGATTGTCTCATTTTTTTGAACAGAGTGGAGATATCCAATTGGCTAAAAGGTTAAAAATTTCTTATCTGCGTCAAGACAATGAATTGCAAGGTACTATCAGACAATTGGCGGAACAAAAACAAATCGAGCCTGAATTAATTTTTTCCAATTTACGTAAGTTAGGCTTTGAACGCTATCTCTTTGAACAACCGATTGAACAAATGAGTCAGGGACAACGTCGAAAAGTCGCATTGGCAGTTAGTTTGTCAGAAGAGGCTAATCTTTATTTCTGGGACGAGCCTTTGAATTACTTGGATGTGATTACTCGTCAACAAATTATTGAAGCAATAAAAAAACAACATCCAACGATGTTGTTAATCGATCACGATCAAGATCTAATTGATGCGGTTTCTAGTGCCAAGGTTTACTTACATTATTAGAATGGTATTGAATAATTGTGTAACTCATGATATTATTAGACACTGTTAGTAATTTAATCTATATTTCTGTAAAAGATTTATGGCAAAGGAGCGACATAGAATGAAACAAGGAATTCACCCAGATTACCATCAAGTTGTATTTATGGATTCATCAACAGGTAAGAAGTTCTTAGCTGGTTCAACTGTTGAATCAAAAGAAACAACTGATTTCGAAGGTAACGAATATCCATTAATTCGTGTTGAAATCTCATCAGATTCACATCCTTTCTACACTGGTAAACAAAAGTTTGCTCAAGCAGATGGACGTATCGACCGTTTCAACAAGAAATATGGCTTGTCAAACAAGTAAAAAAAGTCATCCGAATGGATGGCTTATTTTTTTTGCAAAGCTTTATATTTTGACTTTGCTTTTCTTTGATTTCAAGTGTGTATAAACCCAAATGAAGTTGATTAAGGCTAAACCGCTAGTACTGATAAAGACAGCAGAATAACTTAAGGCACTGGTGATATAAGAACCTAAGAGTGGTCCACAGACATTACCAACTGATTGGAATGACTGATTATATCCGAAGATTCTACCAGTGTACTTTGGATCAGTATATTTGGCCAGAATTGTCTGAACCTGAGGAACTAAGCAGGCATCGGAAACACCAACTAAGAATCTCAAAGCAGCCAACTGCCAAACGTTAGTGACAAAGGCTTGTGGAATGTAAACTAAGATGGCAAAAATTAATCCACCAACTAAAATTTTCCCCGTCCCAATTTTGTCACCTAGAGCACCAAATCTAGGCGCAGCAATAATATTAGCAATACCTGGCATCGCCGCAACGACTCCAGCTACCAACGTGACCTGACTAGAATTGTGCATTAATTGTTTAACGTACAAACTAATGATCGGGTTAATTGAGTTGTTAGAGGTCTGAATAATCATGGTTGTGACAAACATTGCCAAAATGAGATTAGGATTTTTCAACTTGTGGAAAATTTCCTTCGTTGATTCCTCTTCACCTTTGGGAATAGGTTTGAAATCTTCTTTGATGAAGATAGTAACCAAGATGAAAGCAATGAAAAGTAGAGAACCGGTTATCATAAAGGGAATTCGATAACCAAAATATTGTGCAATTACACCGCCGACCAGTGGCCCTAATAAAGTACCGGAGATAACACCGGTATTTAAAGTACCCAAGGCTTTTCCACTTTCAGATCTAGGAGCTGTTGAAGCAATTAATGTGTTGGAATTGCTAACGAATCCAGAAAAGACACCTTGAAGGAGTCTTAGAACAACTAATTGCCAGGGTGCAGTTACGAAGGCCTGTAGGAAAATAACAATCGCCATGCCAAGTGAAGCTCGAATTAGCATTAATTTTCGACCACGACGGTCAGCAATCTTACCCCAAATAGGAGAAATAATTGCCATGACTAAAAAGGTCGATGAAAAGGCAATACCATTCCAGATCACAAGTTGACTTTTTGTGAAATTACCTAACTGGTTAATGTATAATGGCATAAAAGGTGTAATCATACTAAAGCCAATACCTGATACAAAAGTACTAAACCATAAAACTATTAGATTCTTTTTCCAATAATTATTCGGTTCAGGAGTATCACTTGTACTAGATGTCATATACATCAAATCCTTTCTAAGTATCTTAGTATACTCTTTTTTTGTTTATATCTTATTATAAAATTATTTTTTCAAATTAAGGAAGTTTTTCTATGAAGATGAAGTTAAGGGAAGTTTACTCTGCATTAAAAATTGAAAGTGACAACGTTGAAGACGTTGAAATAACAGGGGTTTGTTTTGACAGTCGTAAAGCTAAAACTGGTGATTTGTTTTTTCCATTGCAGGGGGAACGTGATGGACATGAGTTTATTAATAGTGCAATTAAGAATGGCATCAGTGCTACTATTTGGCAAAGTGATCACGAAATTCCTAACGACGAAGTACCTTACGTTGTTGTAAAAAATGTTTCAGAAGCTTTTGAGAATTTAGCTAAATATTATTTGAAGAAAGTCAATCCTAAAGTTGTTGCTGTGACTGGTAGTAACGGTAAGACAACGACTAAAGATATGATTGCTAAGATTTTAAGCACAAGCAATAATGTTGCTAAAACTCCACAAAACTTCAATAATGAAATTGGTGTGCCATACACAATTTTGAATATGCCAACTAATACTGAAGTTTTAGTTGTCGAAATGGGAATGGATCGTCCTGGTCAAATCGACCATTTGAGCGATATTGCTAACCCTGATATTTCCGTTATTACAATGATTGGTGAAGCGCACATTGAATTTTTTGGCACTAGAGATAAAATTGCTGATGCAAAAATGGAAATCGTCGATCACCTTAATGAAGATGGAACCTTCGTTTATAACGGGGACGAACCACTGCTATTAGAGCGCGCTGAAAAGGTAAGTCAAAGACAAGCAACTTTTGGTAATCATGACAGTAATGATTTGTATGCGACAGAAATTAATCCTGGTAAAACAACAACTAGTTTTAAGACTAACTTGTGGCCTGAAATAGATTTTGAAATACCAATGATGGGTGAGTACAATGTCAATAATGCTTTAGCCGCAATGCTAGTAGGTAAAATGTCCCATATTAAACCAGAAGCTATGCAACAAGCATTGAAGGATTTATTTGTAACAGCCAACCGTACTGAATGGATGAAAGCTGAAAATGGCGCTGATATTTTGAGTGATGTTTATAACTCTAATCCAACTGCAGCCATCGAAGTACTTAACAGTTTGAAAGATATTAAGACTACAGGTCGTAAATTGATTGTCTTAGGCGATATGCTAGAGTTAGGTCAAGCATCGGAAACACTTCACGAGTCTTTAGCAAGTCATATTAACAAAGAAGATTTTGCCAAAGTTTATCTTGTTGGCGATTATATGAAGTATTTACGCAACAAACTTAGTGCTAAATATGATACAAACGATCTTTTCTGGTTTGAAAAGAGTCAGTTAGAAGAATTAACTACAAAATTAAAAGAAGAATTACAGCCCAATGACACGATTTTATTAAAGGGTAGCCATGGAATTCATTTAGAAAACGTTTTACATGAACTAATTTAGTCTTGTCAATTGTGATTGTTTATAAAACATGGTAAAGTAGATAGATTGTTATTTTATCGTGTTTTAAAAAATGGAGGACATTTGTGAAATTTAAAGAATTAGATTTAGATCCCAGATTACTGAGCGCTATTAATGAAGCCGGTTTCGAAGAAACAACACCCATCCAAGCTCAAACTATTCCACTAGTTATGAGTGGGGCCGACGTAATTGGCCAAGCTCAAACTGGTACAGGAAAGACGGCAGCCTTTGGTTTACCAATTTTAAATGCCGTTGATACTCAATCAAGTAACATTCAAGCATTGATTATCTCTCCAACTAGAGAATTAGCTATTCAAACACAAGAAGAACTTTACCGCTTAGGTAGTGACAAGAAGGTTAAGGTTCAAAGTGTTTATGGTGGATCAGATATTAGAAGACAGATCCGTGCCTTGAAGAATCACCCTCAGATCGTGGTTGGTACTCCCGGAAGAATGCTTGACCACATCAACCGTCATACCTTGAAACTTGGCAACGTTAATACCGTTGTTCTTGATGAAGCTGATGAAATGTTAGATATGGGATTCGTTGAAGATATTGAAAGTATCCTTTCAAACGTTCCAAACAAACATCAAACATTGTTATTCTCAGCTACAATGCCAAAACCTATCATGAAAATTGCTGATAAGTTTATGACAGAACCTCAAATCGTTAAGATCAAGTCAAAAGAATTGACTGCTGATAAGATTGATCAATACTTTGTTAAAGCCAAAGAATTTGAAAAATTTGATTTGATGACTCGTTTATTCGATGTTCAAGCACCAGAATTAGCTTTGATTTTTGGTCGTACAAAGCGTCGTGTTGATGAACTTACACGTGGCTTACAAGCTCGTGGTTACAATGCTGAAGGTATTCATGGTGACTTGTCACAAGATAAGAGAACTAGCGTTTTACGTAAGTTTAAAGCTGGTAAGTTGGACTTCCTAGTTGCAACTGATGTTGCTGCTCGTGGATTGGATATTTCAGGTGTATCACATGTTTATAACTATGATATTCCTCAAGATCCTGATAGTTATGTTCACCGTATTGGCCGTACAGGTCGTGCCGGACATTCTGGTGTTTCTGTAACATTCGTTACACCAAATGAAATGGGCTACCTACGTACAATTGAAAACTTAACTAAGAAGCGTATGGAACCACTTGCTCAACCTACTGATAAAGAAGTTCTTAAAGGACAATTGGAATCAGTTAAGCAAGATATTAAAGATACTTTGGAACATGACAAACACTTGGATCGTTTCGATTCAGCTGTTCAAGAATTGTTAGCAGATTATTCTGCCGAAGATATCGCTCGTATTTTCTTAAGCGAATCAATCAAGGATGCTGAAAGTGTTCCTGTTAAGATTGCTCCTGAAAGACCACTTCCTTCACGTAAGGTAAGTCACAGTCGCTCAGGTCACGGTCGTCGTGGTAAGTTCAACGGACATCGTGGTGGTGGAGATCACCGTGGTGGCAGTGGTAATGGCAGACGTCGTAATAGTGATCGTCGTGATGGACATCATGATGACAAGGGTGGCAAGCGCCGCGAACATGACAACAAACGTAATGGTCGTAGCAAAAAGTCATTCAAAATCAGAACAAATCTATAATCAATGAATATGAATTATAATTATTGAAAATATAATTATAATAATGAGGTCAGGGTAAATTATTTTACTTTGGCTTTTTTTTTACAGTAAAATAGACCTGCCGAGATGGTTGAAACTCGATAAACTTGAAAAGTTGCCTAAAAATGCTATGATTTAAGCTTAAATCAAACAAATTTTAATTTAATTGCTGATTGAAACTGCAAAAAATTGAAAACTATGCTTTACTTCAATTGAAAACTTTTCAATTTATTAATTAAAAAAATGGATTGCGAGAAAAAATATGATCAAAGGATTAGGTATAGATATTGCAGAAATTGACCGTGTACGAAAGATTTATGGTCGTCACCCTCGATTTTTAGAGAAAATTTTGAATGAAGATGAGGTTGAAGTCTTTAATAACCTAAATACTGAGAAGGCTAAGATGACATACTTAACAGGAAGGTTTTCTGTAAAAGAAGCCTTTACGAAAGCTATGGGTACTGGCCTTCGCGGAATAGGATTTCATGATTTGAGCGTTTTGAATCATGAATCAGGTCAACCTTATATTAAAACTGAAATTTTCAAAGGTAATATTCATGTATCAATATCAGATACAGATGAACTAGTAATAACTGAGGTTATTCTAGAGGAGGAGAAGTAAAATGTTACCATCAATTCATCGTCCAGCCTATGTTGAAGTAGACTTATCAAAGTTAAAGAGAAATTTACAAAATGAACTAGAGGCTGTTCCTGAAGGAACAAAGGTTTTTGCTGTTGTAAAAGCTAACGCTTACGGTCATGGTTTAGTTAAAGTCGCTCAGTCTGAAATTGAATTTGGAGCATCTGGACTTTGTGTGGCTTCATTAGATGAAGGTCTAGAGATTCGAAATAGTGGCGTTACAGCACCTATTTTAGTTTTGGGTATAGTTCCCGTAGAATATGCTAAAGTGGCCGCACGTGCCGATATTTCGTTAACAGTCGGTAGTTTAGATTGGCTGAAGGTAGCTGTGGAATTAAGAGTTACTAATTTGAAAGTTCATATTGCTGTCGATAGTGGTATGGGTCGAATTGGTTTCCAAGATAAGGATAGTTTGATTGAAGCATGTAACTATTTAAATGAGCACAAAGAAGCATTTATCCCAGAAGGATTATTTACACACTTTGCAACTGCTGATAGTCCTGATGAAAGTTATTTTGAAAAACAGGTTAAGAATTTCAAAGAAATGTCTAGTGATTTACCAACTAAATTCACTTATGTTCATTGTGCTAATTCCGCTACAGCTTTGTGGCACAAAGATTTGGCTGTCAATATGGTGAGATATGGTTTGGCCTTGTATGGCTTGAATCCATCAGGAACTGATATTACGAAATTACCATATGAACTAGAACCTGCCTTAAGTTTGTATTCAGAACTCACATTTGTTAAAAAGATCAAAGCTGGACAGAGCGTTGGGTATGGAGCTACATACACTAGTAAAGAAGACGAGTGGATCGGGACAATTCCTATCGGCTATGCAGATGGTTGGTTGAGAAGAATGCAGGGCTGCGATGTTTTGATCAACGGAGAACGTTGTCAGAGTGTTGGTCGTGTTTGCATGGATCAGTTCATGGTTCGCTTGCCTAAGGAATTACCAGTTGGTACAAAGGTTACTTTGATTGGTAAAGATGGCAATGAAGAGATTACAGCAACGGATGCATCAAAGTATGCTGGAACAATCAGTTATGAAATTCTTTGCTGCTTGAGTGAAAGATTACCTCGAGTTTATAAATATTAAAATAATAAAAATTCAAGTAGAATACAATTTCTACTTGAATTTTTTTGTTAGTGCTTTATTCTTTAATATTAAATAACGAGGGGGAAATCATCATCACAAAAACATTATTGTTACTAGCAGACGGATTCGAATCTTATGAGGCCAGTGTCTTTACCGATGTATTAGGTTGGAACTTATTTGAAGGTGATAAGACGACTGAACTAGTATCTGTGGGGATGCATCCACAATTGAAGTGTACATGGGGATACTCCAATATACCTGATTGTCAATTGTCAGAAATCAATTTAGCGGATTACGATGCTTTAGCTATACCAGGAGGATTTGAGGAGGCAGGTTTCTATCAAGATGCTTTCAGTACAGAGTTTGGTGATGTGATTCGTGAGTTCGATTCTCAGAATAAACCAATTGCTTCAATTTGTGTTGCGGCCTTGGCACTCGGTAATAGTGGCATTTTGAAGGGCAGAAAAGCAACAACCTATTCTTATCCTGAAAATCCTCGTCAAGATCAATTAGCTCAAATGGGAGTTTCAGTAGTACGTGACCAACCATTAGTTGTGGATAATAATATTGTGACTTCATCTTCACCTGCAACGGCTTTAGATGTGGCTTTTTGGTTATTAGAGAGATTAACCAACGCAAACAATGTTGAAAAGGTTAAAGGATTAATGGGATTCCATAAAAATTAAACGCAAATAATTGTTACATAAATGAAAATAGTAGTATTCTCTGGTTGAGATTTTAGAAAAAGGGAAAGAAGTGTCAACCGTGATTAATGAAGAATGGTATAAATTCATGCAAAATGGTGAGTATAAGAGGTATCAAATTCTTGTTGATCGTAACAAACCTTATGTTGACAGGTTTCAACGAGACTTGATGGAGGAATATCAATTACAGTATTTCAAAAGTCACCCTGTTGATGAAGAATTGAATCGCTATCGTGTTGAACCAGCGTTTAAAATCAAAAGACTATAAAAAATCCGCTCAAGTTGACGTAGTTCAACTAGAACGGATTTTTAGGTTTTGTTTTTAGAAAAGGTTTTGTTTTAGAAATATTTTTTAGATAAGGACTATAGTGTATTCTTATCTAGAATTTTACCAGATTTCAAATCATCGA
This sequence comes from Companilactobacillus bobalius, assembly GCF_002179915.1. Lineage (NCBI taxonomy): Bacteria > Bacillati > Bacillota > Bacilli > Lactobacillales > Lactobacillaceae > Companilactobacillus > Companilactobacillus bobalius. The sequence continues at coordinate 210,530 of NZ_MYFM01000002.1, forward strand.
TTTCTGAAACTACGAAACTCTTCTTTTCAAGACGTTTGATAATTTCCTTTAAAGTATCGATGTCAGTACCTGATGGTAAAGTAAATAGAGTTCTTCGTACAACTTCGTTTGATTTGGCATCCAAAGTCATACAAGCAGCTACAGAAACGTATTTAGCAAAGATTTTTGACATCTTTTCTAGGTCGCCACGGTCGCCGGAAGAACTAACAGTCAAAACGTAACTACTAATATCGAGGTTCCAAGCATCTGATAACATGCTGAGAAGTCTTGCATGAGTTAAGATTCCATAAAATAAATTATTTTCATCTAGAACAGCAATGTAAGGCAAATCCTTAATATTAAAGAATACTTTGAAGAAAGGTGAGTCTACGCTGATTGTTTTAGTAGCATTCTTCATAAGTGTAGTTACAGGTAAGCTCATATCGCCGCCACGTGATTTGTGACGGTAGATGTGCATCTTGTAAATGTTACCCCTAAATATTTGTCCACTTTCATCCAAAATTGGCACACAACGAAAACCTGAGTCTTCTAGGACTTTTAATGCTTCCTCTAGTGTGACAGTTTCTTTAACTGTCGTAAGCTTGTCCTTTTTTAGTACAAGTGACTTAACTAACATATATATTCACATCCAATCTATCTATAATTGAATTAATAATACAGTAATTCAGAATAAAAAAAAAGCTGAAACAAATTTTCATTTGTTTCAGTCTTTTTTATACATGCATTAAGGATTATTGACGACCCTTGATACCTGTAGCTTCGAAGCCATCTTTAAGGATCTTTTCAAGTTCCTTAGCTGATTTCTTCATTTGTGCTGATTCTTCATCATTCAATGGAACTTCGATAATTTGTTTTAGACCCTTACGGTTAACAATAGCAGGTGAACCGATATAGATGTCTGAAACGCCATATTGACCACTCATCATGTTTGATAATGGAAGAACAGTGTTTTCGTCGCTTAGCAAAGCCTTGCAGATTCTTGCAAGAGCAGTACCGATACCGTAGAATGTAGCACCCTTAGTATTGATAATGTCGTAAGCTGCGTTAACAGTCTTCTTGTAGATCTTGTCAAGTGTGTCTTTAGTAATTTCTGGGTGGCTTTCCATCCATTCGGCCATTGTAACGCCACCGATTGTTAGATGTGACCATGCAGCGAATTCTGAATCACCGTGTTCACCCATGATGTAACCATGAACTGAACGAGGGTCAAGATCTAATTCTTCACCAACGAATTTTTGTAATCTAGCAGTATCAAGTGATGTACCTGAACCAATTACACGTTCCTTAGGGAAGCCTGAAAGTTTCCAAGTAGCGTATGTCAAGATATCAACTGGGTTAGCAGCAACTACGAAGATACCATTGAATCCTGATTCAACGATAGGATCAACGATTGTCTTCAAGATGTTCAAGTTCTTGTTAACAAGGTCAAGTCTTGTTTCACCTGGTTTTTGTGGAGCGCCGGCTGTGATAACAACGATATCAGCATCCTTAGCATCTGAATATTCACCAGCGTGAATATTCTTTGGGAATGAGAATGGAATTGCATCAGCAAGGTCCATTGCGTCACCCTTAATCTTGTCTTTAGCGATATCACAGATAACTAGTTCTTGAGCAATACCTTGAAGTGTCATAGCATAGGCGAATGTTGAACCTACAGCACCGTCACCAACTAGAAGTACTTTTTGGTGGTTCTTTTCGTTTGTTGGAGTTGTCATTATAAAATATCATCCCTTCGAAAATAATATGTTCCTGACCCATTATACAAATAATTAAGGTAAATAAACAAGCTGATTGTGAAAAAAGTGAAAAAATAGTATTTTTGACATGATATAATGTAAGTTCGAAATGAGGTATATTAAATATGAAACTAATTGTTGGCTTAGGAAATCCAGGAAAGAAATACGATCGTACAAAGCATAATATGGGCTTTATGACCATCGATAGATTGATGGATGAATATGGTCAAACACAAATGAAAAAGGATTTTGAGGCTGAATACTGCAAATTCAAAGTCGATGGAGAAACGGTTTTTCTAGTTAAACCGCTCACATTTATGAATGAATCTGGTCGCGCTGTTAACTTTTTAATGGGATATTATCAGATTAAACCTGAGGAAATGATGGTAATTCAAGATGACTTAGATATGCCTATCGGAAAAGTCAGATTACGGACAAAGGGTTCTGCTGGTGGTCACAATGGTATTAAGAGTATAATCTCTGCTGTGGGTACTAAAGATTTCAAACGAATTAAGATTGGTATACAACATCCTGATCGTCAAACAGTAGTCAATTGGGTGTTGACACCATTCAGTAAAGATCAAGAACCAGTAGCTTTATCAGGTATCGATCAGGCAGTTGATATGGTTAAAGATTGGGTTGCCGGTAGTAGCATTGATCAATTAATGAATAAATATAATTAGAAGATTAAAAGGGGGCAAAAATTGAATTTAATAAATTTCATTACAAATAAGTTGGACTTAGGGGAATTTATTAGTCAAGTTAAGCCTGAAACAAAGAATTTATTAACAGGTTTGACGGGATCAACAATTTCCCTTTTTGCATTGGATACTTTAAGACAATTAAATAAGAAGATTTTGATTGTTGAGAACACTAATTTTCATGCAAATAAGCTATATGACGACTTAAATTTATTGAACAGTGAAGCTGTTCATATTTTTCCCGTTGAAGAATCAATTTCAACCGAAATAGCAACCAGTTCACCAGATGAACTGAGTCAACGATTAGATACCTTAAGCTTTTTGGCGGACGATAAACCTGGCATAGTTGTAACTTCAATTGCCGGATTAGAGTATGAATTGTCAGCAAAAGAGCTCTTTAAGTCTGCCCAATTAAAAATTGAAGTAAATGAAGAATACGATCTAGAAGATTTGAATCAACAATTTGTTCAGATGGGATATGTAAAAGATAAGTTAGTTGCCAAACCAGGTGATTTTGCCATTCGTGGTGATATTGTCGATATTTATCCACTGAATGTTGATAACCCAGTACGAATCGATTTCTTCGGAAATCAAGTTGAAAAAATTAAGTACTTCGATACTGAAACACAAAGAAGTATTGAAGAGTTAAAAGAAATTCAAATTTTGCCAGCGCAAGATCGAATTGTTACCGATGAACAAGTTGAAACAGGTTTAGCTAAGTTACAGAAGAGCTACGACCGTCAATTGAAATCATCTGATGATAAAGATATAAAGGAAAACTTGCGGACAAACTTTGGTCAAACAATTGAAGAATTATCAGAAGGGATTCGTCCAGAAAATATTGGTCGCATAGCTGATTACCTTTTTGAGCAACCAAAGAGTTTATTAGATTATTTAGATTCTGATGATGTCATCATCTTTAATGAATATAATCGTTTAATTGAACAATCAAATGATAGTCAAGCTGAAAATCAGTCTTGGTTGGCTAGTCAATTGGAATTTGGTAAAGCTTTGCCAGAACAGAAGATTCGTCAGAGCTTTGCTGATTTGATCAAGGATAATAAGTTGGCTCAAATTTATTTATCAGCCTTCCAACAAGGAATGGGCCATATTCGTTTGAATCAATTGCAAAATGTGCCTGTTCGAACAATGCAACAATTCTTCAGTCAGATGCCGTTGTTAAAGTCGGAAGTTGAACGTTGGCAAAAGCAAAAATATACTGTTCTGTTAACTATTAGCAATGAAAAACGAATTGCAGCAATCAATAATACCTTGATTGACTTTGGAATTAAGGCAACGTTGACGACTGCTGATAAAGTTATTGAAGATCAGACACAAATTATGAATGCTACATTGAGTTCTGGTTTTGAAATGCCCGAACAAAAATTAGCCGTTATTACTGAAAAAGAACTTTTCAACAAGCAACCGAAGAAACGACGTCATCAAACTTTGGCTAATGCTGAAAGATTAAAGAGTTATAACGAACTAAAGCCAGGCGATTATGTTGTTCATGTCAATCATGGTATTGGTAAGTTTATCGGTATGCAAACAATGGAAGTCGATGGTAAACATCAAGATTACATTACGATTGAGTATCGTGATGATGGTCGTTTGTTTATTCCGGTTACCCAATTGGATATGGTTCAGAAATACGTTTCAGCTGAAGGTAAATCGCCTAAGATTAACAAACTAGGTGGTAATGAGTGGCAAAAGACTAAACGTCGAGTTCAATCCAATATTGAAGATATTGCTGATGATTTGATTGATCTCTACGCCAAGCGTGAAGCTGAGAAGGGCTTTGCATTTCCTAAAGATGATTCGATGCAAAATGATTTTGACAATGCCTTCCCATATCCGGAAACACCTGATCAATTGAGATCTGTCGACGAAATTAAGCGTGATATGGAAAAACCACATCCGATGGATCGACTTTTAGTTGGTGATGTTGGATTCGGTAAAACCGAAGTGGCATTAAGAGCAGCCTTTAAAGCCGTTGAAGCAGGTAAGCAAGTAGTCTTTTTAGTACCGACGACATTGCTAGCTCAACAACATTATGAAACTATGAAAGAACGTTTCGATGGTTTCCCAGTAGAAATTGGGATGTTATCACGTTTCCAAACTCGTAAACAGAGTAAAGAGATTATTGAGAAATTAGAAGACGGTTCGGTTGATATTGTTGTGGGAACACATCGTTTACTTTCGAAGGATGTTAAATTCCACGATATCGGATTGTTGATAATTGATGAGGAACAGCGTTTTGGCGTTAAGCACAAGGAAAAGATTAAGCAGTTAAAGAGCAACGTTGATGTTTTAACTTTGACAGCAACACCAATTCCAAGAACACTGAACATGTCGATGTTAGGTGTTCGTGATCTTTCTTTGATTGAAACAGCTCCTAGCAACCGTTACCCGGTTCAGACTTATGTTATGGAACAGAATTATCAGGTGATTGCTGGTGCAATTAAACGAGAAATGGCTCGTGGTGGTCAAGTCTTTTACTTGCACAATCGAGTGGAAGATATGGATCAAGTAGCGGATCAATTGCAGTCCTTAGTACCAGATGCCCGAATTGCAACAGCTCATGGGCGAATGAATGAGACTCAAATGGAAGGTGTCATTTCCGATTATTTGGCCGGTGATTATGATGTGCTAGTTACGACGACAATTATTGAAACAGGTGTTGATATGCCCAATACCAATACTTTAGTGGTAGAGAATGCTGATCGTTATGGGTTATCACAACTTTATCAAATCCGTGGTCGTGTTGGTAGATCAAATCGAGTGGCCTACGCCTACTTGATGTATCGCCCTAATAAAGTTTTGACCGAAGTTGGTGAACAACGTTTGGAAGCTATTAAGAACTTTACTGAGTTAGGTTCTGGTTTCAAGATTGCGATGCGTGACTTGTCGATTCGTGGAGCCGGTAACCTTTTGGGTAAACAACAACACGGTTTCATTGATTCAGTTGGTTTTGACTTATATACGCAAATGTTAAATGATGCAGTTGCTAAAAAACGTGGTCACACTAAAGCTGAGAAGACTAATTCAGAAATTAATTTAGCTTTAGAGGCATATCTGCCAGAGGATTATATTAGTGATCAACGTCAAAAGGTTGAGCTTTACAAGCGGATTCGTCAAATTGATTCCTTGGAGAATTACCAAGAAGTTAAATCAGAACTGTTGGATCGTTTTGGCGATTACCCACAGGAAGTTGCTAATTTGTTAGACGTCAGTTTGTTAAAGAACTCGTTTGATGAGTCCTTGGTTAATAGCGTAGTTATGCGAGATAAGAAGATCACAATTAAATTTTCACCTAAAGCTGGTGATTATTTAACAGGAGATTTAGTCTTCAAGTTCCTAGCTAACACAACTATGAAGGCTAAGGTAAATAATAAGAATGGCGGATTCACGATTACTTTAGATTCAGCTAGTGTCAAAAAAGATGAATGGTTCGATCAATTGAAGGTATTCGCAGAAAAAATGGCCGATGACTTTGATAATTTGAAGAAAGAAAAAATAAAAAACTAATATGCAAAAAGAAGTGTCAAGGGCGATTAGGGGGACTTGGGTTTTGACGATTGCTTCACTGTTCTCAGAACTCTTGAGTGCAATTTATCGAATTCCACTGCAAAACATCGTAGATGATCGGGGATACTTCATCTACCAACAGGTTTATCCAATTTATGGAATATTCTCTGTACTAGCTTTGTCAGGCTTACCAGTCGTGCTATCGAAGGCTTTTGCACAGCAAAAAAATAATGCCGCCAAAAATAATTTATTAAAGAGAACTTTTATTCTCTTAATGATTGCTAGTTGCGTGGTTACAATTTTGCTGTGGATGTCTTCAAGATACTTAGCTATTTTAATGGGTGATCCGAGACTTTATTTAGAAGTTCGAGCAGTTTCTTTAACATTCCTATTGATACCCTTTGAAGCCAGTTTGAGAGGGTACTTTCAAAGTGATTTATTGATGACACCTAGTGCTATTTCACAAGTTTCAGAACAGTTTTTGAGAATTGTGATTATTATTGGTAGCGCCTTGTTATTTGGTCACGGAGTAATTGATGTTTACCATATGGGAACATTGGCTAATGCCGGTGCTTTTATTGGTGGATTATTGGCAGTTGGCCTTTTGATAATTACCTTTGTGAGAAACAAGAATAGTTTTCTAGCAGCTGATCGAGATGATGGCACAATTAAATTGGAGCATGGATTAGCTCTGGAAATTGTTTTGATCGTTGTATTTACGGGAATAACTATTTTTTATCAATTCATCGATTCTTTCTCAATGATTCGATTATTAATGCATTCAGGGATTTCTTTAGATCAAGCCGAGATTCAAAAGGGTGTTTTTGATCGAGGGCAACCTTTGTTGCAATTGGGTATTGTGATTTCACTTTCATTCGTTTCAACGATAATGCCGCAATTGAAGGAAAGTAATCGTTTAGAACAGAATAAGAGAACTATTTCTAAAATGGTGCGAGTCTGTTTGTGGTTGTCAGGTGCCGAAACAGCGGGTTTGATTGCTTTGATGCCACAGATCAACACAATGCTGTTCACTAATACTAATGGTTCAAGAACCTTGAGTATTTACATGTTTTCAATTATTATTGTTTCCTTCATTAATTTATTAATTGCGGTAACAAGTGGTGATGATGAAAAGAACTTGCACAAATTGATACTGTTTGGGATGTCTTTGATAGCTAAGATTGCTTTAAATGTTATTTTAGTGCCAAAATTTGGAATTGCTGGGGCTGCTTTGGCAACTGTGCTCAGTGAATGCGTAATTTTATTTGGAATCATGACTATATATGGTTTCAATCGAAGCTTCTTATCATTGGATAAAGGTTTTATCAAAGCATTAATTAAAGCTGGTTTAGTGATGGCAATCGTTGTTAAACTAGCAGTCATTATTTTGTCATCAGGTTTTGTTATGACTAGATCAAAGAGTATTCTGTTGAATGTTATAACGATACCAATTGGTGCTTTAGTGTATTTAAAATTAACTAAACGCTGGCATATATTGACTAAAGAAGAATGGGAAATATTACCCATGGGAAAATATATTACGAGATTTATGAAGATAGAGGATAAAAAATGAGATTAGACAAATATTTAAAAGTTACCAGAATTATCAAAAGAAGAACGGTGGCTAAAGAGTTTACCGATAATGGTCGTGCCAGTATCAATGGTCGTGTAGCCAAATCGTCTAGTGACGTGTCTATCGGTGATGTGATTGAATTACATTTTGGTGAGAAAACAATGAAGGTAAAGGTCCTTAATATTAAGGAAACTACCAAGAAGAATGAATCAGAAGATATGTATGAAGAGATTTAGTAAATAATTAGAATTAGATTAAAATTGGCAATTTTATTGTTCAAATAATTGCTTAAACTTGTTATACTCAAGGTAATCATTTCTAGGGGAGTAGTGGTATGGAAGTACATAAATTAAATTCCAATGTTTCTGTATTGAAACCTAAACAATCGCAAATGCCTCCAAAACCAGGCCCTCATAATTATGCCAAAAAGGTACATCGTCGGCGTATGGCAGTGATCGGTATTGTTTTTGCAATTATTCTGGTTGTATTTGGTGTTCAGATTTTTAATGCACATCGAACATATGCCAATACAATGGGACAGATTGAAGTTAGTAAGACAAAGTTAAGTAAGCAAAAAGCTGTTCAAAGCGATTTGAAACTCGAAGTTGCACAACTTCATGATACGAATTATTTAGAAAAATATATTCGGGAAAAATATATGTATAGTAAACCGGGTGAACAAATATATAATTTGCCTAGTGACGTCAAGACCACTACGATTCAAAAATAGGGAAAGGAATTATTTTTAATTAGATGACAGTCGAAGTAGGAGCTAAAACAGAAGGTAAAGTTACTGGAATTACAAACTTTGGGGCGTTCGTTGACCTTGGAGAAGGACAAAGCGGAATGGTACATATCAGTGAAGTTGCTGATGGTTACGTTAAAGATATTCACGATGTTTTGAGTGTCGGTGATACCGTAAAGGTTTTAGTTCTTAATGAAAGAGATCATAAGATTGCACTTTCAATCAAACAGGCTTCTGATAAGCCTAAGCCAAAGTATCATGCACATCATTCTCATGAACGTAATGAACATAAATCACGTCCACATAAACCTGAGAGTTTTGATGATATGATGTCAGGCTTTATGAAAGAAAGTGAAGAGCGTTTAAGTACTATTAAGAAGAACACAGAAGGAAAACGTGGTGGCCGTGGCGGTCGTCGCAGTTAATAAAATTTAAGGTTGAGACAATGTCTCAACCTTTTTAGTTTCAAGTGTTTGGAGGAGTAATGGAGTTAGATAATAGAATCATAAATACTGTTAAAAGTGTTTTGAAAAAGTATCATTCTAAAAAAGTTCTAGTAGCCGTTTCCGGCGGCGTCGATTCGATGGTCCTATTAAATGTGGTTGGTGAAATTCTCCCTAAAGAATCTTTCGGTGTGGTTAATGTTGATCATGATTTACGTCCAGAAAGTGCTAAAGAAGTTGAATTTGTTCAGAATTTCTGTGTGGCTAATGGTTATCAATTTTTTACGACTAAATGGTTGAATAAACCGCAAGATGATATTGGAATGGAAGCAGCTGCTCGATCATTCAGATATGATTTTTTCAAAAAAATTATGCAGGATAATAATTTTGATACATTACTGACGGCACATCATGCTAACGACTTGGCTGAAAATATTTTGATGAAGCTGGTTCGTTCAGGCAATGCCTACGAAGTGGTTAGTTTGAAAGAACAACGTCCATTCGCAAGTGGTCAAATCGTACGTCCATTGTTGAAATTTGCTAAATCGGATATCACAGTTTTTGCGGATATCCATGATATTCATCATGTTCAGGATAAAACTAATTTTGATAATATAACTATGCGCAATCGCTTGCGTAATAATATTTTTCCAGAATTACAAAAAGAGAATGGTCAACTACTGACACATTTTAATTTCTTTGAACAACAAATTATGGCGTTACTCGATTTGGCTCAAAAGGAATTCTCACGAATTGAGGATTCAATGAAATTAGTGAAGACACCTGAGAAGATAACGGGATTGATAGAACCAGTTAAAACTTTAAATTCAGAACAACAGACACTTTTCTGGGGTAGTTTTTTCACTAAGAGTAATTTGGGTATTTCGATCAGCAATCGTCAAATTGAACAGATCATTGAAATTATCGCAAGTGGTCATGCTAATGCCTCAATTGATTTAGCGGATTCATGGCAATTCATTAAAAGCTATGATCAATTTTTGATTCAACGAGTACAAGATCAGAATTTGCAAGTTGCCACCGTTGAAATAGGTCAAACTCAAATAATTAATCACAGGAAATTTAGTCTTTTAGAAGATGAAAAGAATTTCACGTTGACTGTGGAAAATGTTCCTCATAAAATAACCTTACGAACTCGTAGAAGTGGTGATAAGTTACTCTTGTCGAATGGTCAACATCAAAAATTGAGTAAGCGATTTATAAATGAAAAGATACCTGAATATCAACGTGATAATTATTTAATTTTATTATTTGATAATCAGATAGTATGGGTTGAAAAAATTTATAATATGAGTGATTATTTAAAAAAAGGCAGTAAGCATTACAAAATAAAACTTGATTGAGGTAAAAGCATGAATTCAGATATTAAAGAGGTATTAGTCTCTGAAGAGGAGATTAATGAAACTATTCAACGTTTGGGTAAACAGTTAACGGAAGAATATAAAGGCAAGAATCCTTTGTTCGTTTGTATTTTACGTGGAGCCGCTATGTTCATGATGGATCTCGTGAAGAGTTTAGATTTCAAAATGGAATATGATTTTATGGATGTTTCTAGTTATGGTGGGGAAAATACCGTTACAACCGGGGATGTTCGTATTATTAAAGATTTGGATACATCAGTACGTGATCGTGATGTAGTAATTGTTGAGGATATTATCGATACTGGATATACATTAGATCGTTTGGTAGAACTATTTGAATCGCGTCATGCTAAATCAATTAAATTGGTTTCATTCTTGGATAAGCCAGCTCGTAGAATTAAGCATGTCAAGGTTGATTACATCGGAGTGGAGATTCCTGATGAATTTGTAGTTGGTTATGGAATGGATTATGATGAGCATTATCGTAATTTACCTTATGTTGGTGTATTAAAACCAGAGGTATATAGTACAAAATAATTAAGATAGAGTTACAATTATTATTGTGTTACTGTTCACCAATGTTACAATATGTAACGTCTAAGTAATTTAGGAGGAAATGTATGAAAAATAATCGAAATAGGTTAATTAATAATAGCCTGTTTTACATCTTGCTCTTTGTTGTTTTGGTTCTGGCAGCAAGTTGGTTTGCTGGTGGTCAATCCTCAGATCAATCTAAAACACTAAGCCAAGACCAATTCATTACACAATTGAAGCAAGGCAAAGTGAAGAGTTTCAAACTAGAGCCTATTGGGGGAGCTTATCAAGTAACTGGTGAATACAAGAAAGCTCAAAAAGCTAATACAACACGTTCCGTGTCATTATTTAGCCGTGCCCAATCTAGCGGTTCTAGTGAGGTAACTTCATTTAGTTCGACTGTTTTGCCTAACAATGATACGTTAAAGAGAATCAATAACGCCGCTATGGCAAAGGGAGTTAAGACTACTGCTGCTCCTAAGTCACAATCCGGTCAATGGATTTCCTTGATATTGACGGTCGTTGTTCCATTTGCATTATTCTTCTTTGTAATCTTTGCAATGATGGGCCGTGGAGGCCAAGGTGGTGGCGCAAACCGTGTCATGAACTTTGGTAAATCTAAGGTCAAACCAGAGGATCCTAAGAAAAATAAAGTTAGATTCTCTGACGTTGCTGGTGCTGAAGAAGAAAAACAAGAACTTGTTGAAGTTGTTGAATTCTTAAAAGATCCAAGGAAGTTTGTTTCCTTGGGTGCCAGAATACCGGCGGGTGTCTTGTTAGAGGGTCCTCCCGGGACTGGTAAAACTTTACTAGCTAAGGCTGTTGCTGGTGAAGCTAAAGTTCCTTTCTATTCAATTTCTGGTTCAGATTTCGTTGAAATGTTCGTTGGTGTCGGTGCCTCACGTGTTCGTGACTTGTTCGAGAATGCTAAAAAAGATGCCCCATCAATTATCTTTATCGATGAAATTGATGCCGTTGGTCGTCAACGTGGTTCAGGTACCGGTGGCGGTAACGACGAACGTGAACAAACACTTAACCAATTGTTGATTGAGATGGATGGATTTACTGGTAATGAAGGTGTTATCGTTATGGCTGCTACTAACCGTTCTGATGTCCTTGATCCAGCGTTGTTACGTCCTGGTCGTTTTGACCGTAAGATTTTGGTTGGTCGTCCTGATGTTAAGGGTCGTGAAGCCATTCTTAAAGTTCATGCTAGAAATAAACCATTTACAGATGATGTTGATTTGAAAGCTATTGCACAACAAACACCAGGGTTTGCTGGTGCTGATCTAGAAAACTTACTTAACGAAGCCGCCTTAGTTGCTGCTCGTCGTGGTAAGCAAAAGATTGATCCAAGTGATCTTGATGAAGCTGAAGATCGTGTTATTGCCGGCCCAGCTAAGAGAAATCATGTTGTTCCTGAACAAGAACGTCACACAGTTGCCTACCATGAAGCAGGACATGCTTTGATTGGTTTGGTTTTGAGTGACTCTCGTGTTGTTAGAAAGGTTACTATCGTTCCTCGTGGACGTGCCGGCGGTTACGCTATCATGTTACCTAAGGATGATCAAAACCTTGCAACTAAGAAGGAACTAAACGAACAAATTACTGGTTTACTTGGTGGACGTACTGCCGAAGAAATTATCGTCGGCCAACCTTCATCAGGTGCTTCAAATGACTTTGAACAAGCAACACAAATTGCTCGTACAATGGTTACTGAATATGGTATGACAGATCGTTTAGGTACTGTTCAACTTGAAAAGAATGGTCAACCATTTAGTGGTGGTAATTATCGTCAATTACCTTCTTACTCAGAAGATACTGCTAAAGCAATTGATCAAGAAGTTAAACGTATTATTGATGAAGATCACGAACGTGCTAGAGAAATTCTTGAAACACATCGTGAACAACATAAGATTATTGCCGAAGCTCTATTGAAGTATGAAACACTTGATGAAAAGGAAATCTTGAGTTTGTATAATACAGGTAAGATGCCAGCTAATGATGCTAACCAAGAATTCCCAAGTGAAAGTGCTGCTACTTTTGAAGAATCAAAGAAGGCTGTTGAAGCTAAGGATGCTGAAAAGCAAAAGACTGAGGGTTCAACAAAAGATGAAACAGCTAAGTCAGATGAGAATATTGATGAAACTGTTTATCCTTCAGAAAAAGACGAAACTAAGTCAGATGACACAAATAGTTCTAATGAAACTACACCATCATCTACTGAGAATAAGTCCGATAAAGATTCAACAGATACTACTGACAATAGTGACAAAGATAATAACAATAATGATAATCAATAAAAAAGAGCGACTCGTATGAGTCGCTTTTTTGAACGGAGGAAACTATGACTGATACTTTAACTAAATCAGTTTCTAAAGACGGAAAGTTTAGGGTTTATGTTGTTAATGCTACCCAAACTATTCAAGAGGCACAAAAGAGACATGACACTTGGAGAAATTCCAGTGCCGCATTAGGTAGAACGATGATTGGTTCTATCCTAGTTGCTACTTCGACTCTTAAAGAGGATGAAGTTTTAACAACTAGAATTCAAGGTGGTGGCCCAGTTGGCGCTATCGTGGTTGATGCTGATGCTAAAGGAAATACTAAAGGTTACATTACTAATCCACATGTGAGTCTAAAGGCTCGTGAAGATGGTCATATTGATGTTCAAGCTGCTGTTGGTAATAAAGGAACTTTAAGTATTACTAAGGATTTGCATATGAAGAAACCATTTACTGGTGAAGTTCCATTAGTTTCTGGTGAAATCGGAATGGATTTTGCCTATTATATGGCCAAATCAGAACAAATTCCTTCAGCTATAGGTGTTTCAGTGTTTGTAGAGCCCAATGAAAAAGTTGGTGCTGCAGGTGGATTCTTAGTCCAAACTTTGCCGGGAGCTACCGACAAAGATATTTCTAAAATTGAAGCTAATTTGAAGATTGTCCCTAATCTATCAACCTTACTCAACGAAGGCTTAAGTAATAATGAAATCTTGGATAAGATTATGAATGGCGTTGAGATGAAAGTCTTGGATGAAATGCCAGTTCAATTCCAATGTGATTGTTCTAAAGAACGTTTCTCTAAATCACTAGCTACTTTATCTACTGCCAATCTACAAGCTATGATTGATGAAGATCATGGTGCTGAGGCAGTCTGCAAGTTCTGTGGTAATAAATATCAATTTAGTGAAGCTGAATTAAAGGAAATTATTGCAACTAAAGATTAATCATGTTTGCCATATGAATAGAAAATTTGTTATTATTGCAAGTTGTAGTTAATAATTTGAGGTAAAAAGTATGGAATGGAAAATAGGCAATGTAACGATTCCTAATCAAATTGTGGTTGCTCCAATGGCTGGAATAACCAATTCAGCTTTTCGGGTTACGGCAAGAGAGTTTGGAGCTGGCTTAACTGTTTGCGAAATGATCAGTGATCAAGGTATTAAATATCGAAATGAAAAGACACTGGGTATGATGTTTGTTGATCCTAAAGAACATCCAGTCAGTATTCAGATTTTCGGTGGCAGTGTTGAGTCATTAGTTCAAGCAGCTAAATTTGTTGATGATAATACTAGTGCTGACATTATCGATATCAACATGGGATGCCCAGTTAAGAAGGTTACCAAGACTGGTGCAGGTTCTTGTTGGTTGAGAGATCCAGATCATCTATATGAAGCGGTGAAGGCTGTTAGTTCAGCTATCAGCAAGCCTCTAACAGTGAAGATGAGAACTGGTTGGGATGACGATCATATTTTGGCAGTTGAGAATGCTCTAGCAGCACAAGAAGGCGGAGCTTCCGCAATTGCTATGCATGGTCGCACGAAAGCCCAGATGTACATGGGACATGCCAATTGGGATATCTTACATGAAGTAGCACAAAGTGTTTCCATTCCGTTTATGGGTAATGGTGATATTAAAACTCCTCAAGATGCTAAGACAATGATCGAAGACGTGGGTGCAGATGCTGCCATGGTAGGTCGAGCCGTACTTGGTAATCTATGGAGATTGAATGCGATGAACCATTATTTAGAAACTGGAGAATTATTACCAGAACCAAGCGTTCCAGAAAAAATTAATATAGCTAAACTTCAACTCCAACGTCTGGTAGACTTAAAAGGTGAGCATGTTGGTGTTCCAGAATTTCGTCAACAGGCAGCATATTATCTAAGGGGGATTCCCCATGCAGTAAGAACACGTGCTAAAGTAGTGGAAGAAGATTCCATGCAGGAAGTGTTCGATACATTAGATCAATTTGTTGAAAGTTACGAGAAGAGAGAAGCGAGATCTTCAAGAATTTCGTAGACAGGGGGAAAAATTTTGAGTAACGAGAATAAGAAAAAGCAACCAACGAAAGAAGAAATAAAAAAGACTAGAGTCATGAATGACCAACTAAGGGTCAGACGTGAAAAACTACAAGAACTTTATGATGAAGGTGTTGATCCATTCGGTTCAAGATTTGAAAGAACTGCATTGGCTCAAGAAATTCATGACAAGTACGGTGATGAAGATAAGGAAGTTCTTGAAGAACAAGACTTACCAGTTGTTATTGCCGGTCGTATGATGTCAAAACGTGGTAAAGGTAAAGTTGGTTTTGCTGATATCCGTGATAGAAGTGGCAGAATTCAAATTTATGTTCGTAAAGATGTTGTTGGTGAAGAGAACTATCATATCTTCAAACGTGCCGATATTGGTGACCATTTAGGTATCCATGGTGAAATCATGAAGACAGACATGGGTGAATTAACTGTTAAAGCCACTCATATAACAATGCTATCTAAGTCATTGCGTCCATTACCTGATAAATTCCATGGTTTAACAAACGTTGAACAAATTTATCGTCAAAGATATTTGGATCTAATTGCTAACCAAGATAGTTTTGAACGTTTCAAGAAACGTACTAAGATTATTTCAGCTGTTCGTGAATACTTAGATGGTGAAGGCTTCATGTCAGTTGAAACTCCTGTCCTAAATACACAAGCTGGTGGTGCTAGTGCTAGACCATTCATCACACATCACAATGCTTTGGATATGCAAATGTATCTCCGTATTGCTCTTGAACTACCACTTAAGAGATTAATCGTTGGTGGCTTCGAACGAGTTTATGAAATTGGACGTGCTTTCCGTAACGAAGGTTTGGATACACAACACAACCCTGAATATACTTCACTAGAGACATATGCTGCATATTGGGATATGACAGATGTTATGAAAGAAGTCGAAGGACTCTTCAGACATGCTGCTCAAAAAGCCAATGGTACACAACAAGTTACTTATCAAGGTGAAGAAATTGATTTGAGCAAGCCGTTCAAACGTATCAAGATGGTTGATGCAATCAAAGAACAAACAGGAATTGATTTCAGCCAAGATATGGATCTTGAACAAGCTCGTAAATTAGCCGATGAAAAGGGTGTTAAGTACGAAGACTTCTGGGGCGTTGGTCATATCATTGCTGAATTCTTTGAAGAATTCGTTGAAGACACTCTAAAGGAACCTACATTCGTTTACGAATATCCTTTGGAAGTTTCACCACTTGCTAAGAAGAGCAAAGAAAACCCTAACTTCACAGATCGTTTCGAAGTTTACATTTTAGGCCATGAATTCGGTAATGCCTTTACTGAACTAAATGATCCTATTGATCAAAAAGAACGTTTTGAAGCACAAGCTGCCGAACGTGAAAAAGGTAATGATGAAGCCGAACATATTGATAACGACTTCGTTGAAGCTATGGAATATGGTATGCCACCAACAGGTGGACTAGGAATTGGTATTGATAGACTAGTAATGTTGCTAACAGATGCACCATCAATTCGTGATGTTATCTTGTTCCCAACAATGAGACCCGAAGACAATAGCGAAGAATAGAGAGTGAAGCAGGCCTGGGAATTTCCGAGGATTTGCCTAAGTACTGGAATCGCACGCGTACCTTGCGCGCAATTTCAGTACTGTAGCAAACCGGAAGAAATTGGCCTGCATAGCTCGTTTCAATAGAGAGTGAAGCAGATCCGTTTAGATTCTGAGCATTTGCAGGAATTTGCGAATTGGCTGCGTAGCAGACGGTTCGTGAAGTCAGGCAAAGCACAGGAATCTGGTCTGCGTAACTCGTTTCCACTATTCAATATAGAACAATGGTTATCTATTTATGAATATCTACTTAATAAAAATACCAGTGTAACAATCTCAAAGAGAGGCTGCTGCACTGGTATTTTTTTGTTGATATTATTGTTTATAGGAAAACGACATATTTTGACGTCTTTGATGTATAGAATATAGCTAAGAAATATGTTTTGAGGGGATCGAATATGAATTTAACACTAGAGATATTCTTTTTACTTTTGGAAAATAGGCCAATGTTGAATCGCGAGATTGCAGAAAGATTGGATACTAACATTCGCAATGTCCAACGTTCGATTGAAAAAATTGAATCGGCTTTTGATCAGAATATTTCTTTAAGCAACTATTTCAATTTTAAAAAAGATGGACGTTATCATACCGTCAGTCAGAATTTGTTTTTAAAAGAAGACGAGATTCTGTTACTTATTAAGATATTAGTTTCTAGTCGATCATTGAATAAAAGGGAACTATCTCATTTGATTGATAAAATGGTCAATATGTCTGGAATTGAAAATCGTAAACTTGTTAAGGCATCGGTTACTAGTGAGTTACTGTCTGATATCTATATTGATGATAAAAGTGATCGACAGAAAAAGTTGTGGGAATTGGAACAATATATTTTTAATCGCGAGAAAATTGAATTTGAATACACTGACCATGAACGATTGGAAAAAGCTGAAACTAAAAAGTTTGAAATCTTACCTGTGCACACTTTCTTTGATAATTACTACTTCTTCTTGACTGGAATGGAAAAGCAGACGCATCAATATGTGACCTATAGAATTGACTGGATGGATAAAATAGAACCGATTAGAGTAAGGTTAAATATTGAACATCGTGAGCGATTGGATCATGGGAAAGAGGCTGAACATAATCTTTACGGATACATGGGGAAGAGAACACATATTTATTTTGAATATTACGGATATATTGGTTATATCAAGGATAAATTTCCAAATTGTCGCGTAATTAAACGACTTGATAAACCTAATAGATTTCCTTTTTCAGTTAATTTAATTGAGATTGAAGTTAATTATTCAGATGGAGTTAAATTATGGTTACTGGGTGAGACTACGATATTGCGCGTTGTGAAACCCCAAGCTATCGCTGATGATATTAAAAAGACACTTTATGATACTTATTGTTTATACAATGATGACGACGATGATCTATAAAGTTATCTTAGTTTAAGACTTTTTTTAAAAAATTCCCACTTAGTACGTAAACGACATTTATTGTCGTTAGCGTTCGCTAAGATAAATTTGTATTTAAAATAATTTGATAAGGGGATTTAAATATGAAAAAGTATTATGGACCAATTGTTTTGGGCTTAGCCGCATTGACTCTCGGGGCTGCTACAACACAAGTGACAGCACACGCTGAAGATAATAGCGACGAAGGAACACAAGTGGGTACTCCAGCCAAAAGTGAGGGAACGACAGAGGATAAAGGAGAACAAATCGAAACTTCTGTTGAAAGTGATATTCAAAAAGAATTGAATCAAGAGATTGCTTCTATTGATGATATGATTTCATCCGGCAATTATAAAGCCGAACAAATTACTACTCTTAAGAATGCAAAAGAAGAGTATACGAAGAAAGCAGCCACCGCAAAAAATGATCAAGATAGACAAGCCATTTATGATGACCTTGCTAGTTCAATAGTAAATAATGATAACATTGCCTATACAGTAGAATTGCCTACTAATGCTATTGTCAGTGGTACAAAAGAAAAGGTTGTGATTCCAGCCAAATCAGTTGTTGTGTATGCTGGAGAGACTCAAACTAATTATGTTGAGTTGCCTAATGGTTATGCTCCAGTTAGTCAACCTAAAGGAATTTCGGCTGAGGTAAAAGTATCAGTAAGTAATGATGGAAAGGTTACTTTCAGCGGTGATGTAGATAAAAATAATAATTTAACTGTAGTTGATACTATTACTCCAGCTAGTTTGAAAAAAGATATTGATGAAGATTTATATCTTTCTACTGTCTACACAAGCTCTGATAAAAAAGATGAATTAGCTAAACTTAATAATAGTTATAAACAAGAATTAACAACCATTCAAAATAAGGTTTCTGCTGAAAATGTCGATGCCAAGACGCTACATACTTTAAGCGATGAAGCCAAATCTGTCGTTGATAAATATACTAATGATATTACCCTTAGTGAAACAACAGCTCAATTTGGTGTTCCTGCCTTAAAAGGTGGATCAGTTACCTTTAGATTCAGAAATGAATTTATAACTGTTAAGTATAACGAAGATGCTACAAAACTAGTATCAGCCGAAGTAACTGATAAAAATGGTAATAAGGTAAAGTCTAATACTAAGTTGATAGCTTCAGTTGGATTAAGTAGTTTTAATGGTCCTGATTCTGTAAAGAATACTAATGAGCCACTTTCAAATACAAATACTAATACCAACAATAGTAGCAATAATAACTCTACCAAACCAGATACCAATACAAATACAGAAACAACACCAAACAAGTCAGTTTCTGATCATGTCACAACTTTCTATGTCTTACCAAATAATCCTGTAACTCTATTTGATGGTAATGGAAGTAAATTAACTAATCGTGTTCTTGGCGGTAATTCATTATGGCGTGCTGACAAATTAATGTCACTTGATGGTGTTAATTATTTACGCGTTGCTACAAACGAATGGGTTAAGTTAGATAATGGTTTGGAAGTTAATCCCCTTAAACAAACTATTACTACTAATAAACAAGCGCACCTATACACTGGAAAAGGTAAACTTATTACTAACCGTGTCTTAGGTAATAACACAGCTTGGTTAACTGACCAATCAGCCACAATCGATGGTCAAACAATGTATCGTGTTGCTACAAATGAATGGCTCAGTGCTAACGATATTAAATAATTTCTAGAAAATGCTATAACCCCAAAATCGAGAAAATCCGATATAAATTCGTAAGAATTTTATATCGGATTTTTTTTAAAATTTTCGTTGACAATTTTTGTGGTCAATAGGTATAATAATATAGTTGTTTCAAGCAAGGAACACTATGGAGGATTAGCTCAGCTGGGAGAGCATCTGCCTTACAAGCAGGAGGTCACAGGTTCGAACCCTGTATCCTCCATTAAGCAAAATGCTTAGTGGAAATCATTTAGTTTTTTGCGGGTGTGGCGGAATTGGCAGACGCGCTAGATTTAGGTTCTAGTGTCCAGTGGACATGAAGGTTCAAGTCCTTTCACCCGTATTGATAATTGGTCTTGCAAAAGGATTAATTATTGTGTATTATGTTAGATGTCGTTTGGCATAATGCCGACTTAGCTCAGTTGGCAGAGCATCTGTCTTGTAAACAGGGGGTCGGAGGTTCGAATCCTCTAGTCGGCATAGTCATAATGCGGAAGTAGTTCAGTGGTAGAACATCACCTTGCCATGGTGGGGGTCGCGGGTTCGAATCCCGTCTTCCGCTTAGAGAGGTTTCGGGAAATAGCTCAGCTTGGTAGAGCGTCACGTTCGGGGCGTGAAGGCCGCAAGTTCGAATCTTGTTTTCCCGATTCCATGATAAGTTTAAAAGGGTAATTAATTCTGAAAATGAATTGATTACCTTTTTTCGTTCTCTAAAGATTTTTTTGAAGTCAGGAATCAATTATAAATCTCGTGAATGTGTTAGGATTCTATTGGAGGCAAAATCTGAAGAATTATTAACTTTTTTATATTTTGCAAGATGAAATAATTGCTTTTTTTTGAAACATAATTATACTTTCTAAACAGACACTTAAAAAGTAGAGGTAACATTAATGGACAAAGTATTTACCGAAAGCGCCAAGAATGCACTAGTTTTAGCTCAAGAACAAGCCAATACATTTCATCATAATGCCGTTGGTACAGAACATATTCTACTTGGGTTAGTAATGGAAAATGATGGTATTGCCGGTATTACTTTGAGAGATCTAGCTGTAAGTGATCGAGATGTTGAAGAGGAGATTGAACATCTGACAGGTTATGGGGATGTCTCATCTAATACCGCTAAAGGAATTTATTTACCATATTCCCCTAAGGGACAAATGATTTTGAGCAATGCGGAAGAAGATTCTAACCTATATAAGGCTAACCGTATTGGTACAGAACATATTTTATTAGCAATTCTTGATGATGCTGATAATTTGGCTAACCGTATTTTGGTTAATTTAGGATTGAGCCTATCTAAGACTAAATCTTTACTATTAAGTAAAATGGGTATGTCAAACAAGGCTGCGCGTCGTGGCTTTGCTTCTAACTTAAATAAACAAAAGAATCAACAATCACAAGGTGGAACTCCAACATTGGATTCTCTAGCTCGTGATTTGACTAAACTAGCTCGTGATAATCAAATCGATCCTGTTATTGGTCGTAAAAAAGAAGTTGATCGAACTATCCAGATCTTGAGCCGTCGTACAAAGAATAATCCTGTTCTAGTCGGTGAACCTGGTGTTGGTAAGACAGCAATTGCTGAGGGATTAGCTATTGCTATCATTAAAAAAGAAGTTCCATTAGATATGCAAAACAAACGTATCATGATGTTAGATATGGGATCATTAGTAGCCGGTACTAAATATCGTGGTGAGTTTGAAGATCGTTTAAAGAAAATTATTAAAGAAATTTACGAAGACAAGCACGTTATTCTCTTTATTGATGAATTACATACGTTGATTGGTGCTGGTGGTGCTGAAGGTGCAATTGACGCATCTAATATTTTAAAACCTGCCTTAGCTCGTGGTGAGTTGCAATTGATCGGTGCAACAACATCTAATGAGTATCAAAAGTACATTGAAAAGGATACAGCTTTAGAGCGTCGTTTTGCTAAAGTCTACGTTGAAGAGCCTAGTGCGGAAGATTCTGTTAAGATTTTGACAGGACTTCGTCCAAGATATGAACAGCATCATGGCTTGACAATTTCTGATGAAGCTGTTGAAGCAGCAGTTCGTCTTTCTACACGTTACTTAACCAATCGTTTCTTACCAGATAAGGCTATTGACTTAATGGATGAAGCTTCGGCTAAGGTTAGAATCCACAATGTATCTAAGAATAACAAACTTGAAGAATTATCTAATCAAGCTTTGAAATTGATGGATGACAAGAATAACGCAATTTTGGATCAAGACTTTGAAAAAGCCGCTAAGATTCGTGAACAAGAACAAACTGTTCAAGCTGAAATTGCTAAGTTAAACGACAAGAAATCAACACAAAAGAAGCCTGTTGTAACAGCAGATGATATTGCAGAGATTATTGCCGAATGGACTGGGGTTCCAGTTAAGCAAATCACTCGTAAAGAGAGTGAGAAGTTACTTAACCTTGAAAAAGAACTTCATAAACGTGTTATTGGTCAGGATAATGCTATTAATGCCGTTTCACGAGCAATTCGTCGTGCTAGAAGTGGAATGAAAGATCCTAATCGTCCAATCGGTTCATTTATGTTCTTAGGACCTACTGGTGTTGGTAAGACTGAATTAGCTAAATCAATTGCTGAAGTAATGTTTGGTTCTGAAGACAATCTGATTCGTGTTGATATGTCAGAATACATGGAACAATACAGTACTTCTAAGCTGATTGGTTCAGCTCCTGGATATGTTGGCTTTGATGACGGTGGTCAATTGACAGAGAAGGTTAGAAATGAACCTTACTCAGTTGTTCTACTTGATGAAGTTGAAAAGGCCCATCCAGATGTTTTCAATATTCTATTGCAAGTTCTTGACGATGGTATCTTAACGGATGCTAAAGGTCGTAAAGTTGATTTCCGAAACACTATTATTATCATGACTTCTAACCTTGGTGCTAGATCGCTAGAAGATGACAAATCAGTTGGTTTTGGTGCTAAAGATGTTCACGATGACTTTAAGGAAATGCAGGAACGTATCAATACAGAATTGAAACGCTTCTTCCGTCCTGAATTTTTGAACCGTATTGATGAAACAATCATCTTTAAGGCTCTAGATAAAGAACAACTTAAGGATATTGCTAAGATTATGAGCAATAACTTGAGAAAACGTCTTGCTGAAAGAGAAATTAAGTTAGTTATCACGCCAACAGCTTATAGTGATTTGGTAAAAGATGGCTATAATCCTGAATATGGTGCTCGTCCAATGAGAAGAACCATCCAAAGAGAAATTGAAGATCCAGTCAGTGAACAATTACTTATGGGGAACGTTAAAGCCGGTGATTCAATTAAGGTTGGCTCTAAGAAAGGGAAGTTAACTGTTACAGTTGACAGTCCTAATAGTAAAGAAGCAGTATCTAATCAAAAATAATAGACTTGACTATTGACAAGAAGAGTGCTTAAGTGTATTATTTCTTTTGGGATTCATAGTTCAAATTGCAGACCGCGATCTATTGTCCGTGGTTATGCTAAATAAAAAACACAAAAATAGATTTTCGTTTCTATTTTTGGTTTTTTTTTGCCTTAAAACAGGTTTTAAAACCGTTTACAGGTAATTTGTAATCAAATTGTAATATTTGAGGTCTGGATTTGAACAAAATATATGTTGAGGTGAAAAATTTGACTTATCATAACGTTAATTATGGTGCACACCGTGTTCGTCGTAGTTATGCAAAGATCAAGGAAGTACTTCCACTGCCAAATTTGATTGACATCCAAACAAACTCTTATAAATGGTTCTTAGACGAAGGACTAAAAGATATGTTTGACGATATTATGCCAATTGATGATTTTGCTGGAAACCTTTCTTTGGAATACGTCGGTTACAAGTTACTAGAACCAAAATATACTGTTGAAGAAGCTAGAGCACATGACGCTAACTTCTCAGCACCATTACATGTAACATTGAAATTGACTAATCATGAAACTGGTGAAATCAAGACACAAGATGTTTTCTTTGGTGATTTCCCTATCATGACTGATGAAGGAACTTTCATCATCAACGGTGCTGAACGTGTTATTGTTTCTCAATTAGTACGTTCACCTGGTATTTACTACAATCAAGACACAGATAAAAATGGTCGTGAGAACTATGGTACAACTGTTATTCCTAACCGTGGTGCATGGTTGGAATTTGAAACAGATGCCAAAGGTCTTGGCTATGTAAGAATCGATAGAACTAGAAAATTACCTATTTCTGAATTAGTTAGAGCTCTTGGCTTTGGTAGTGATTCAGAAGTTCTTGATATTTTTGGTGAAAACGATACTTTAAACCTAACACTTGAAAAAGATGTTCATAAAGATACAAATGATTCGCGTGTTGAAGAAGCCTTGAAGGATATCTATGAAAGACTCCGTCCTGGTGAACCAAAGACTGCAGATAGTTCTCGTTCATTGCTATATGCTAGATTCTTTGATCCACGTCGTTATGACTTAGCTCCTGTTGGTCGTTACAAGATCAATAAGAAGTTAAACCTTAAGACAAGACTTTTGAACAAGACTTTGGCTGAAACATTAGCTGACCCTGATACAGGTGAAGTTGTTTTAGCTAAGGATACTCTAATTGACCGCGATGCTATGAACAAATTGAGTCCATATCTTGAAAGAGATGATTTCAAGACAGTTACATTGACTCCTTCTGATGAAGGTGTTCTAACAGACCCAATTACTGTTCAAATCATCAAAGTTTATTCAGAAGCTGACAATGAAAAAGTTGTTAATATTATTGGTAACGGTCATATTCCAGAAGAAAACCGTACAATTACACCAGCCGATATTTTAGCCGGTATTAACTACTTCTTAAACTTGAAGGAAAACATCGGTACAACAGATGATATTGATCACTTGGGTAACCGTCGTATTCGTTCAGTTGGTGAATTGCTACAAAACCAATTCCGTATTGGTCTATCACGTATGGAACGTGTTGTACGTGAAAGAATGTCAATTCAAGATTCAGCTACTGTAACACCTCAACAATTGATTAATATCAGACCAGTTGTTGCTTCAATTAAGGAATTCTTTGGTTCATCACAATTGTCACAATTCATGGATCAAACTAATCCACTTGGAGAACTAGAACATAAGCGTCGTCTATCAGCTCTTGGACCTGGTGGTTTGACTCGTGATCGTGCCGGATATGAAGTTCGTGATGTTCACTATACTCACTATGGTCGTATGTGTCCTATTGAAACACCAGAAGGTCCTAATATCGGACTTATTAATAACTTGGCTTCATACGCTATTATTAATAAATATGGTTTCATCGAAACACCATATCGTCGTGTTTCATGGGATACTCACAAAGTAACTGATAAGATCGATTACTTAACTGCTGACGAAGAAGATAACTATGTTGTTGCTCAAGCTAATACACCATTGGAAGATGATGGTTCATTTACAGACAACACAATCTTGGCTCGTCACAAAGATGACAACATTGAAACTACTCCAGAAAAAGTCGATTACATGGACGTTTCTCCTAAGCAAGTAGTTTCTGTAGCTACTGCATGTATTCCTTTCTTGGAAAATGATGATTCGAACCGTGCCTTGATGGGTGCTAATATGCAACGTCAAGCTGTTCCTTTGATCAATCCACATGCACCACTTGTTGGTACTGGTATGGAATATATCGCTGCTCATGATTCTGGTGCTGCTCTATTAGCCGATCATGATGGTGTTGTTGAATATGTTGATGCTAAGAAAGTTACTATCAAACGTGACGAAGACGGCACAACAGATACTTATAAGGTAACTAAATTCCGTCGTTCAAATAATGGTAAGAGTTACAACCAAAGACCTATTGTCCACAAGGATGAAAAGATCAAGAAGGGTGATATCATTGCCGATGGTCCTGCTATGGAAAATGGTGAGTTAGCCCTTGGTCAAAACCCACTTATTGCCTTTATGACATGGAATATGTATAACTACGAAGATGCTATCGTACTTTCAGAAAAACTAGTACGTGAAGATGCATATACTTCAATTCATATTGAAGAGTATGAATCAGAAGCACGTGATACAAAGCTTGGACCTGAAGAAATCACACGTGAAATTCCTAACGTTGGTGAAGATTCACTTAAGGATCTTGATGAATTCGGTATTATCCGTGTTGGTGCTGAAGTTCGTGATGGTGATATCTTAGTTGGTAAAGTTACACCTAAGGGTGTTACAGAACTATCAGCTGAAGAGAGATTGTTACATGCTATCTTTGGTGAAAAAGCTCGTGAAGTTCGTGATACTTCACTTCGTGTACCACATGGTGGTGGCGGAATTATCCAAGATGTTAAGGTCTTCACTCGTGAAGCCGGAGACGAACTTGATCCTGGTGTTAACATGTTAGTTCGTGTTTACATTGCTCAAAAGCGTAAGATTCAAGTTGGTGATAAGATGTCTGGTCGTCATGGTAACAAGGGTACTGTTTCAATCGTTGTACCAGAAGAAGATATGCCTTACATGCCAGATGGTACTCCAGTAGATATCCTATTGAACCCAATGGGTGTTCCATCACGTATGAATATCGGACAAGTTCTTGATCTTCATTTAGGTATGGCTGCTAGAAAACTTGGTATCCACGTTTCAACACCTGTTTTCGATGGTGTAAGTAATGATGAACTTTGGGACATTGTTAAAGAAGCTGATATGGATACAGATGGTAAGTCAATTCTTTATGATGGACGCACTGGTGAACCATTCAAGAACCGTGTATCAGTTGGTGTCATGTACTACTTGAAACTAGCTCACATGGTTGATGATAAACTTCATGCTCGTTCAATCGGACCATACTCACTAGTTACTCAACAACCACTTGGTGGTAAAGCACAATTTGGTGGTCAGAGATTTGGTGAAATGGAAGTTTGGGCCCTTGAAGCTTACGGTGCCGCATATACACTTCAAGAAATCTTGACATACAAGTCAGATGATATTGTTGGTCGTGTAAAGACTTATGAAGCTATCGTTAAGGGTGAAAGTATTCCTAAACCTGGTGTTCCTGAATCATTCCGTGTTCTTGTCAAAGAACTACAAGCTCTTGGATTGGACATGAAAGTTCTAGATGCACATAAGAAGGAAATTGAACTTAGAGATATGGATGATGACGAAGATACAGTTAGTGTCGATGCCTTATCTAAATTCGCTAAACAACAAGAACAAAAACGTGCTGAAGAAGAAGCTAAAAAGCTTGAAGCATCAAAGGATTCAACTGAAACTAGTACAAAGTCAGAAAACTAGTTAAAACTGTAGGGAGGTTACCTTTTGATAGACGTTAATAAATTCGATAGTATGCAAATTGGTTTAGCATCTCCTGATAAGATTCGTAGTTGGTCTTATGGAGAAGTTAAGAAACCAGAAACTATTAACTACCGTACTTTAAAACCAGAAAAAGATGGTCTATTCGATGAAAGAATCTTTGGACCAACTAAAGACTGGGAATGTGCCTGTGGTAAGTACAAACGTATCCGTTATAAGGGTATTGTTTGTGACCGCTGTGGTGTTGAAGTTACTCGTTCAAAAGTTCGTCGTGAACGTATGGCTCATATTGAACTAGCAGCTCCTGTATCACATATTTGGTACTTTAAGGGAATCCCATCACGTATGGGACTCGTATTGGACATGAGTCCAAGAAACTTGGAAGAAGTAATCTACTTTGCATCATATGTAGTTATTGATCCTGGTGAAACAGATCTAGAAAAGAAACAATTATTGACTGAAACAGAATATCGTAAGAAGCGTGAAGAATTTGGTAACAAATTCGTCGCTGAAATGGGTGCCGAAGGTATTCGTGATCTTCTAAGACAAGTTGATATGGATTCTGAAGTTAAAGAGTTACGTGAAACATTGAAGTCCGCTCAAGGTCAAAAACGTACACGTGCTATCAGACGTTTGGATATTTTAAGTGCCTTCCAAAAATCAGGTAATAAACCTGAATGGATGGTAATGGAAGCAATTCCTGTTATTCCACCTGATCTTCGTCCTATGGTTCAACTAGAAGGTGGCCGTTTTGCTACTTCTGACTTGAACGATTTGTATCGTCGTGTTATTAACCGTAACAACCGTTTGAAGAGATTGTTAGATCTACATGCTCCTAACATCATTGTTCAAAACGAAAAACGTATGTTGCAAGAAGCTGTTGATGCCTTGATCGATAATGGTCGTCGTGGCCGTCCTGTTACAGGACCTGGTAACCGTCCATTGAAGTCACTATCACATATGCTTAAAGGTAAGCAAGGACGTTTCCGTCAAAACTTACTTGGTAAACGTGTTGATTACTCAGGACGTTCAGTTATCGATGTTGGACCTACATTGAAGTTCTATCAATGTGGATTGCCTCGTGAAATGGCTTTGGAATTGTTCAAACCATTCGTTATGCATGAACTTGTTAAGCGTGAAATTGCTTCTAACGTCAAGAATGCTAGAAGAAAGATTGATCGCCAAGATGATGACATTTGGGATGTACTAGAAGACGTTATCAAAGAACGTCCAGTATTACTTAACCGTGCTCCTACGCTTCATAGACTAGGTATTCAAGCCTTTGAACCTGTATTGGTTGATGGTAAGTCAATTCGTTTGCATCCACTTGCTTGTGAAGCTTACAATGCCGATTTTGATGGTGATCAGATGGCTATCCATGTGCCACTATCAGATGAAGCTCAAGCTGAAGCACGTATGTTAATGCTTGCTGCTCACCATATCCTTGCTCCTAAAGATGGTAAACCTATCGTTACACCTTCACAGGATGTTGTTTTAGGTAACTACTATCTAACAATTGAAACAAGACATATGACTGGTGAAGGTAAGATCTTCAAAGATTCCAACGAAGTTCAAACAGCTTTGCTAAATGGTGATGTTCATTACCATACAAGAATTGGTATTGCTGTTGATTCAATGCCTAATAAGCCATTCAAGGATGATCAAAGAGATAAAGTTATGATTACTAGTGTTGGTAAAGTAATCTTTAACGAAATTCTTCCAGAAGATTTCCCATACTTGAATGAACCAACTGATGACAATTTAAAGAATGGTGTTCCTGACAAATACTTCCTAGGTAAAGGTGAAGATATTCATCAACGTCTTGATGAAATGGATCTAGTAGATCCACTTAAGAGTGGTTATCTATCAGATATCATTGCCCAAATCTTTAAAGTATATCGTGTTCAAAGAACATCATCACTTCTTGATGATATGAAAGAATTAGGTTACACAATTTGTACACTATCTGGTTTAACAGTTGGTGTTACAGATGTTCCTAACTTAACTCAAAAACCTGAAATTGTTGAAAAGGCTCACAAACAAGTTGCTTCAATCTCTAAGCAATTCCGTCGTGGTCTTATCACTGACAACGAACGACATGATCGTGTTATTAGTGTTTGGAACGATACAAAGGATGAAATTCAACAATTGTTGATCGATTCATTTGATCCTACAAACCCTATCTCAATGATGTCTGATTCCGGTGCTCGTGGTAACATCTCAAACTTTACACAACTAGCTGGTATGCGTGGACTTATGGCTGCTCCTAATGGTGGTATGATGGAAATCCCTGTTATTTCTAACTTCCGTGAAGGACTATCTGTCATGGAAATGTTCATGTCAACCCACGGTGCTCGTAAAGGTATGACTGATACAGCCTTGAAGACTGCTAACTCAGGTTACTTAACACGTCGTTTAGTTGATGTTGCTCAAGATGTTATTGTTCGTGAAGAAGATTGTGGTACTGACCGTGGACTTGTTGTAAGTTCAATCATGGAAGGTACAGATATGATCGAACCATTGTATGACAGACTTGTTGGTCGTTATACACAAAAGACAGTTAAAGATCCTAAGACAGGCGAAGTTATCGTACCTCGTGGTGTCATGATGGATGAAACAATGGCTCAAAAGGTCGTTGATGCTGGTGTTACACACGTTACAATTCGTTCAGCATTCACATGTGATACAAAGCATGGTGTATGTAAGAAATGTTACGGTCGTAACCTTGCTACTGGTGAAGAAGTTGAAATTGGTGAAGCAGTTGGTACTGTTGCTGCTCAATCAATCGGTGAACCAGGTACACAATTAACTATGCGTAACTTCCATACCGGTGGTGTTGCTGGTGGTGACGATATTACTCAAGGACTTCCTCGTGTTCAAGAAATTGTTGAAGCTAGAAATCCTAAAGGTCTTGCCGTTATTTCAGAGGTTGATGGTACAATTACAGCCATCGATGAAAATCCAGCAGAACACACCAAGGAAATTACTGTTCAAGGTGATATTGATACTAGAACATATAGTGTTCCTTATACATCAAGTGTTGCGGTTGCCGAAGGTGATCACGTTAAACGTGGTGGTAAGTTAACACAAGGTTCAATTGATCCTAAGGAATTGATCAAAGTTACAAACGTTCTACATACA
This sequence comes from Companilactobacillus bobalius, assembly GCF_002179915.1. NCBI lineage: Bacteria > Bacillati > Bacillota > Bacilli > Lactobacillales > Lactobacillaceae > Companilactobacillus > Companilactobacillus bobalius. Next base: position 240,550 of record NZ_MYFM01000002.1, read on the forward strand.
GAAAACTACTTGCTTGCTGAAGTTCAAAAGGTTTACCGTATGCAGGGTGTTGATATCTCTGATAAGCACTTTGAGGTTATGGTTAGACAAATGCTTAGAAAGATCCGTATTCTTGATCCTGGTGATACAGATGTATTGCCTGGTCAATTGATGGATATTTCACAATTTACTGACCATAACCGTGAAACATTGTTCAATGGTGGTATTCCTGCTACTGGACGTCCAGTACTTCTTGGTATTACTAAGGCTTCTCTTGAAACAAACAGTTTCTTGTCAGCCGCTTCCTTCCAGGAAACAACAAGAGTTCTTACTGATGCTTCAATTCGTGGTAAGAATGATCCACTTCTTGGACTTAAGGAAAATGTTATTATTGGTAAACTTATTCCTGCCGGTACTGGTATGGCTAAGTACAACCATATGGAACCAAAGAAGACTGGCCCTATGGCAGATAACTCTTTGAATGGTGCCTACACAATTTCTGACATCGAAGCTCAAATGAAAGCTGAAGATGCAGCTAAATCAGAAAAATAGTAATAAATGAAAAAGACGGCCGATGAGGTCGTCTTTTTTTGTATAATGATGTTATTGATAGAAAATTTGGGAGGGTATGTATTTTGCAAAAACAAGAATTATCTTATGAAGATAGCAAGTTTACTTTAGATACCTATTGGTTGGACCCCATTTCCGATTTTGATGAACCGGTTGATCAACCATTGGCGATTATTTGTCCAGGTGGTGCATTTAAATTTCAGTCGGACCGCGAAGCACAACCAATTGCCATGAAATTCAATGCAGCGGGAATGCACGCTTTAGTTTTACATTATCAATTGATTGAGGATGGCAAAGCTGTTTATCCTTTGGCCTTGCAAGAGATGGCAACAACATTAAACTGGTTGAAGACACAAAGTGAGAGTCATCATATTGATTTGAACAAAGTTGTATTAGTTGGCTTTTCCGCTGGTGGACATGTAGTAGCTAGCTTTAATTCAATTATGTTAAATCCGGATGAACGTAAGAAGATTTTTACAGATGATTTAGAAGTAGAACCATCTGCTAATATATTAGGATATTCAGTTATTGATATGACACTTGGTTGGCCTAAAGATGAAGAATGGTCAATGAAGATTAGTCCGGATATCTATTACTGGCAAGCACAAGAACATCTAACTAAGCATGGTAAACCAACATTCATTTGGCAAACGGTGACTGATGATACAGTCCCAGTTATGAATTCAATTATTTATGCACAAAAAATGGATCTTCTAGAAATTCCTTATGAAATGCATCTTTTTGGTTCAGGTGGTCACGGATTATCACTTTCAACATATGTGACAAAACATCCAGATGGTGGAGACTACAATGTTTATGATGCTAAATGGTGGGAATTATGTGTGAACTGGATGAAGCTCCAAGAAATTTTGCCTAAGTTCTAATTACAAAGATCAGATAGAATATGCCTGTTGAAACAGTGAGATAGGGGATAAATCTATATGATCTTTTTTTATTGAAAAGAAATTGAATAATACATAATAGGCAGGCAAGTATAGTTATTCTCAGCACATCACTTAGATCAAAGATAAGCGCCAATAATGCCAGAATTTCAATATCGCCTAAACCAATCAAAGAATGATTGTTTAAAAGTAGTAAGGATAGGTAGATAATAACCGCCGTTAGAAGATGGATTGTGGAAAAGTGCCAAATAACTGTTGGCAAAGCCAGTAAGTAGAAGATGGGGTAGATGTAGCCATAAAAGGCATCACTAAAGCTTAGAATAATTAGCATTAAAAATAATGGTAGATAATTTAGTGTGCCAAATTGTACTGTTAATAGAAGAAAGATACCTCCAATGAATTCTTGGAGTGGGTTAAATAAATCAATTTGATTTTTACAGTTAGAGCATTTACCATGAACTATGAAATAACCCGCTATAGGGATGATTTCATACCACTGTAGAATTCTGTGACAGTAATCACATCTTGAACGTCTGGTGCAGCTGATATTTGGATAATCTTGTGCGATTACTTTTAGAAAGGAGATAATGCAAGCTCCTAGAATAAAGACAGTTACTTGTAAAAAAAGTTCCATTTTTAATCACCTCGTTTTAAATTACGGGAAAATTGTGGATAACTTTTGCGGGATTACGTTGACATGGCTTTTTATAGATGGTATTCTAATAGACGTGCTTTTATTGGCAGCAATAATAGTTTGTTTATTTAAATATAAGCTCATAACGTACGCCACTAACGTGGTTTATTATTTTACAAAATTATGAACCACCTGGATGTGTGTACTTAAATTTTTAGGAGGAACTTTGAATGCCTACAATTAATCAATTAGTTCGCAAAGGCCGTAAGTCAACAGTATCTAAATCAGATGCTCCTGCATTGAACTTTGGCTACAATAGTATGAAGAAAGTTGCTACAAAGAACCCAGCCCCACAAAAACGTGGTGTTGCAACTCGTGTCGGAACAATGACACCTAAGAAACCTAACTCAGCTTTACGTAAGTATGCCCGTGTTAGATTATCAAACCTTATTGAAGTAACAGCATATATCCCTGGTATTGGCCACAACCTACAAGAGCATAGTGTTGTCCTTGTCCGTGGTGGACGTGTAAAGGATCTACCTGGTGTTCGTTATCACGTTGTTCGTGGTGCCTTAGATACAGCCGGTGTTGATGGACGTATGCAAAGTCGTTCAAAATATGGTGCTAAGAAGCCTAAGAAATAACAATAAATAATCATTCTTAATGAAATAATGTAATAACGGAGGAATTTTTTATGCGTAAAGGTAGAGCTCCAAAACGTGATGTTTTGCCAGATCCAATGTACAACTCAAAGCTAGTAACTCGTTTGATTAACCACTTGATGTATGATGGTAAAAGAGGTACTGCTTCAACAATTTTATATCGTGCATTCGATATTATTAAGGATAAGACAGGTAACGAACCATTGGACGTGTTTGAAGAAGCAATGAACAATGTTATGCCTGTACTTGAAGTTAAGGCTCGCCGTATCGGTGGTTCTAACTATCAAATTCCTATCGAAGTTCGTCCAGATCGTCGTACAACTCTTGGACTTCGTTGGATCACAAGCTATGCACGTCTACGTGGTGAACACACAATGGACGAACGTCTAGCTAATGAAATTATGGATGCAGCAAACAATACTGGTGCAGCTGTTAAGAAACGTGAAGATACACATAAGATGGCCGATGCTAACCGTGCATTCGCTCACTATCGCTGGTAGGATCTAGTTACATAAACTAGTTAATTTGAGAGGAGAAACAATTATTCATGGCTAATAAACGTGAATTTCCACTAGAAGATACCCGTAACATTGGTATCATGGCCCACATCGATGCCGGTAAAACTACAACTACTGAACGTATCTTGTACTATACTGGTAAGATCCATAAAATTGGTGAAACACATGATGGTGCTTCACAAATGGACTGGATGGCTCAAGAACAAGAACGTGGTATTACTATCACATCAGCTGCTACAACTGCTGAATGGAAGAACAACCGTATCAATATTATTGATACTCCAGGACACGTTGACTTCACAATCGAAGTTGAACGTTCACTCCGTGTTCTAGATGGTGCTATTACAGTTCTTGATGCTCAATCAGGTGTTGAACCACAAACAGAAAATGTTTGGCGTCAAGCCTCAACATACGGTGTTCCAAGAATCGTCTTTGTTAACAAGATGGATAAAATCGGTGCTAACTTTGATTACTCTGTAGAAACATTGCATGAAAGACTAGATGCTAACGCACATGCTATTCAAATGCCTATTGGTGCCGAAGACAAATTCGAAGGTGTTATCGACTTGATCGAAATGAAAGCCGACCTTTATGACGAAGATGAATTAGGTACAAAATGGGATACAGTTGATGTTCCTGAAGAATATCGTGCTGAAGCTGAAAAGAGACGTGCTGAATTAGTTGAATCAGTTGCTGATGTTGATGATGACATCATGGAGAAGTATCTTGAAGGTGAAGAAATCAGTAATGATGAACTTCGCTCAGCTATCCGTAAAGCAACAATCAACTTGAAGTACTTCCCAGTTCTTGCAGGTTCTGCCTTCAAGAATAAGGGTGTTCAAATGTTGATGGATGCCGTTGTTGACTATCTACCATCACCACTTGATGTACGTCCTTACAAGGCTACAAATCCTAAGGATGATTCAGAAGTTGAACTTATGGCTGATGACAGCAAGCCATTTGCTGGTTTAGCATTTAAGATCGCTACTGACCCATTCGTTGGTCGTTTGACATACATTCGTGTATACAGAGGTTCTCTAGAATCTGGTTCTTATGTCTTGAACTCAACAAAAGACAAACGTGAACGTGTTGGTCGTTTGCTACAAATGCATTCTAACCACCGTAAGGAAATCCCAGAAGTATTCTCAGGTGATATCGCTGCTGTTATCGGTTTGAAGAATACTACAACTGGTGATTCTCTAACTGATCCTTCAGATCCATTGATTCTTGAATCATTGGATATTCCAGATCCAGTTATCCAAGTTTCTATCGAACCTAACTCAAAGGAAGATAGAGATAAGATGGATATTGCCATCCAAAAACTATCTGAAGAAGATCCTACATTCCAAGCTGAAACAAATCCTGAAACTGGTGAAACTCTTATCGCCGGAATGGGTGAATTGCACTTGGATATCATGGTTGACCGTATGAAACGTGAATTTAACGTTGCATGTAAGGTTGGTGAACCTCAAGTTGCTTACCGTGAAACATTTACACAACAAACAAGTGCTCAAGGTAAGTTCGTTCGTCAATCTGGTGGTAAAGGTCAATATGGTGATGTTTGGGTTGAATTCACACCTAATGAAGAAGGTAAAGGCTTCGAATTCGAAGATGCTATCGTCGGTGGTGTTGTTCCTCGTGAATACATCCCTTCAGTAGAACAAGGATTGAAAGAAGCTATGGAAAACGGTGTTCTTGCCGGTTATCCATTGATCGATGTTAAGGCTAAGTTGTATGATGGTTCATACCACGAAGTCGATTCATCTGAAGCTGCCTTCAAGATTGCCGCTTCAATGTCTCTACGTAACGCATCTAAGACTGCTGGTGCCGTAATTCTTGAACCTATTATGAAGGTTGAAATTGTTACACCAGAATCATACTTAGGTGATGTTATGGGACAAGTTACTGCTCGTCGTGGACGTGTTGAAGGAATGGAAGCACGTGGTAATGCACAACTTATCAATGCCTTTGTTCCACTTGCAGAAATGTTTGGTTACGCTACAACACTTCGTTCAGCAACACAAGGTCGTGGTACATTTACAATGACAATGGATCACTACGAAAAGGTTCCTAAGTCTATTCAAGCTGATATTATCAAGAAGAATGGCGGAAACCCTGACGCTGACTAATAATTAGTGAATAAAACTAAAAAGCACAATAACATTTGTTATTGTGCTTTTTTTTGTGCATTAATTAAAATCTGAAACTTTGAGTTCGATCTCGACGATAAACTGAAATTAGTAAACTTACGGCGATGAATGCAAAAATAATTGTTTCTACAATAGTGAATAGAGCATCAACGCTAGTAACTTTACCAGACATCATTTCACCTGATGTAGTAAAAGCAAGAGTGTCTAATAATGTATGAAAGATAACCGGAAGATAGAAGAGGTTAGTGTATAGGTAAATACCACACATTAGTAATCCCATACCAGAGGCAAAGATGACTTGATCAATCGTATTGGCTAAACTTTGACCAGCAGAGACATTACTTAAATGAATGATCCCAAAACATAGACTGCTTAGGATAGCTGCATAAAATATTTTAAAACGGAAATTTTTAAAAGCAGCCAATAGTACGCTTAGAAAAACGTAACGGAATAAAAGCTCTTCAGCAATTCCTGCCTCTAATCCACTTAAAAGATAACGGATGTTAAAATTAGCACCTTTGAAGTTAAACGTATAAAGTGAACTGACCAAACTTTTACCACCACCAAATGCATTCCACATCGTAAACCAGACACATAATAATAGTAGAAAGATTAACACTTTCCAATTGGTACGACGGTCTAATCGCATGTGGGGGTAAGAATAACCCCACTTCCGCATCATTATCAAAACCATTATTAGAAAAACAAGTGTTCCAAGAAATCTGGAGTCAGTTACGATACTAATAAAAGGATTGAAACCAAGAATAGTTCCATAAGTGACAATGCTAACAGTTCCCATGGCAATTACAGCGAAAGCAAAAGTCGCTAGTAATAACTGTAATATCTTGTTCCTAAATGGAGTGAAGAAAATAACCGTATAAGGAATGTACATTGCCAGTATGGAAACCAGCAATAAACCAATCGAGCTAGGTAAGTTCCAATCATAATAGCGAGTACTGAAACTTATTAAGTAGAAGTATGATTCTGCAATTATGAATGCTTGAAAAAAGAGCTGAAAGACAAAATTAAATCGTTCTGAAAAATTAGTCGGGAGCAATTTAACCTTTAACGCTAAAAGATTTAAAAAAATCGGAATGAATAGATAAAGATTCTGAGTCAAGGCACTGTAGGTGAATATGATAATCGTATTCAGAATAACCTGACCACGGAATAAATATAGATAAAGTTTGTCTTTATTATTTTGTTGAAACCTGTTATTATATCTAAATTCGTAATCGTCCAATATACACCTCCACTTTTATTAGAGTATAGATTAAATTGACTTTTTTAGAAAGCTACTTTAATTTGAAAAAATCCTTGATTTAACTTGAAAATGTGGAGTTCATCGTGTAGTATTATAAGAGTGCTTATTTCGCGGAGAAGTATGTACTTAAATAGATATTATAAATAATATCGACGGTTTAGAAGTGAGAGGTTGCGACACACCCGGCCGCTTTGCCACGGCAGGGCTGGCGGATATTTTCACGGAGCCGGTCATCTTGAAAGAGACAAAAAGGAGGTAACCCCATGGCAAGTCAAAAAATTCGCATTCGCTTAAAGGCTTACGAACATCGTATTCTAGATCAATCAGCTGACAAGATTGTGGAAACTGCAAAAAGAACTGGTGCAACAATTTCAGGACCAATTCCTTTGCCAACAGAGCGTTCACTATATACAGTGTTAGCTTCACCACATAAGCATAAGGATTCTAGAGAGCAATTCGAAATGCGTACACATAAAAGACTTATCGACGTTGTTAACCCAACAAAGAAGACGGTTGATTCACTTATGAAGTTGGATCTACCATCTGGTGTTGACATTGAAATCAAATTATAATTATTAAAAATAAATTATTGGAGGTGCAAACATGGCCAGAAAAGGAATTCTTGGTAAAAAAGTCGGAATGACTCAAATTTTTACTGACAACGGTGAATTAGTTCCCGTTACAGTTGTTGAAGCAACACCTAACGTTGTTATGCAACTTAAAACAGTTGAAAATGATGGTTATGAGGCCGTTCAACTAGGCTTGGGAGATATGCGTGAAGTATTATCAAACAAACCTGCCAAGGGTCATGCAGAAAAGGCAAATACAACTCCTAAACGTTACATTCGCGAATTCCGCGATGTTGAAATGGGAGACTACGAATTAGGTGCAGAAGTTACAGTAGAAGCATTTAATTCTGGTGATGTTGTCGACGTTACAGGAACAACAAAGGGACATGGAATGCAAGGTAATATCAAGAGATTCGGTCAAGCTAGAGGACCTGAAACTCACGGTTCTAGATATCACCGTATTCCTGGTTCAATGGGTGCTATCATTAACCGTGTATTCAAGGGTAAGATGCTTCCAGGACGTATGGGTAACAACCGTGTTACTACACAAAACCTAGAAATCGTCAAAGTTGATACTGAACATAATGCAATTATGATCAAGGGTAATGTACCCGGTGCAAACAAGTCATTAGTTAAAATCCAAACAGCTGTTAAAGCTAATCAAAAATAGGAAGGAGGAAAATGAGTTATGACAAAAATCACAGCTTACAAAGATAACGGTGCTGAAAACGGTAGTGTTGATGTAAAGGATGAAGTTTTTGGTGTTGAACCAAACAACAACGTCGTTACAGATGCAGTTATCATGCAACGTGCATCAATGAGACAAGGTACTCATGATGTTAAGAACCGTTCTGAGGTTCGTGGTGGTGGTAGAAAACCATGGCGTCAAAAAGGTACTGGACGTGCTCGTCAAGGTTCAATTAGATCACCTCAATGGGTAGGTGGTGGTGTCGTATTCGGCCCAACACCAAGATCTTATGCATATCACCTTCCTAAGAAGGTTAGCCGTTTGGCATTGAAGTCTGTTCTTTCACAAAAGGCTGCTGACAGTAACCTAATCGTTATTGACTCAATTTCATACGACAAACCAAGTACAAAAGCTTTCGCACAATTACTAAACAAAGTAGGTGCTGACAATAAAGCTCTTGTAGTTGTTGAAGATGGTAACGACAACGTTGCTTTATCAGCTAGAAACATTGATAAAGTTAAAGTTGTTGCACCAGAAGGTGTTAACGTTCTTGACGTTATTAACGCTAATAAGTTAGTTGTTACACAAGCAGCACTTTCTAAAATTGAGGAGGTGCTTGGATAATGAGCGCAAGAGACGTAATTATTCGCCCTATTATCACTGAAAGCTCAATGGATGCAATGAGCGACAAGAAATATACTTTCGAAGTTGCTTTGGATGCTAACAAGGTTCTTGTTAGACAAGCCGTTGAAGAAATTTTCGGTGTAAAGGTTAAACAAGTAAACATCATGAATGTTTCTGGTAAGAAGAAGCGCCAAGGTCGTTATGTTGGTTTTACTAACAAACGTCGTAAGGCAATTGTTACACTTACTGCTGATTCTGATGAAATTAAGATTTTTGAAGACGAGAAATAAATAAGGAGGTCAAATAATGGCGATTATCAAGTATAAACCAACCACAAACGGTCGTCGTAATATGACAGGTTCTGACTTTTCTGAGATTACTAAAACTACTCCTGAAAAGACACTTCTAGAATCACAAAGCCATACTGCTGGTCGTAACTCATACGGTCATATTACAGTTCGTCACCGTGGTGGTGGACACAAACAAAAATACCGTGTTATTGATTTCAAACGTATCAAAGACGGTGTTAAAGCTACAGTTAAATCTATTGAATACGATCCAAATCGTACAGCTAATATTGCACTAATTCACTATTCAGATGGTGTTAAGTCATATATTTTAGCTCCTAAGGGCCTTGAAGTAGGGCAAATTGTTGAATCTGGTAAAGATGCTGATATCAAACCAGGTAATGCACTTGCACTTGCAGATATTCCTGTTGGTACAGTTATTCACAACGTTGAATTAAAGCCTGGTAAGGGTGGTCAACTAGGCCGTTCTGCTGGTACTTCAGTTCAATTATTAGGTAGAGATGGTAAATATTCACTATTACGTTTACCTTCTGGTGAAGTTCGTATGATTCTTTCAACTTGCCGTGCTACTGTTGGTTCAATTGGTAATGAACAACATGAACTTATTAAGATTGGTAAAGCTGGACGTAAGCGCTGGTTAGGTATGAGACCTACAGTTCGTGGTTCAGTTATGAACCCTAACGATCACCCACATGGTGGTGGTGAAGGTAAAGCTCCTATCGGTCATCCATCACCAATGTCACCATGGGGTAAGAAGACCTTGGGTAAGAAGACTCGTTCATCACATGCCAAATCTGAAAGACTTATCATTCGTCATAGAAAAGGTAAGTAAACTATTCATTAGAATAATATAAGGAGGACATAAGATGAGTCGTAGTTTAAAAAAAGGACCATTCGCTGATGCACACCTTCTAAAGAAGATCGATGCACAAGCAGATTCTGACAAGAAGTCAGTTATCAAGACATGGTCAAGACGTTCAACAATTTTTCCTAGTTTCGTAGGATACACAATCGCAGTTCATGATGGACGTAAGCATGTTCCAGTTTATATTCAAGAAGATATGGTTGGACATAAGTTAGGCGAATTCGTACCTACACGTACTTTCCATGGTCATGGTACTGATGACAAAAAGACAGCACCAGCTAAGAAATAAGAAGGGAGACTTAAATGATGGCAGAACAAGAAATTACATCTGCAACAGCTAGAGTTACTAACGTGCGTATTGCACCTCGTAAGGCTCGCCTTGTTATTGATCTAATCAGAGGCAAAAATGCTGCTGAGGCACTTGCAATTTTGCAATTCACACCAAGAGCAGGCTCTCCAATTATTGCTAAAGCTCTTAAGTCAGCAATTGCAAACGCAGAACATAACTTTGATTTAGATGCACAAAACCTATTCGTCAGTGAAGCTTTCGTTGACGAAGGACCAACTCTAAAACGTTTCCGTCCTAGAGCTAAAGGTTCAGCATCACCAATTAACAAGAGAACAAGTCACATTACAGTTGTAGTAAGTGAAAAAGAATAGTATTGGAGGTAACTTGAGTGGGTCAAAAGATTAATCCAGTCGGATTCCGTGTCGGTGTTATCCGTGACTGGGATGCCAAATGGTATGCAAACAATAAAGACTTTTCAACATTTTTACATGAAGACCTTAGAATTCGTAAGTATATTGAAGACAAACTTTCAAATGCTTCCGTTTCAAGAATCGAAATCGAACGTACTGCAAAGAACGTTACAGTTTCAATTCATACCGCTAAACCTGGTATGGTTATCGGTAAGGGTGGTTCTGAAGTTGAAAAATTACGTAATGAACTAAATAATTTAACTAAGAGAAACATTCACATCAACATCATCGAAATCAAGAAACCTGATTTGGATGCAAAACTTGTTGGTGAAAGTATCGCTCGTCAACTTGAAGCTCGTATTGCTTTCAGACGTGCACAACGTCAAGCAGTTCAACGTTCAAGACGTGCCGGTGCTAAAGGTATCAAGGTACAAATTTCTGGTCGTTTAAACGGTGCCGATATGGCTCGTCGTGAATGGCATACAGAAGGAACTGTTCCTTTGCACACATTGCGTGCTGATATCGATTATGCTTGGGTTGAAGCTAAGACAACTTATGGTAATTTAGGTGTTAAAACTTGGATTTATCGTGGTGAAATTCTTCCAGCTAAGCCACAACATAATGATCAAAAAACTGAAGGGAAAGGAGAATAATCTATGCTAGTACCAAAACGTGTAAAACACCGTCGTGAATTCCGTGGAAAGATGCGCGGAGAAGCTAAAGGTGGTAAAGAAGTTACATTTGGTGAATATGGTTTGAAAGCATTACAATCAAGCTGGATCACTAATAGACAGATCGAAGCAGCTCGTGTTGCTATGACTCGTTACATGAAGCGTGGTGGTAAGGTTTGGATTAAAATCTTCCCTCACAAATCATACACAGCTAAAGGTGTCGGAGTTCGTATGGGTTCTGGTAAAGGTGCACCTGCAGGTTGGGTAGCTCCAGTTAAACGTGAAAAGGTTCTCTTCGAAATCGGTGGAGTATCTGAAGAAGTTGCTCGTGAAGCTCTTAGACTTGCATCAAACAAACTACCCGTTAGAACTAAGTTTGTAAAACGTGAGGAAGTAGGTGGCGCTGATGAAGGCTAGTGAAATCAAAGAGCTTACTGCTGCTCAATTACAAGATAAAGTTAAAGAATACAAAGAAGAACTATTCAACTTGCGTTTCCAACAAGCTACTGGTCAATTGGAAAACACAGCCCGTCTTAAGGCCGTAAGAAAGAACATCGCAAGATTAAGAACAGCTCAAAATCAAAAGAATAACGAAAAATAATAAACAGGAAGGGGATATCAAGTTGAGCGAAACACAAACTCGTAACCATCGTAAAGTATATCAAGGACGCGTCGTTTCAGATAAAATGGATAAGACAATCGTTGTTGTTGTTGAAACTTACAAAACACACCCTGTCTACGGCAAGCGTGTTAGATATTCTAAGAAATATTACGTTCAAGACGATAACAACGAAGCTAAAGTTAACGATATTGTACGTATCATGGAAACTCGACCTTTGTCAAAGACAAAGCGCTTCCGTTTATTAGAAATCGTCGAAAAAGCAGTCAAAATCTAGACCATAACTGATGAGAGGAGGGCCAAAACGTGATTCAACAAGAGAGTCGTTTAAAAGTTGCAGATAATTCTGGAGCCCGTGAAATTCTAACTATTAAAGTTCTTGGTGGTTCAAACCGTAAGACAGCTAATATTGGTGATATTATTGTTGCTACTGTCAAACAAGCAACACCAGGTGGCGTTGTTAAAAAGGGTGACGTTGTTAAAGCTGTTATCGTAAGAACTGTATCAGGTGCTCACCGTACAGATGGTTCTTACATCAGATTTGATGAAAATGCCGCAGTTATTATTAATGCTGATAAAACACCTAGAGGAACACGTATCTTCGGACCCGTTGCTCGTGAACTACGTGATAACGATTTTATGAAGATCGTATCTCTAGCACCAGAAGTGCTATAAAAAGAACAATTAAATTCAGGAGGTGCTGAATAGTGTTTGTAAAAACTGGAGACAATGTCAAAGTTATTGCTGGTGATGCTAAAGGCAAGACAGGTGTAGTTAAAAAGGCTATCCCTTCTGCTAACAAAGTAATCATCGAAGGCGTTAACGTTGTCAAGAAACACTCTAAGCCAAGCAACGCTCAACCCCAAGGTGGAATTGTTGACGTTGAAAGACCTATTAGCGCAACTAACGTTAAAGTTGTAAGTAAAACAACTGATAAAGAAGATAAATAAGAAAGGAGAAAACTAAATGGTTAACGCTTTAAAAGAAAAGTATGTTAATGACATCACACCATCAATGATGAAGAAGTTCAACTACTCATCAATCATGGAAGCACCAAAATTAGACAAGATCGTTCTAAACATGGGTGTTGGTGATGCTATTGCTAACTCAAAGAACCTAGACGAAGCCGTTGAAGAACTTGGCCTAATTGCTGGTCAAAAGCCATTAATCACAAAGGCTAAGAAATCAATCGCTGGTTTCAGACTTCGTGAAGGTATGTCAATCGGTGCTAAGGTTACACTTCGTGGTGACCGTATGTATGACTTCCTTGACAAACTAATCAACATTGCTTTGCCACGTGTTCGTGATTTCCGTGGTGTAAGTACTCGTTCATTTGATGGTCGTGGTAATTACACACTAGGTATTAAAGAACAATTGGTTTTCCCAGAAATTGACTACGATAAGGTTAATAAAATTCGTGGATTGGACATCGTTATTGTTACAACAGCAAATACTGATGAAGAATCACGTGAACTATTAACACAAATCGGTATGCCATTCACAAAATAATTTAGGAGGTAAATTCATTGGCTAAGAAATCTCAAATCGTACGTAATCATAGACCCGCAAAGTTCTCTTCTCAAGCTTATACACGTTGCGAACGCTGTGGTCGTCCACATTCTGTATATCGTAAGTTCAAGCTTTGCCGACTTTGCCTTCGTCAATTGGCTCATGAAGGTCAAATCCCTGGTATGAAAAAAGCTAGCTGGTAAGATTTTAATTAATAAAGGAGGTAAATTAAATGGTCATGACAGATCCTATTGCGGATTACCTAACACGTATTCGTAACGCTAATATGGTTAAACATGAATCTCTAGAAATTCCTGCTTCAAACATCAAGAAGAGCATGACAGAGATTCTTAAAAAAGAAGGATTTATCAAGGATTACGAAGTTGTTGAAGACAACAAGCAAAATGTACTTCGTATTTTCTTAAAGTATGGTAAAGATCAACAACGCGTAATTTCAGGCTTGAAACGTATTTCAAGACCAGGTCTACGTAGTTATGTTGATTCAGATAACGTACCTAAGGTTCTTAACGGTCTAGGTATCGCTATTCTTTCAACTTCAAAAGGTGTTATTACTGACAAAGAAGCTCGCGCACAACACGTGGGTGGAGAAGTAATCGCTTATATCTGGTAATAATCTTAAAAAGTAAGGAGGTGCACTAATTTGAGTCGTATCGGTTATAAAGTAATTGAAATTCCCGCAGGAGTAACAGTTACTCAAAAAGATGAAAACATCACAGTTAAAGGCCCTAAGGGTGAATTAACAAGAGCATTCAATTCAAAAATCAAGTTGACTATTGAAGGTAACGAAGCTAAGTTCACACGTGAAAGCGAAAATGACAAAGCTCTTCATGGAACAATGCGTTCAAACCTTAACAACATGATTATTGGTGTTACAGAAGGCTATGAAAAGAAACTTGAACTAAGAGGTGTTGGTTACCGTGCACAAGTTAAAGGTGACACACTAACACTTACAGTTGGATATTCACATCCAGTTGTTATGGATGCACCAAAAGGTATCAAGTTGGAATCACCTTCTAACACAGAAATCAACGTTTTAGGTATTTCAAAGCAAAAGGTTGGTCAATTTGCTGCTGAAATCCGCGATGTACGTTCTCCAGAACCTTATAAAGGTAAAGGTATTCGTTATGTTGGCGAATATGTACGTCGTAAAGAAGGTAAAACTGGTAAATAGTAAATAAATCTATGAGGTGAAAATTGTGATTACAAAACCAGACAAAAACAAAGCACGTCAAAAGCGTCAAAAACGTATCCGTGCAAAAATCTCTGGTACTGCTGAGCGCCCACGCTTAAACGTATTCCGTTCGAATAAAAACATTTACGCTCAAATTATTGATGACGTAAAGGGTGTAACGCTAGCAAGTGCCTCAACTCTTGATAAAGACATTAAAGACGGTTCAAAAGTTGAACAAGCTGAAGCTGTTGGTGCTTTAGTAGCACAAAGAGCTCAAGAAGCTAAAATTAGCAACGTAATCTTTGATCGTGGTGGTTACTTATATCACGGACGTGTTCAAAGTCTTGCTGAAGCAGCTCGTGAAAATGGACTAAAATTCTAGAAGGAGGAAACCAAATTTATGACATATATCGATCCATCTCAATTAGAATTAGAAGATCGCGTTGTCTCAATCAACCGTGTTACTAAGGTTGTTAAAGGTGGACGCCGTCTACGTTTCGCTGCTATCGTAATCGTTGGTGACAAAAATGGTCACGTAGGTTTCGGTACTGGTAAAGCTCAAGAAGTTCCAGAAGCTATTCGTAAAGCTGTTGAAGATGCTAAAAAGAACCTTATCAACGTTCCTATGGTTGGTTCAACAATTCCTCATGAAGTAATCGGTACTTTCGGTGCTGGTAAGATCATGTTGAAGCCTGCTGAAGAAGGTTCAGGTATTGCTGCTGGTGGTGCTGTTCGTGCCGTTATCGAATTAGCCGGTGTTGGTGATGTTACAAGTAAATCACTTGGTAGAAATACACCAATTAACGTAATTCGTGCAACAATCGAAGGATTAAAACAACTTAAAACTGCTGAAAGCGTTGCTGACATGCGCGGCATCTCAGCCCAAGAATTGCTTAACTAGAAGAAAGGTGCGTAATAATGGCTAAACTTAAAATTACTCTAATTAGAAGTGCAGCTCACCGCCTTCCTGCTCAACGTAAGATTGTTAAGGAACTAGGACTCGCAAGAGTTTCAAGTTCTGTTGTTAAGCCGGATGATCCTGCTATTCGTGGTGCTGTATTAAAAATCGCTCATTTAGTTAGCGTTGAAGAAGTTAAAGATTAATAAAATATTCAAAGATTAGGAGGTGCAATAATGGAACTAAACGAACTTAAGCCAAGTGCAGGCTCAAGACATGCTAGAAAGCGTCTAGGTCGTGGTACTTCAAGTGGTACAGGTAAAACTGCTGGTCGTGGTCAAAAAGGTCAATTGGCTAGATCAGGTGGTAAGACACGTATCGGTTTTGAAGGTGGACAAATGCCTTTATTCCGTCGTATGCCAAAACGTGGTTTCAATAACATCAACCGTAAAGAATATGCTATTGTTAACCTAAGTGATCTAAGTAAGTTTAACGATGGTGCTGAAGTAAATGTTGAAACATTGAAGGCAGCCGGAATCGTTAAAAAAGAATTTAATGGTGTTAAGTTGCTTGCTAACGGTGAGGTTAGCGCTAAGTTAACTGTTAAAGTTGCTAAGGCTTCTGCCGCAGCTACTAAAGCAATCGAAGCCGCTGGTGGCACTGTAGAGGTGATCTAATGCTTGGAACTATCAGAGATGCTCTAAAGGTAAAGGAGATACGTAAAAAGATCCTATTTACCTTGATGTTACTTGTTATATATCGTTTGGGATCACAAATTACAGTGCCCGGTGTTAATGCCGCCGCAATGGATAAAGTCGGTTCTACAGGGTTAGTTCCCCTATTGGATACTGTAACCGGTGGTGGTCTTTCAAACTACTCTATTTTCTCGATGGGTGTTTCACCATTCATTACGGCTCAAATTGTTGTTCAACTTTTACAAATGGACATTGTTCCTAAATTTGTTGAGTGGAGTAAACAAGGTGAAGTTGGCCGTAGAAAGTTAAATCAAGTAACGAGATATTTGACGATTGTTTTAGGTTTTGTTCAGTCAATCGGTATAACAGCCGGTTTTAACACTTTAAGTGGTTTAGGATTAGTTAAATCTCCTAATATAAGAGCTTTCGTTACAATTGGTATCATCTTAACTGGTGGTACGATGCTTCTTACATGGATCGGTGAGCAAATCACTGATAAAGGTCTAGGTAATGGAGTTTCAGTAATTATCTTCGCTGGTATTATTGCTAGATTCCCTAGTGGAATTAAAGAAATTTATCGTGATTATATTACTAATTCCAGTTCAGCAGATCTTGCAAAGAATATTGCATTCCTCGTTGGTCTTGTGATCATCATCTTGATTGTTGTGCAATTTGTTACATATGTTCAACAAGCAAGTAGAAGAATTCCTATTCAATATACAAGACGTGCTGCTGGTAGTGGTAGCGAAAGTTTCCTACCATTGAAGGTTAACGTTGCTGGTGTTATTCCTGTTATCTTCGCTAGTTCATTCATTGTTACGCCTCAAACAATTTTGATGGCGTTCCAAAGTCATAGTGGAGATCAATGGTATCAAGTATTAACAGAAATATTCAGTATGCAGACTACAACAGGTTCTCTTCTCTATACATTGTTGATTGTATTGTTTACATTCTTCTATGCATTTGTTCAAGTAAATCCTGAAAAGCTTGCAGAAAACCTACAAAAACAAGGGGCTTATATCCCTGGTATTTGGCCTGGTAATGAAACAATCAAGTTCATGTCAGGTGTATTAATGAAATTATCAACCGTCGGAGCTATGTTCCTAGGTTTGGTTTCATTACTTCCATTGCTAGCCGCTAACTTATTCAATTTACCTCAATCCATCGGATTAGGTGGTACAAGTTTATTGATTATCGTTGGTGTTGCTTTGGAAATGGATCGTCAATTACGTGGTCTTTTGATGAAACGTGAATACGTTGGATTTATTAGATAATTGGAGATGTTACAGACAATGAATATTGTATTGATGGGATTACCTGGTGCTGGTAAAGGTACTCAAGCTGAAAAGATTGTTGAAGATTTTAAAGTTGTTCATATTTCAACTGGTGACATGTTTAGAGCAGCTATGGCCAATAAGACAGAAATTGGTCTAAAAGCTAAAGGGTTCATCGATAAAGGTGAACTTGTTCCAGATGATGTTACCGAAGGTATCGTTCAAGAACGTTTATCTGAAGATGATGTTCAAAAAGACGGATATATGTTAGATGGATTTCCGAGAACTCTTGAACAGGCTAACGCTTTACAGACAATTGCAAAGAATGTAAACAAACCAATAGATGCTGTCATCTATATTGATGTTAAGCCTGAAACATTAGTTGATCGCTTATCCGGAAGATATATTTGTTCTAATTGTGGAGCAACTTATCATAAAATTTACAATCCTACAAAGGTTGAAGGAACATGTGACGTCTGTGGCGGCCATGACTTCTATCAACGTGAGGACGATAAACCAGAAACTGTAAAGAATAGATTGAAAGTTAATATTGAAATGAATACACCATTAATTGATTTTTATGACAAGTTGAACTTGTTACATAAGATCAATGGTGAACAAGAAATAGATGAAGTTTATAACGAAGTAAAGAAAGTTTTACAAAGTTTGTAAAACTTTTTGCTTTGAATGTTTACATGTACGGAAAATTATTGTATAATTCGCCAGTATATGCAGAATAATTTCATCCCGATGGAGGTTAATATCTTTGGCAAAAGAAGATGTCATTGAAGTAGAAGGTACAATTTCAGAAACATTGCCTAATGCAATGTTTAAGGTAAAGCTTGAAAACGGAGCTACAATTTTAGCTCATGTGTCAGGTAAAATCCGTATGCACTATATCAGAATTTTACCCGGTGACAAGGTTACCGTGGAATTATCCCCTTATGATTTAACCAAGGGAAGAATTACATATAGATATAGATAATAAGTTTTTTAATGGAATGGAGGTTCCACAACATGAAAGTAAGACCATCCGTTAAACCTATGTGCGAACACTGTAAGGTAATTAAGAGACGCGGTCGCGTCATGGTTATTTGCTCTGCAGATCCAAAGCACAAACAAAGACAAGGATAATATTTAATAGGAGGTGTATTGATTAATGGCTCGTATAGCAGGTGTAGATTTACCTCGTGATAAGAGAATCGTTATTGCTCTAACATACATTTTTGGTGTTGGCGAAACAACAGCTCAAAAAGTATTGAAAGATGCTGGCGTATCAGAGGATATTCGTACAAGAGACTTAACTCCTGATCAAGAAGAAAAAATTCGTGCAGAAGTTGACAAGATTCGTGTCGAAGGTGACTTACGTCGTGAAGTAAGTATGAACATCAAGAGACTACAAGAAATTGGTTCATACCGTGGCATGAGACATCGTCGTGGTTTGCCAGTTCGTGGTCAAAACACAAAGAACAATGCAAGAACTCGTAAGGGCAAGAAGACTGCCATTGCAGGTAAGAAGAAGTAATAAGATAAAGATAGGAGGTTAATCATGGCACAAACTAAAGGTCGTAAGCGCCGTACTAAGAAGCATATTGAATCTGGTGTTGCACATATCCACTCCACATTCAACAATACACTAGTTATGATCACTGATGTTAACGGTAATGCCGTTTCATGGTCATCAGCTGGTGCATTAGGATTCAAAGGTAGTCGTAAATCAACACCATTTGCTGCACAAATGGCTGGTGAGGCTGCTGCTAAGGAATCAATGGAACATGGTATGAAAACAGTTGAAGTAGCTGTTAAGGGTCCAGGCTCTGGTCGTGAAGCTGCAATCCGTTCATTACAAGCTACTGGTTTGGAAATTACTGCTATTCGTGATGTTACACCAGTTCCTCACAATGGTTCTCGTCCTCCAAAGCGTCGTCGTGTATAGAATGGTTGTATACCCATATGAACTAAGCTACACACATTTCGTTTTGAAAGGGGAACTAACCGAATGATCGAATTTGAAAAGCCAACCATTACTTCTGTTGAAGAAAGTAAAGACTATGGCAAATATATTATCGAACCGCTTGAAAGAGGTTATGGTACAACTTTAGGTAATTCATTACGTAGAGTTTTATTAGCATCATTACCTGGTACAGCGGTGTCTGATATTCAAATAGATGGTGTTTTGCATGAATTTTCAGCTGTTGATGGCGTAATTGAAGACGTTACACAAATTGTGTTAAACGTGAAGAAATTAAAGCTTAAGTCATATGCTGATGACAGTTTAAAGGCTGAAATCGACGTTGTTGGTCCAGCTACTGTTACAGCAAATGATATCAAGGCTGATGATGACTTGGAAATCCTCGATCCAGAACAATTTATTTGTACTGTTGCTGAGGGTGGACACTTCCACATGCAAATGACAGTTATTAATGGTCGTGGATATACTCCTGCAGAACAAAATAAGACGGACGAAACACCTATCGGTGTTCTTCCAGTTGACTCAATTTTTACACCCGTAGAAAAAGTCAACTATCAAGTTGAAAACACTCGTGTGGGTAAGAGAAACGACTTCGACAAATTAACAATCGATATCTGGACAAATGGTTCAATTGGACCACGCGAAGCTATTAGTTTGTCAGCTAAGATTCTTACAGAACATTTAACAAGTTTTGTAAATCTTACTGAAGAAGCTAAGAGTGCTGACATGATGATCGAAAAAGAGGAAACTCAAAAAGAGAAGAAACTTGAAATGACTATTGAAGAACTTGACTTGTCAGTTCGTTCATATAATTGTTTGAAGCGTGCCGGTATTAATACTGTGCAAGAGCTTACTGAAAAATCCGAAGCAGATATGATGCGTGTCCGTAATCTTGGACGTAAATCACTTGTTGAGGTTAAAGAAAAGCTTGCTGATCTTGGATTATCATTAAAGCAAGAAGACTAATCATATCAAATTCAAACAGGAGGTATAGACATGGGCTACCGTAAATTAGGACGTAACAGTTCTCAAAGAAAAGCAATGTTACGCGATTTAACTACTGATTTAATCATTAATGAACATATTGTTACAACTGAAACTCGCGCTAAAGAAATCAGTCGTACAACAGAAAAAATGATAACCTTAGGTAAACGCGGCGATTTACATGCTCGTCGTCAAGCTGCTGCTTATGTTAGAAACGAAGTTGCTAACATTTCAGAAGAAGATGATGCAGTTGTTGTTCAATCAGCTCTTCAAAAATTATTCAGTGATATTGCACCTCGTTACAAAGAACGTAATGGTGGATACACACGTATTTTGAAGACAACTCCACGTCGTGGAGACGCAGCTCCAATGGTTATTATTGAATTAGTTTAATAATAATTGTTTATTAATCATTAAAAAATCAGTCATTCTGATAAGCTAGTGAGTGTTAAGATGATGGTTGTTAGCAACCAAGTCTATCTCTGAGATCCCTTTAATCGGGGACACTAACTTGTCGAATGATTTTTTTTTGCCCTTTTTTGTTTTCTTGATTATTGAAGTTAGTTATTATATATGTAATACGGTTCAAGGAGATAACTTTGGAAAAAATCATTTCAATTAAAAACTTAAATTATACTTATCCCGATTCTAAGAAACCTGCAATTAATAATTTAACTGTGGATATCTATAAAAACGAGTGGTTATCAATCGTTGGTAAAAACGGTAGTGGTAAGTCAACATTGACTAAACTGATCGATGGTTTAATTGATGCCGACTCTGGTACAATCGAAATTGACGGACAAGAAATTAATGAGAATAATATTTGGGAAGTTAGAACTAAGATTGGAATCGTCTTTCAAAATCCAGATCATCAATTTGTTGGAGCAACGGTTGAAGATGATGTTGCTTTTGGTTTGGAGAATCAAGGTATGCCAAGAGAGCAAATGGTCAAAGAAGTAGATCATGCTTTAGAATTAGTTGGTATGCATGATTTTAAAAAACGTGATCCACAGACACTTTCTGGTGGACAGAAGCAACGAGTGGCTATTGCTGGTGTCTTAGCTACTAAACCTCGAATTATTATTATGGATGAATCTACTAGTATGTTGGACCCCGAAGGACGTAGAACGGTTTTGAATTTAATTCAAAATTTACGTCAGCAACAGGATCTAACAATCATTTCAATTACACATGATATATCGGAGACAGAATTATCACAGAGAATCGTTGTCTTGAGTGATGGACAGATTGTACGAGACGATATACCTAAGAACATTTATAATATAGGAACTAATTTAAGCAAATTTGGCCTTGAGGAACCATTTTCTGATGAATTGATATCAACACTAAGGGATTCATTAGAATTGCCTGAGGGTTATCTAAATGAAGAGGAGCTAATGAAGCAATTATGGAAATTACGTTCGAACATGTAACACATTCTTATGATGCTAATAGTCCCATGGCAAATCTTGGTTTAGACGATGTTTCTTTGAAAATAGATGATAAAAAATTTACCGCTATTGTTGGTCAAACTGGTAGTGGTAAATCTACTCTAGTACGTCATATTAACGCGCTTTTGAAACCTACTTCAGGAAAACTAACTGTTGGTGATCGTGTTATTACATCTGAAACTAATAATAAAAACCTTAAACCATTGCGTAAAAAGGTTGGCATGGTTTTTCAATTTCCGGAGAGTCAGTTATTTGAAGAGACTGTGGAAAAAGATATCATGTTTGGACCAATGAATTTTGGCTTCAGTGAATCTGATGCTAAAGATGCAGCTCATGAAATGATCGAATTAGTTGGTTTAAGTAAAGATTATTTACAGAAATCACCATTTGACTTATCCGGTGGACAAATGCGTCGTGTGGCTATTGCCGGTGTCCTAGCTAGTAATCCTGAAACTATTATTTTAGATGAACCAACAGCAGGTTTAGATCCAGTTGGTCGCCATGAGATTATGGATCTGTTTAAAAATTTACAGTCAAAAGGTAGAACAATCATTTTGATCACGCATAATATGGATGATGTAGCTAATTATGCAGATGAAATGGCTGTTATGAGTCAAGGAAAATTAGTAGCTAGTGGATTGCCAAGCGACGTCTTCAACAATCAAGATTTATTGAAGAATGATTTATTAACTTTGCCTCAGAGTGCCCAGTTTGCACAATCATTGGCGCAAAAATATTTCCAATTTAATAAATTACCTATTACAATTGATGAATTGAGTGCAGAAATAAAACAACAGGTAAATGGTGATTAGATGAATAAATTAATTATGGGACGATATTTACCCGGGGATTCATTGATTTATCAGTTAGATCCGCGTGGTAAATTTTTATTAACATTCTATTTTGTTGGCATTGTCTTTTTAGCCAATAATGTGGCATCATATGTATTTCTCATGGCGTTTGTTTTATTTGCTGTCTATTTATCTAAAATTAATTTTGGCTTCTTTATAAAGGGATTGCGGCCGATATTTTGGCTGATTTTATTCACAGTTTTACTGCAATTGTTCTTTACGCCTAGTTCCCATCCAATTTGGCACTGGGGCTTTTTGACCTTATCCAAAGAGGGTATGGTTATTGCTAGTTATATCTTTGTAAGATTCGTGTTGATCATTTTTATCTCAACACTATTGACCTTAACAACGACACCAATCGAAATTTCCGATTCAATCGAGAGCATTTTGAAACCATTAAAGAAAGTGAACTTTCCAGTTACTCAAGTAGCTTTAATGTTGTCGATTGCCTTAAGATTCGTGCCATTGTTGGTTGATGAAACGACCAAGATCATGGACGCACAGAGAGCTCGTGGAGTAGATTTTGGTGAGGGTGGTTTGATTAAACGGATCAAATCATTTGTACCAATACTGATTCCGCTCTTTGTCAGCAGTTTTTCAATTGCTTATGATTTAGCAATTGCTATGGAATCACGTGGTTACAAAGACGGTGAAGGCCGCAGTAAGTATCGTGTATTAAAATGGAGTAAGCGTGATAATATCACGGTTTTGGTTATGTTGGCTGTAACCATCATATTATTATTTATTCGGAGTTATTAATTTATGACAATAAGATACAAATTAACCATCGCTTATGATGGAACTAAGTTTCATGGCTTTCAAAAACAAAAGCAATTAAGAACGGTTGAAGGTGTACTTGAAAAAGCTATTTCGAGAATTGCTAATGGAGAAGAGATCAAGGTCTTCGCTTCAGGTAGAACTGATGCTGGAGTTCATGCTTTGGCACAGGTAGTACATTTTGATTATCCAAGATTTATCCCAGCTGACAGTATGATGCGTGCTATTAATACGTTGATGCCTTTGGATGTATTGGTCAAAAAATCAGAGATTGTCGATGAAAATTTTCATGCCCGATTTAATGTTAAAAAGAAAACCTATATGTATCGTGTAGATCTAGGGCATTATACCGATCCATTCAAGCGTTTTTATACAGGGCACTATCCTTATCCTTTGGATGTGGATAAAATAAAAATTGCAATCAAAGATTTAATTGGAGAACACGATTTTACTAGCTTTGCAGCTGCTGGTGGCGTGATTGAAAATAAAGTTAGAACTATCTATTCAGCTACAGTTGAGTATAATAAAGAGAACAATGAATTAGTTTTTGAGTTTACAGGTAATGGTTTCTTATATAATATGGTTAGAATTCTTGTGGCAACTCTGTTGGAAATCGGTAACGGTCGCAGAGATGTTCATGACTTTTTACGTTTATATGAAGTAAAGGATCGCCAGGAAGCTAGAGGGACAGCACAAGCTAGTGGTCTATATTTGAAAGAGGTTTTTTATTAAAAAATCTGTGGATAAATATTGACTTAATGTGAGAATCAAAGTATCATTGTAGCTGGTATTGTTTGCCCCACGATAAGCCCCGGAAACTTATTGAGTTGTCAAACAGACGTAGAAACTGGAGGAATTTAAAGTGCGTACAACACCATTAGCAAAAGCAAGTGAAGTTGAACGTAAATGGTATGTAATTGACGGTGAAGATGTTGTCTTAGGTAGACTTTCATCTGTTGTTGCTTCTATTCTTAGAGGTAAAAACAAACCTACTTACACACCTAACGTTGATACAGGTGATAATGTTATTGTCATCAATGCAGATAAAGTTAGATTAACAGGTAGAAAAGCAAAGAATAAGATTTACTATTCTCATTCAGATCACCCAGGTGGGTTGAAGAGCATTAGTGCTGGTCAAAAACAAGCTGAAAAGCCAGACAGATTCATTGAAGATTCTGTTCGTGGTATGCTACCTAAGAACACTCTTGGTCGTCTAGAAATCAAGAAATTGCATGTTTATGCAGGTTCAGAACACAACCACCAAGCACAAAATCCAGAAAAATTGGATATCAACAAACTAATTTAAGGAGGAAAAGAATTTGGCACAAGTATCATACGCCGGAACAGGTCGTCGCAAGGATTCAGTTGCTCGTGTACGCTTAGTTCCTGGAAACGGAAAGATTACTATCAACAAACGTGATGTCAAAGATTACATTCCTTTTGACAATTTGATTGCTGATATGAAACAACCTCTAGATGTAACTGAAACAGCAGAAAGCTATGACGTTATTGCTAACGTTAACGGTGGAGGCTTCTCAGGACAAGCTGGAGCAATTAGACATGGTATTGCTAGAGCCTTACTTGACGTAGATCCTGATTTTAGACCTACACTTAAGTCAGCCGGCTTCTTAACACGTGACCCTCGTATGAAGGAACGTAAGAAACCAGGTCTTAAGAAAGCTCGTAAAGCTTCACAATTCTCAAAACGTTAATATTTATATTTCCAGTTTTGGATCAAAAACATCTCTCATTTCGAGGGATGTTTTTTGTTGTAGAAAATTTATTTACATTTAAATATCTGAAAACGTTTACAAAAATCAACTTCTTTGATATTATTAACTCGTTCGAATGAGTGGAAAACTTAAAACGTAGGAGGATACATTTATGACTGGATTTCCAAAAGGATTTTTGTGGGGCGGTGCTGTGGCTGCTCATCAATTAGAAGGTGGCTGGGATGCCGGCAATAAAGGTGTCAGTATTGCTGATGTGATGACAGCTGGTGACAACGAGACGGCTCGTGAAATTACTGATGGAATTATTCCCGGTAAAAATTATCCTAATCATGAAGCAATTGATTTTTATGGTCACTATAAAGAGGATGTTAAGTTATTCTCCGAATTAGGTTTAAAGTGCTTCAGAACTAGTATCGCTTGGACAAGAATTTTTCCTAATGGCGATGAAGACGAACCTAATGAAGCAGGATTGAAGTTCTATGATGATCTTTTTGATGAATTGCTTAAATATAATATTGAACCAGTAATTACTTTGTCTCATTTTGAAATGCCTTATCACTTAGTTAAAGAATATGGTGGTTGGCGTAGTCGTAAGATGATTGATTTCTTTGTAAAATTTGCTGAAGTGGTCTTCAAACGTTATAAAGATAAAGTTAAATATTGGATGACTTTCAATGAAATCAACAACCAAACTGGTTTAAATGAATGGGGCTTGTTCACTAATTCAGGTATTCTAGTAAAACCAGGCGAAGATGCTGAAAAAGTTATGTACCAAGCTGGACACTATGAATCAGTTGCTAGTGCTATGGCTGTACAAATTGGACATGAAATTAATCCTAATTTTGAAATTGGTTGTATGTTGGCTATGGGACCAACTTATCCAGCTTCACCAGATCCTAAGGATGTTTTGAAAGCTCAACGTGCGATGGAAGCTAACTATTGGTTTGCTGATGTTCAATGTAAAGGTAAGTATCCTAATTGGTTGAAACGTTACTTTGAACGTAAAGATTTCAATTTGGATATTACCTTGGCTGATTTAGATGTTATCAGGGCAGGCGTTGTTGACTATATTGGCTTTTCATATTACGCTTCTCATGTTATTAAAGCTGATAAGAATGAACCTGATGATTACATGACACCAACAAAGAATCATGAAGTTAAAAATCCTGCCTTAGTACGCTCTGATTGGGGTTGGGAAATTGATCCAGTTGGTTTGAGATATGCCTTGAATTGGTTCAGTGACCGTTATGATTTACCATTGTTTATTGTAGAAAATGGACTAGGAGCTTTTGATAAAGTGACTGAGGATGGTAAGATTCATGATGATTACCGTATCGATTATTTGAGAAAGCATATTGAACAAATGCGTTTGGCAGTTGATGTCGATGGTGTTGATTTAATGGGTTATACTCCATGGGGCTTTATTGATTTAGTTTCGGCCGGAACTGGTCAAATGGATAAACGTTACGGTATGATCTATGTAGATAAGAATGATGCCGGCGAAGGAACTTTGGATCGTTCTAAGAAGGATTCTTTTGAATGGTTCCATAAAGTAATTGAAACAAATGGTACAGACCTTTCGTAATGAGGTATGATAATAAATGATTAGAAAACGTATTCCTAACGCTTGATAATGGGATGCGTTTTTGTTTTGGAGGAAATTTTAGAAATGCCGAAAAAAATGGATACAAGCATTTTAGTTAAAAAGATTATTACTGAAATACAATCTGGTGAGTTAGTTGATCAAGATTTGAAACTGCCAGCAGAACCTAATTTGATGTCACGCTATGAAGTAACCCGTTATACTTTGCGTCAAGCTTTAAAACAGTTGAGTGTCATGGGTTATACTTATCAAGTTCATGGAGTAGGGACTTTTGTTCGTCACCAGCAAACCGTGGATTCAGTGGCTCTAGAGCATGAAGGTGGATTGTCGGCCGAGATGGAACGAATTGGTCGTAAATTGACAACTAAGACTGCAAGTGAAAAAATTATTCCCGTATCAGAAGCACTCTTTTTGCCAAAGACACATCACTTCCAGAATGATGATAAATTGATCGAAGTTCGTCGCTTTCGTTTGTTGGATGATAAGCCCTATTTGATGGAACAGTCTTATTATTTGCAGTCAGTGATTGATAGTATTCCAGAAGAAGCTTTGTACGGATCACTGTTTAAGTATTTTGAACAAAGTCGTAAGACTCAAATTGGCTTTATTGATCAGACTATTATGAGTGAGCCTTTACCAGAAGAAGCTAGTGATTTCATGGAGATGTCAGCGGGTTCGCCGAGTTTGTTGATTCAAGATGAATCGTATTTAGCCAATGGCGAGTTGTTGGCTTTTTCAAAACAATATTATAATTATCAACAAGCTAAATTATTTATGATCAAAAAGGTTCATTGATAGGGATGAGATAATAGTATGAAAGTAGCGGTGATTCAGGCCAGTAGTCAAATTAAACGTAATCAGCTTTTGTACGATGCAACTAGATCAGCTGTGGAAAAAACTGATGAAGTAATTAATTTTGGAGTTTATCCACAAGAGGAAACTTTATCCTATGTTCAGGTAGCGTTATTGGTGGGACTGTTAATTAATTCCGGTGCGATTGATTTTGTAATAACTGGTTGTAGTTCCGGAAATGGAATGAATATAGCGTGCAATACGATGCCAAACGTCATCAGCGGCTATTTACCGACTCCTAGCGACGCTTATTTGTTTGGACGAATAAACTATGGCAATTGTGCCTCTTTGCCGTTAGGATTGAATTTTGGCTGGGCTGGAGAGCTGAATCTGAGTTATACACTGGCAAAGCTATTTGATGGTCCAATGAATACCGGTTATCCACAGGGGGAAGCACTTCGAAAACAACGGGATGCAAAGTTACTGCTTGAGATCAAAAGGTCCGAATCTATAAATATGATTGATATAATGGAAAAGTTAGATGAAGAAGTTTTGAAGCCGATTTGGCAGAAACAAGATGTATTAAATTACGTAATAGAGAATGGAAATAATCAAAAATTATGGGATTATTTGATTCGAAAGATTTAAGTGGAGGAAGAATTATGGATTTAGCGGATCTTTCTAGTAAATATAAAGTTAGACGGTTAGTGACTAGTGACACTGAGGAGATTCTCAAATTAAGTTTAAGCAATCCTATATTTTATAAATATTGTCCACCTGTGATTACACGTCCAGTTATTCGTCACGATATGACTGTCGTACCACCACATAAAACGAGGGATGATAAATATTATATTGGATTCTTTGATGGCGACAAATTGATTGCTATGCTAGATTTGATTACAAAGTATCCAGATGAAATAACGGCATGGGTAGGCTTGTTTATGGTTGATAGTCAATATCAAGGTAAGGGCATTGGAACAGAGATCTTTAGTGATATTATGTCAGCTTTAAAGAAATCAGGCTTTAAACAGATCGAATTAGCTTACGCTAAAGGTAATAAGCAGAGTGAACATTTCTGGGAAAAGAACGGTTTCTTTAAGACTGGCAATGAAGCTGAGGAACCTGGATATACAGCTATCGTGATGGGACGACTATTGTAATAGACGTTGTGTATTACACGTGTATATAAATTTTTATTTTAAAAATATAATTGTTAAAATAAAAACAAAAAGAGAGAATTTATTATGGCACAGAATGATGTAAAAGAGGCCACTATAAAAACAGTTATTGACGTTGTGGCTGAGAGAGAAAAGAAACGTCACGATTGGATTGAAGATTATCTTAATCGAAATCTGAATATTTACACTAAAAAGTGATCAATAATAAAAAGGTGTTCATACTCAACTGCAATTTTGCAGGAGAATATGAACACCTTTTTTCTATCTAGTTTTGAAATCGACGTAAAGCGTTACTAGCATTGATAATAGAACGAAGAATCCAATAATGGAAATCATAATAATATGACGCTTCTTGTTCATGATTAGAATAGCAACAAATTCGCGAATCAAGGCGTTGGGTAGAAAATAAAATCTTGTTGGAGCACCAACACCATTAGCAGCTAGACCAGCCATTCTTGCGTAGAGGCCGGCTCTAAAAATGTGATAATTATTACTGAAAAATTTGATATATGCATTGCTACTGCCGTAATCATCTTGAATGATTTTTTTCGAAAATTGCATATTCTGCAAGGTATTCTTCGATTGATCTTCTAAAATGATTTGATCTTTATCCCAGCCGTGTTCAATAGCGTAATTAGCCATTGCCTGGGCCTCGGATAGTTTCTCATCGTTACCTTGCCCACCAGAGAAAACAATCTTTGGCGTTGGTCGACCTTTTTTGATCTGTTTATTAGCAAATTTGATGGCGGCATCGATTCGGTTACCGAGTAAGCGAGAAACAGTATCACCATTGATTAATCCAGCCCCCAAAACAATTAGATAATTAGCTTTATATCGTTTAGGGAAGAATTGATAGAGCAAAACGTTGACCAAGAAATTGTATGAACACAAGATCAAGTAGGCACCAACAACTGGTAAGCCTGAAATTAAAATATTTAACCAGTCAGGTAAGAACTTAGCGTGGGCCGATAAGAAAGCATTGGCAAACCAGAGTACAACTAGAAAAACTCCTAGCAACAAAGTCAACATATTGGATAATGTATGACTTTCACGTTTCCAAACGATAAAAGCATTCCATAATAGTAGAAGCCACATCGAAATCATTGTTACAAAAATTACACCGATAATAAGTAAGAAGAGCGTTCCCATAACGACAACGAATGGTAAATTACCAGTACTGAATATTAAAACTGCCAATTCGGCTAAGAAGCTAAAGAAAAAGATAGAAAAAGTAATTCCGTTGATCAAGCGTCGTGGTTCTCTTAACCAAAGGAGTAAAAAGATTCCTAACATAATTAAAGTAGCTAATCCCCAGTAAACTGAAATCTTTTGCAAAACGTTGACGTACGGAGTCAAGCTATTCATAAAATCACCTCTCTTAGATTTATGAATGATATATATTCCCATACAATCAGATTAATTTTATCATAGCTATAAATTTGTTTTAAAAATAAAGTACTAATAAGTATAAATGAATTAATGACTTATTTATGCTTAAAAAAGCTTAAAAGCACTTATAAAATGTTATACTCTTTTTAGGAGGTAGCGCTGATGTATCAAGCACAGAGAACAGATGCCATGTTAGATTTATTGAACCATCAAGAAATTTTAACTACAGAAATGATGATTGAGCGTTTCAAGGTCTCTAGAGATACCGTGAGACGTGATTTTACAAAATTGGCCGATGAAGGCAAAGTAAAACGGGTTCATGGTGGAATTATGCGTTTGGAGTCGGAAAAAGAAGCTTTTTCTTTTAATGATCGTATTAAAGAATTTACTGAGTCGAAGAAACATATTGCCGGTTTGGCTAGAACATTTATTAAATCTAACCAAACAGATTTTTTCGACGTGTCGACTGTTGTTTTGCAACTGGCACAAATGACCGATGTGGCAATGACAATTTATACGCATTCATTGGATAATTCTATTATGTTGAGTACGAATGAGAAAGTTGATTTACATACTTTAGGTGGCAAGTTCTTCCCCAAAAATCGTTTTTTCTATTCACTTGATGAGGCCATGATTTTAAAAAATATTAGCTTCGATGTCGCTTTTATTGGAGCAGCTGGATTAAAAGATGGTCAAGTTAGTTTCGAAAATCAGGAGGATGCTCAAGTAAAGAGATTACTATTAAGTCATGCTAAACAAAAGATTATTTTAGCTGAAAGCACTAAATTTCAAAAATCAGCGACCTATTCAATTGGAACCTTAGCTGATTTTGATTATTTAATTACTGATAAAAAGCCGGCTAAACAAATTATTTCAACAATTAATGTAAAATACTGAGGTGTAGAAATGACTGATATAAAACTAATTTTGAGTGACATTGATGGAACAATTTTGAATGACGAAAATATTGTGGATGGCGATTTGAAGATGACAATAGCTAAATTAAATCAAAAGAATATTAAATTTGTTTTGGCCTCAGCTCGTTCTCCTAGAGGAATGACCCCTATAGCTGAAGAATTACAAGTTTTGGATAATCCAATTGCCTGTTACAACGGCGCTTTAGTTGTAAAAGATTTGCAAGCCGATAATTATTCAACAATTTTGAGTCATGGCCTAAATATCGATGAAGTTGAAGGAATGTTTCAAATTTTACATGAGAAATTTCCTAAAGTTTCTATCAATTTGTATTCAGGGTCGGATTGGTATGTGGAAAAATTTGATAAATGGGTTAAAATTGAGTCAGATATTACAAATGTAACGCCAATTGTAGATAATCTAGATCAGTTGGTAGCAAAACGTAAGATTCCAATTCACAAATTACTTTTGATCAGTGATCCACAGGAGATAGACCGAGTAATGAATTATCTTCGTGATAATGGGTTTCCCAATAGTTCATTTTATCTATCAAAGGATAATTATTTAGAGATAACTGACAGTAACGTATCTAAAGAAAGGGCTCTCCGCGAGTTAACTAATTATTATCAAATAACTTTGGATAATACCATGACTTTAGGCGATAACTTCAACGATATTCCGATGCTTGATTTAGCCAAAGTTGGAGTAGCAATGGAAAATGCTCCTGTCGCTGTCAAAGCTCATGCTAATGTCGTAACTAAAAGTAATAATGAGAATGGAGTCTCCTATGCGGTTAAAAAATATGCATTAAAGGAGTAGTGAAAATTGTCTAAGGTTACAGTTATCAAAGCAGATATAGCTAATTTACCATTTCGTGTTGGCGGCATAGTCAATGCGGCTAATAGTGCCTTGATTCCCGGTGGTGGAGTTGATGGTGCATTAAATGCTAAAGCAGGATCCAATTTGAAAAAAGATATGTTGGCTTTTAAAGGTACGCCTACAGGAACGGCTGTTTATACGAAAGCCTACAATCTAAATGCTGATTATGTTATTCATGCAGTCGGTCCTAGATACGTTAATGGGCATTCAGGCGAAGAGGCCCTATTAACCAGTGCTTATAAGTCAGTGATGTTATTGACTCAGAAACTTAATTTGTGGACAATTGCCGTTCCATTTTTGAGTACGGGTGTTTATGGCTATCCTTTATATGAAGCAATTTGGATCGCTATCAAAACAATTCAGGAATCTCAAGTCGACACGGAAGCTTTTTTGGTAGCTTTCGATGATCGAACTGAAAAAATAGCAAAGAGTATTTTGGAAGAAAACTAGGTAGAGTGTGAATGGGCATATATTAGTTGGTATTCGATTACGCTCAAACTTAAATTAGAATCCTAATTAGGCCTTAAAGGCTTATTTTTTTTGAATCAGGCACTAAAAAGTACCTATCAGACATTAAAGTGCGTACTAGGCAAAAGGGACATTTCATTCTATATTAATAATACAAATTAAACGAATTTAACGGAGGAACATTATGGATCTTCATTTAACAAATAAAAAAGCCTTGATTACTGGCTCTACTAAAGGAATCGGTAAAGCAATTGCCATGGAAATGGCTAAAGAGGGGACTAATGTCATCATCAATGGTAGAAAACAGCCTGAAGTTGATAAGGTTGTAGCGGAAGTTAAGAGTAATTTTCCTAAAACAGAACCACAAGGAATAGCGGCAGATTTAGCTAATGAGTCTGATCGTGAGAAACTATTTCAAGAAATACCTATGGTTGATATTTTGGTCAATAATATGGGAATCTTTCAACCAATGGATTACTTTGATATTGACGATGCTACTTGGGAAAAGTTTTATAGAGTAAATGTTTTAGCTGGAAATGCCTTAGCTAAATTCTATTTGCCTAAAATGTTGGAACAAGATTTTGGCAGAATTATCTTCATTGCTAGTGAAGAAGCGGTTATGCCATCAGGTGAAATGCCTCAATACAGTATGACTAAGTCGATGAATCTGTCTTTGGCAAAGAGCTTGTCAATGTTGACAGTTGATACGCATGTAACGGTAAATACAATTATGCCTGGTTCAACTCTGACTGAAGGGGTTCAGAAGATGTTGGATGAAATGTATAAGGACAGCGATTTGCCTAAAGACAAGTGGGAGAAAGATTTCATGAAGAATCATCGTTCTCGCTCACAAATTCAACGCTTGATTAGACCGGAAGAAATTGGTCGTTTTGCAGCATTTGTTGCTAGTCCAGATGCTTCATCATTTTCAGGAGAAGCATTGCGTGTTGATGGTGGGTTAGTTCCAACCATTTTCTAAACTTAATGCTATGATGGAAGTCATTAGGAGGAGAGAATATGATTTGGTTATGGACTCATTTAATAACATGGATCGTTATGGCGGTTATGATCCTATTGGCTTTATTCACTAATACACACACTAAAGTTTATGAAATGATTACAAGAGTTGGTTATTTGGTTATCATCGCAACGGGAATAAAGTTAGCAATTAGAGCTTGGTCAGTAGAACCAACTCTGCTGATTGTTAAAATCATTGTAGCTTTGATTTTTATCGCTTTAGTAGAAATAGCTTTTGCCAGAAAAGCTCAAAAGAGTTTAAATCGTCCATTGATTTGGGCAGTGTTAGTTTTCTGTATTGTGGTGGCCCTTTTAGGATTTGCTTTAGCAGGATGGTATCCATTCTTATAAAAAAACGACCCGAGGGGTCGTTTTTTAGTTAACCATTTGTTCATTAACATATTGAGCGTAGAGTTTATGATCTTTCATTAATTCTTGGTGATTACCATGACCAGTTACAGTACCTTTTTCGATAAAGTAAATTTGATCTGCATCAACGATTGTTGAAAGTCGATGTGCTATTACTAGAGTAGTACGGCCAATCATTAATTGATCTAAGGCACGTTGAACTTTTTCTTCAGATTCTGAATCCAGACTGGCAGTAGCTTCATCTAGCATTAGAATCTTGGGATCACGTAGGAAGGCTCTGGCGATGGCGATACGTTGTTTTTGACCACCGGATAGTTTGACACCACGTTCACCAATTTGAGTTTCTAATTGTTCTGGAAAATTCTTTACGAACTCGTCAGCATAAGCTAATTGCAGTCCATGCCAAAGTTCCTTGTCAGTCAATTGACGGTCTAATCCATATTGAAGGTTATCACGAATACTACCGGCAAAAACAGCACTATCTTGAGATACATAACCAATTTGGGAACGCCAATTAGCTAAACTGATATCGTTGATTGTCTGTTGATCTACTCTGATCGTACCAGAATCAGGCTGGTAGAATCTTTCTAGTAGGGCAAAGATAGTTGATTTACCACCACCAGAAGGTCCAGCAAAAGCTATAACCGTATTAGGTTTTGCCTCGAATGAAACGTCATGCAAAATGGGATGATCTTTGTCATAACTGAAATTCAAGTGATCAGCTGTAATTGTTTTTCCTTCAACATCGATATCTTGACCGGTAGTCGTCTCAGGTTCAGTACTTAGGATTTCCTGAATTCTTTCAGTTGAACCCATAGCTTTTTGAACTTGAGAGAAGAAGGTAGCAAAACTAGCTACGGGAGTAATGATATTGAATAAATATAGTAGGAAAGCAACTAGTGAACCACTTGTTAGAGTTCCTTGTTGAATTCTGACAGCACCATAACCAAGGATACCGACGAAGATTCCTAACATAACAGTTGTCATGATTGGCTGCAAGACAGCCTCAACTTTAGCATCCTTGATACCAACTTTGAAGATACGGTCAATCAAAGTTCCGCCGGTCACTTTTTCAAATGTTTCACCATTACTTGACTTGATCAAACGGACTTCAGAAAGCTTTTCACTGGCATCGGCATTGAAATCAGCTGTTGCGGCTTGAAGTTTACGGCCTAAACGAGACATTATCTTTCCAATAGGGAGCAGGATTAGAACAATAATTGGAACAACACCAAACATTAGAGAAGCCATTTTCCAATCCATAAAGAAGAGGATGACCATTGAACCAACTAATTGAATTGCTCCGGTTATGAAATTAGGGAATTGAGCGGTAATTAAATCTTTGATAACACTAGTATCGTTAACCAGGCGAGAACTGCTTTCACCTGATTTATGATCATCAAAATAATCAACTGGTAGTTTTAACAGGTGAGCCCAGAGTTTCTCACGTAGAGTTTTAACCGAACTTTCACCAACGTATCTTAAAATGTAGCCACCGATTGTTCCAAAGCCTAATTGGATTACGAAGGCTAGGATTAAAACGACTAACATTTTACTGTCTATTTTTGATAGGCCACTGGTATCAACTAAATTTTTTGTTAACTGAGGGACTATCAAACTGGCACCACTGGTAACTAAACTTAAAAGCATTCCTAATAGGAAAAGAGCTTTTTTCGGATTGACGCTGTTGATCAGCTGTAGAAAGTCTTTGAACTTGAAGGTGCCAGTTCTTTTAGGTAGATCACGTCTCATCATTGTTCCATTACGCATTTTTATATCCTCACTAAATTAAAATTCATTTCCACGCCAGAAGTTATTATGAAAATCTGGTCTATGACCGTGGTTATCATGATCACGTTGGTCATGTCTAGGGTCGAATCCAGGCATCCAGCGTCTGTCGAATGGCATGTTACGCATATCTTTTCTCATCTCATCACGCATACGATCAAGTTCTTCAGGATCCATGTTTTGATGCATTTCCATCATTTGATCACGCATGTTTAACATAGCCTTGAAGCGATCAGTTGGATCAACGAATTTTTCGGAGTTCTTTTTGAAATCATCGTCCCAACCATCAGAAATTTTTTGAAGGTAGATACTAAATTGTTGTTTTTCGTCATCAGTTAGACCGGCTAAGAAAGTTTCACTATAGCTTTCGTTTTTTAAAGATGCATTTTCTTCAGCTTTTTGACGTCCCTCATCAGTTAGATAGACATGTTTGCTACGTTTATCCTCAGGATCTTCTTGACGCTTGATGAGACCTTTAGTTTCCATTTTCTTCATCAATTCAGCTAGAGAACTAGGTCTAAGGTCTAGGACATTGGCTAAATAGTTTTGGGTCAAACCATCTTCTAATTTCAAAACGGCTAAGACGCGTTGTTGACCAGTTAGTTTTTGTTTCTTTTGCCCCATGAAGTAGTTGCCTGCTTCACCGATAAAACGTAATTGTTTCATTAAATCATCTGTAAGTTTACTCATATTTTGTATTCCTCATTTCATTTTTAAAATTAATTCGGTACCGAACTTTATTACGAGAATGAATTATAGTTCGGTACCAAATTAATGTCAACGATTTATTTCTAAAAATTATGTTGAAACAAAATAGTTGACTTTAATAATTAAAATCTCTAGAATACAAACAGTAAAAATTATCATTTATATATGTGAGGGAAATATGCGCCAGAATATTATATTGGAGTGTAGTAGGACTAACGAACGACTCTATCTAACAAGCAAGAATAAACAAAATAACCCAGAACGTTTAGAACTAAGAAAATATTCACCAAAATCAAAACAAAGAGAAATTTTTAAAGAGGTAAAATAATGGCTAAAAAATCAAAGATTGAAAAGAATAAGAGACAAGCAGAATTGGTGGCAAGATACGCTGAGATCCGCAAGCAATTAAAAGCTCAAGGTAATTACATAGCTTTATCTAAGTTACCTAGAGATTCAAGTCCTGTTAGAATTAAGAATCGTGATTCATTAGACGGACGTCCACATGCATACATGCGTAAGTTTGGTATGTCACGTTTAAACTTTCGTAAGTTAGCACATGAGGGTAAAATCCCTGGTGTTCAAAAAGCTAGCTGGTAAGGAGAAATTATGGAACAAGTAAAAACTGCCACAGCATACAGACAATTGAAGAGTCCTAACATCAAGACACGTAAACGTGCTTTGCGTGCGATTAAGGATAGTAAGAAGAGATAAAAATAAGCAGCGACTATTTAGGATAAACATCCTGAACAGTCGCTGTTTTGATTTTTCAAGTTATTTTCTAATCGGATTTATTTTTATCTAAAGGCAACTTCGTTATAATTGGTGTATTAAATTATTTGGAGGAATTTGATGGCAGACTATAGAATTGAAGAAGACACTTTGGGTGCAGTAAAGATACCTCAAGAGGCTCTCTGGGGACCACAAACAGAGCGTAGTCGTAATAACTTTTCCACAGGTGCAAAGATGCCTTTAGAAATCATTAAGGCTCTCTTACAGATTAAGAAAGCTGCCGCAATTGCCAATAATGAAGCTCATGCAATCAGTTCAGAAAAAGCTGATTTGATTGTAAAGAGTATCGATCAATTATTGAGTTTAAGGGATGAAGAACTGCAAAAGGATTTTCCCTTGGTGGTATACCAAACAGGTTCTGGTACACAAACTAATATGAATGTGAATGAAGTAGTTTCACATGTTGCTCAAAAGATTGATGATAAATTAGAAATTTTACCAAATGATGATGTCAATCACGGTCAAAGCTCCAATGATATTTTTCCTACTGCAATGAACATCACAGCGGCTTTGGCTGTGGATAAACTAGAAGAATCAACACAACATTTAATTGATGAATTAAAACAGAAACAAGAAAAGTATTGGAAAGTAGTTAAGATTGGTCGTACACATTTACAAGATGCTACTCCGTTAACTTTTGGACAGGAAGTTAGTGGTTGGGTCAGCATGTTAGAACATGACCTCTCATACTTGAAGAATCTCAATCAAACACTTAGCGAGTTAGCAATGGGGGGGACTGCCGTTGGAACGGGATTAAATGCTGCTCCAGGATTCGCTGATAAAATTGCTGAACAGATGGGCCAAGTTTATGATCATCCATTTACAGCTGATACTAATAAATTCTATGGTTTAGCTGCACATTCTGGTTTGAATGTTGTGCATGGTGCTATCAAGACTTTAGCTAGTGACTTAATGAAGATAGCCAATGATGTTCGCTTTTTAGCAAGTGGCCCTAGATCTGGTTATGGTGAGTTGAATATTCCTGCCAATGAGCCAGGATCATCAATTATGCCGGGAAAAGTTAATCCTACTCAAGCTGAAGCAATCACTATGGCTGCTGTGCGTGTGATGGGAAATGATGTTGTTGTCACAATGGCATCTAGTCAAGGTAACTTTGAAATGAATGTCTACAAGCCAGTTTTGATCAGTACCTTCTTAGAGTCCGCTGAATTGCTGACAGGAACAATGTATGGTTTTGCCGATAAAATGGTTGCTGGTTTGACTATTAATAAAGAACGTATGACTGAATTGGTTGATCGCTCACTCATGACAGTTACAGCTTTATCTCCACATATTGGTTATCATCAAAGTGCAGAAATTGCTCAAAAAGCTCAGGCTGATGGTACAACTTTGAAAGAAGCTGCTATTAAATCAGGCCTAGTAACAGAAGAACAATTTGATAAATGGGTTGTACCGATTGATATGACTAACGTTGAGGAGAAATAACATGGCAGAAAAATTTATTTTTACACCTACTAAAATCGACCAATTAAAGGACAATTATGATGTAATAATTATTGGCTCTGGTGGTGCTGGTCTGACAAGTGCTATCCAAGCTTATGAATTGGGACTTTCTCCGGTTATCTTAGAAAAGATGGATAAGCTTGGTGGTAACACGACTCGTGCTTCTTCAGGGATGAATGCCGCTGAAACATTTGTCCAGTTGAATCATAAAATTGTGGATAGTTTTCAAGATTTCTACGATGAAACTTTTGTCGGTGGAGGAAAACAAAATAATCCTGAACTGTTAAAATTTTTCACTGAGCATGGGGCTCTAGCGATTGATTGGTTGGCACAGCACGGAATTGAACTGGATGATTTAACAATTACTGGTGGAATGAAAACGATGCGTACACACCGTCCTAGTTCATTGGCACCAATTGGTGGTTACTTAGTAACAGAATTGTTGAAGTTAGTGGATAAATATCAAATTCCTTTGTTCGATAATATTAAAGTTGATCAACTACTGATGAAAGATGATCAGATTGTTGGTGTGAAAGCATTGGCAAATCAAGAAGTTGAAATTCATGCAAAAGCTGTTGTTTTAGCTACTGGTGGATTCGGCGCGGGAAAGGATCTTTTAGCTAAGTATCGTAAAGATTTGACTAGTTTAAAGACAACTAATCAACCTGGTGCTACTGGTGACGGAATCAAATTGGCTCAAAATGTTGGAGCAAAATTGGTTGATATGGACCAAGTTCAAGTACATCCAACGGTTCAACAAGATACACCACATGCCTTTTTAATCGGTGAAGCTGTCCGTGGTGAGGGAGCAATTTTGGTTAACAATCAAGGACAACGTTTTGTTAACGAATTGGATACACGTAAGAATGTTACCCAAGCAATTGATGATTTAGGTGGAACTGGAGCCTATTTGATCTTGGATACAAGCATTCGCCAACGAGTTAAAGCCATTGAGTTTTATGATCATGTCGGCTTAGTAGAAAGTGGAAAAGATTTAACTGAATTGGCAGAGAAGACGAATTTAAATCCGGAGAATTTGCAAGCAACAGTAGAAAAATGGAATAAAGCCGTTGAAGCTAATAAAGATAGTGAATTCAATCGTAGTACAGGAATGGAAAGAACCATTTCTCAAGGACCATTCTTTGCAATCCATATTGCACCTGCCGTTCATTACACAATGGGTGGTGTAGCGATTAATCACAATACCCAAGTTTTGAATACTGATAATCATGTTATCAAGGGATTGTTTGCAGCAGGAGAAGTAGTCGGTGGATTACATGGAAATAACCGAATTGGTGGCAATTCCATTGC
This sequence comes from Companilactobacillus bobalius, assembly GCF_002179915.1. Taxonomy (NCBI): domain Bacteria; kingdom Bacillati; phylum Bacillota; class Bacilli; order Lactobacillales; family Lactobacillaceae; genus Companilactobacillus; species Companilactobacillus bobalius. The sequence continues at coordinate 280,281 of NZ_MYFM01000002.1, forward strand.
AGAGACTGTAATCTTTGGACGTCAAGCAGGACAACAAGTTTTTAAATATTTGAAATAGAGAATAGTCATAACTTTTTTAACTAAAGAAGTGCACACATATCAGCCGTATAGAGTATATCGGTTAATATGTGTGCACTTTTCCTGTTTAAGGATGAAATAATATGTGTTAAATATGCTTTCATCTAATTTCAGGAAGAATCAAAATCTAAGTAAACATTTTTTGTTACATTTTTTTTGATTTGGTGATGTAGTAGAATGGATGTTAACAAATTTAATAAAATTATTTTTAATATTTAACAAATGGGGGATTAAATGAATTTTATAGGGCCGTTATGTCTAATTCTAATTACAACTACAATAGCCGGCCATTTTGCCAATCGTATTGGTATACCTGCCGTTATTGGTGAATTACTGGTGGGAATCGTATTAGGACCAGCAATACTTGACTGGATCAAACTGGATGGATTAGTTAGTGCTTTTTCTGACATCGGAGTTGTTATTCTGATGTTTTTAGGTGGACTAGAAAGTGATTTGAAACTATTGCGAAAATACTTACGTCCAGCTGTTATCGTAGCTATTTCTGGAGTTATTTTGCCAGTTCTAGTTATGGGTGGAGTAACTTATTTATTTGGCTTTACTTTCTTAGAAGCTTTATTCATCGGGGTTGTCTTTTCGGCTACTTCTGTTTCTATTTCAGTGGCAGTACTGAAGCAGTATAAAGCTTTGTCGACTCGTGAAGGGGCTACTATTTTAGGTGCTGCGGTAGCGGATGATATTATCGGTGTTTTATTATTATCATTGATGATCAGTTTGTTGGCTAGTCAAGGAATTCACGCTGGTGGACATCAGCCGGGAATTTTGATTATTCTTTTGGAACAGTTGGCCTTTTTCTGTGGAACCTTTTTACTGGTAAAATGGATTGCACCATATTTGATGCATTTAGGTGAACGTCTAATTGTGCCATCAAGCGTTACAATCATGTCGATGATTATTTGTTTGAGTATGGCTTGGCTAGCTAATATAGTTGGTTTGAGTGGTGCTATTGGTGCTTTCTTTGCCGGAATCGCCGTGGCTAATACGCCATATAAGAGTGTTCTGGCCGATCATGTTGAGCCCTTAGGAAATTCAATATTTATACCTGTTTTCTTTGTAAGTGTTGGGTTAAATATGACTTTAAATCATTTTTTGAGAAATTTGATTTTGGTCATCGTATTAGTTATTTTAGCTGCTTTAACTAAGTGGATTGGTTGTGGGTTAGGTGCTAAACTTAGTGGCTTTGATAATTTAAGTAGTTCAGTTATTGGAACAGGTATGATAGCTCGTGGTGAGATGGGTTTAATTACCGCACAAATTGGTCACCAAGCCGGTCTATTGAATAATACTGATTATTCAGCCATTATCTTGGTTATTATTTTAGTAACTTTGATTTCACCATTATTATTAAAACAAACTTTAAAAAAATCATTGGCTCAAGATTAATTGTGGGTATCAGTCATTTGCGACTGATACCTATTTTTTTATACAAATAAATAAAATGGTTGATTTTTATTTATTTAGGATGTACTGTATTAGTGTAGTAGGACAGTACGGAGGAAAAGTAATGGAATATATTGATAACATTCCGATATATTTGCAGATCAAGGAAATTTTATATCATAAGATTATTGCACATGAATATGAACCGGGTTCGCAATTGCCGTCGGTACGCCAGTTAGCAGTTCAATTTACGGCTAACTCTAATACCGTTCAAAAAGCTTTAAAGGAAATGACCGAAGAGCATATTATTGCGGCCCAACGTGGTAAAGGTAATTTCATAACGAGCGACGAGACAATTATTGGGGAATTGAGGGATCGTATTGTGAAGAGTACATTAGATGAAACATATGATAAATTACACGCTTTAAAAATGAGTAATGACGAAATAATTGATAGTTTTATCAACTATGTTAAACAGAGGGATGATGACCATGAGTAAAATTCTGGAAATTGATAATCTTAGTTATCGAAAAAATAGTAAGACAATTTTAAATCATATTAATTTGAGCTTAGATAGTGGAAAAATTATTGGGTTGTTAGGTGAGAATGGATCTGGTAAAACCACTTTGATGCGTTTGATTGCGGGGGTTAATGCTAGTAGTGAAAAGAATATTACCGTTAATGGTATGACACAGAAATCTAAAATTAAATCTCAAGTTAGTTTGAGTGATTATTTAGACGGCTTTGCCAAAAGTTCAAGGATTGATGATATCGTTAGATTCTATCGTAATGCTTATAATGACTTTTCTGATGAAAAATATAAAGAAATCTCTGAATATTTGAATTTAGATGGAACTAAGCGTTTAGCATCATTATCAACAGGTACCCGTGGAAAATTAGTAATAGCTTTGGCCTTATCGAGAGAAGTTAAATTATATCTTTTGGATGAGCCCTTAAATGGTATCGATAGTATGTCACGTAAGAAAATCATCAGTAGTATTATTCGTTGGAAGACTGAAGATTCAACAATTATTATCAGCGACCACTATGTGACCGAAATCGCTAGTTTGTTGGATGATATTGTGATCATCAAGGATCAGACAGTTTACGAAGTCGATTCTGTAGAAAATATTCAAATGAAATATCATTTAGGAATCGAAGAATATTACGAAAAGGTTTATGAAGGGGGATTAGCCCGATGAGTGATTTTTTTGGAGTAAGTAAAAACCTAATGTGGAATAAATTCAAATTGATGAATTGGATTTTAGTAATTGACGCAATAGCTATTGTAGTTATTTTTTTCATCAATCTTTTTAAAATGGGATATAGTAGTTTTGAATTTATTCCAGTACTATTTGTTTCAAGCATAATGATCGTTAATTTTGTTAGTGTTGTCATGTTGGCACGTGTTAATGAACGTGTCCTGACAAGTAGTAATTATCGTTTGATTCCTATTTCTGATACTAAATTATATTTAAGCAATATCTTAACGACATTTTTGGCAATGGTTTATCTATGGATTGTGGAAACTGTTATAAATGGTTTAGTAGATTTAATCGCTATAATAATTAAATACTCTAAATATAAGCAGTTAAATGGCAATATTAGTTCTCAAGATATTATGTCGGCAATTCAACTTTTACTATTTATGGCTTTAGCCACTATCGTGGTTTGGTCTGGTATTACTTTGATTCATTTTATTGTTAATTTGGTCAGTGGTTTTTTACCATTTGGTCGACAAAAATTTGTTTTGTTCTTAGTTTATTTAGTTGTTATTGGCTTATCGTTATGGGCCTTTAATTATATTATGATTAATATTTTCACAGCCTTTTATCAAAATGGTTTCCAAATTGATACCGTTAGACAGTTGAACTCAACTCTGTGGATTGGTTCAGGTATTGCTTGCATTTGGATAGCACTCTTTAGTGTTATTAATATTTATTTGATGAAACGTTGGATTGAAACAGTTCGTTAAGAAAAAAAGATCATCCGAAAGGATGGTCTTTTTTTGCATATTAGTGATTTTGAGTTGTGTAAGTTGTTGATTCTTTTAGGAATTCAGTATCGTCGGGATCAGCTCCAACACGCTTGTCACTATCCAATTGAGCAATCTGTTTCATTTCTTCAGGACTTAAATTGAAATGATAGTCGAATAACTGGATGTTTTCCTTAATACGATTCTCGTGAGTTGATTTAGGGATGATAATTTCACCACGTTGAATGTGCCAACGTAAGACTACTTGTGCTGGTGACTTTTGATGATTTTCGGCAATTTGTTTAATAACTGGATCGTCGATAACCTTGTTGACACCACCGCCAAGTGGACTCCATGATTCATGGGCAATGTGATGTTTCTTTAAGTATTCGTGAAGATCATTTTCTTGGAAATAAGGATGAGTTTCAATTTGGTCAACCATTGGAGCAATCGTGGCTGTTTTCATCAATTCTTCAATGTGATGTGCCTTAAAATTGGAAACACCGATAGCTTTAATTTTACCTTGCTTGTATAGATCTTCCATGGCACGCCAGTTTTCTTCAAAACCAGGTGCTGGCCAGTGAATTAAGTATAAATCTAGGTAATCCATATCTAATTTTTTCAAAGATTTATTGAATTGTGCGATAGTTTCATCGTATCCACGAACATCGTTCCAAACCTTAGTAGTTACAAAAAGATATTTACGATCAATTCCGGTTGCTTTAATTGCTTTGCCGACTGCTTCTTCGTTGTCATAGAAACTTGCGGTATCAATGTGTCTGTAGCCATTTTCAATAGCCCATTTAACGCTATTAAGGACTTCATCGTCGTTCATTTGGAAAACACCTAGACCGACTTGAGGAATTGTAACACCGTTTGCTAATTCAATATAAGGAATATTTGTTGCCATAAAATTACCTCCCATTTTTCAAATCCATTATAGCGCTGACTTGCTAATGGCGGAAGTTCTTCATTTGTATATAAATTGTTTAAAATATGTAAAGCTTATAAAAATATATTTTACAGAAAGTTAATCGTTAATTTACATAGCTTTGTTAATCTAAGACTGTTCGACAAAATGAAATAGAAAGTTGGGAGTTAGTTATGAAAAAAGGGCGATTATTAACCGCTTTTCTAGGGGTATTTTTATTATTAACCGGTGTTTTAGCTGGTTGTTCTTCAAAGAGTTCAGCTTCACCAAAGGCTGGTAGCAACAGTAGTAAGGAAATCACAATGGTTTTCTATCCAAACGAATCAGCCAAAAACTTCAGTGCTTCAAGAAAGGCATTGAAGGAAGAATTACATAAAGCAACTGGTAAGAAAATCAATATTCAAACGACTACAGATTACAATATTGCCATTGAAGCCATTGCTTCAGGTAAAGCTCAACTAGCATTCATGGGTGCCGATGGTTATATCCAAGCACATGCCAAGAATGAAAAAGTTGTTCCATTGCTTCTACAATCAGGTCCTGATGGTACAACAAAGGGTGCCAGTTACCGTTCATATTTGATGGTTCAAAAAGATAAAGCAGACCAATACAAGAAAGACGGCAAGTACAGCATTGATAACATTAAAGGTAAGAAAGCATCATTTGTTTCAACAAGTTCAACTTCAGGTTTTGCCGTACCAACAGATGAAATTCAAAAGCACTTTAAATTAAAGAATAAGGATCAATTATCAGAAGGTGGCAAGTTCTTTGATAAAGTTCTTTACGGTAGTACTCACCCAGGTTCAGCTATTAACTTGCTAAAAGGTGACGCTGACGTTGCTGCATTTGATGATGGAGATCTTACACCATTCTTGAAAGTTACATCAGGTAGTTATGACAAAGTTGGTTCAACATTCACTGTTAGAAGTGATGCTGATGCACCATTTGCAGAATTCAAGGGTAAGGAATTAGTTAACCTTTCAGTATTGCCAGTTCAAAATGGACCTTTTGTTGTAAACTCAAAGGCTCTAAGTAAAGATGATATGGATGCAATTGAAAAACACTTTACATCAAAAGATATTACAAATAATAAAGACCTATTCTCTGACGGAAAAGGTAAAACACCAACTCTATGGCAAAAGAAAACAGACAAAACTGTTCTTCTAAAAGTTGATGACGAATGGTACAAACCTACTCATGAACTAGTTGGTAAATAAAGAGGCGGCCTATGTTAGAAGTTAAGAATTTAGACAAAAGTTACCAAAAAGATCATCCAGCTCTAACAAACATATCTTTCAGTGTTAAACCAGGGACATTTGTAGCTATTATTGGACCATCTGGTGCAGGTAAAACTACAATTTTGAGAAGTTTGAATCAATTGATCAAAGATGACAATGGAGAGATTCTTCTTGATGGTAGTGATATTCGCTCAGCTAATAAAGCTCAATTAAGAAAATATCGTCGTCAGATTGGAATGGTTTTTCAAAATTACAATTTGGTTGAACGATTGACCGTTATTGAAAATGTTTTACATGGTCGTTTAGGCTATAAATCAACTTTGGCTGGTGTTTTCGGTCGTTATACTCAAGCCGAAAAAGAAGAGGCTATGTCTTTATTAAAGAAAGTTGGTTTGGAAGATTTTGCATTACAAAGATGTTCTGAGTTGAGTGGTGGTCAAAAACAACGAGTTGGAATTGCTCGTTCTTTGATTCAACACCCTAAGGTTATCTTGTGTGATGAACCGATTGCCTCGCTTGATCCAGCATCTGCGCAAACGGTAATGCAATTACTTAAAGATTTAACTGAAGAATACAATTTGATTTGTGTTGCCAATTTACATCAAATAAATATGGCAAAAAAATATGCTGACCAAATTATTGGTATTCGTAAAGGACAATTAGTCTTTGACGAGGCCGCTGATTTGTTATCAGAAGATATTTTGAGGACGCTCTATGATCAAGACATTACAAAGGAGCTTGAATAATGCAATCTTCTGCAAAATATTTAACACGCAAAGGTTGGTATCAAACCGCGATAATCGCAATTATTGGCGGTACCTATATATTAGGTAGTTGGATTCTAAACTTTGATAATTTAAGCGTACTAGTGGCAGTTCCCAGAGCCTTTGGGTGGTTAGGTGTAAACTTCCAGCCTACAGCTAAGTCAGTAGAGTATCTACCTAAGATTTGGCAAAAATTGATGCAAACGGTGTTGTTGGCCATTTCTTCAACAGTAGTGGCTGCTATTATATCCATCTTTGTAGCTCTAATTGGTTCTAAAGTCACTGGTATAAATGGCTTTGTTCAATTGATTGTGCGTGGAATAGCTTCTTTTTTTAGAAATATTCCATTAGTTGCATGGTCAATGATTTTACTATTTTCATTTAAACAAAGTGATTTTACTGGATTCTTAGCTTTGCTGTTAATGTCCATTGGATTTTTAATCCGTGCTTTTATGGAGATTATTGAAGATGAGGCAAGTGAGACAATGCTAGCTTTGAAAGCTACTGGAGCAAGTTACTTTCAAGTTATTTTTCAAGCGGTTTTGCCACAGATTTTGCCAAGTGTTCTAAGTTGGATTCTTTATATGATAGAAAATAATGTTCGTGATGCTACGTTAGTTGGAATTTTGACAGGTACAGGGATTGGATTTATTTTCGATTTATATTACAAGAGCTTTAGATTTGATGCTGCTGGAATGACTGTCTTGTCCATTATTATTGTGGTAATTGGATTGGAATTAATTTCAAATCAAATTAGAAAGGTGATCTTATGATAGATAGCGAAGATAGGTTTATTAAAAAACCTCAGTTACCAAGTTCACCCAACATTAAACTACATGAGACCAGTTTGTCCCGAGTAATGATTTTGTTAGTATTCGTCTCATTATTATTGATCACAGGTTTTACACTGACACATTTGGATACTGCTAATGTGCAGTTAAATGCGGCAGTTAAGGAATTAACATCAACACTCCACCAAATGTTTTTACAACCTAATACTGGTAGTGATGGATTAGGAGAATTATTACAAGGCTTAGGAATGAGTTTACTCATTTCAATTATGACAACCATTATTGGAGCTGTATTCGGTTTTTTCTTTGCCGTCTTAGCTTCTAAAAATCTAACTAATGTTTATCTAGGAACAATTATTAGAGTCATCATGGCTGTTGTAAGAGCTATTCCAACAATTATCTGGGCTTTGATCTTTTCCATTGTGTGTGGATTAGGATCAACTGCGGCTATATTAGGATTAAGCTTCCACAGTGTGGCTTACTTAACTAAAGCTTATTCAGAAAGTATTGAAGGAATTGATAAATCTACTATCGAATCACTGGAAGTTACAGGAAGTAAATTTTGGGTAATTGTATTTCAAGCTATTTGGCCAACCATCATGGCCTCGTTCGTTTCATGGACGTTTATTCGTTTAGAAATTAACTTTGCTAATGCAATTGCCGTTGGTGCTGCCGCTGGTGCCGGAGGAATTGGATATCAATTGTTTGTTGCTAGTGGTATGAGTTTTGATTTTCATGAAGTAGGATTTATCGTTTACTTAATTATTTTAGTAACATTTTTGCTTGAGTTTATTGCGGTCAAAATAAGACATTTCTATTTAGATCGTTAAGTTAGGGAGAGAATTTTTATGATTGAAGCAGTTATTTTCGACTGGGCGGGAACAACCGTTGATTATGGGAGTTTAGCACCAGTCATCGCATTCAAAAAGGCATTTAAGGATGCCGGAATAGAATTAAGTGATGAAGAAATTCGTCGAGATATGGGAATGGCTAAGTGGGACCACATTGGCAAGATTCTTGAGCTCGATGATGTTAAGCAGCAGTGGCAAGAGAAATATTCAGCATTACCCAACAATGATGACCGTAAAAAAATTTATGCCGGTTTTCAACAATCATTGATTCATTATTTAAAAGAATATACAGAATTGAAATCAGGTGTATTAAAGACCTTCAATTATTTGAAGGATTACGGCATTAAAGTTGCAACTACTACTGGTTATACTGCGGAAATGATGAAAATTGTTGAATACAAAGCTGCAGAATATGGCTATACTCCTGATTTGGTTGTGACGTCAGAGGATGTCAATAATCAAGGACGTCCTTCTCCGGCAATGATCCAATTGATTATGAGAAAATTCAATATTGATAATTCCAAAAAGGTAATTAAAGTAGGGGATACTTTAGTAGATATTGAAGAAGGTCGTAATGCTGGTGTCAAAACAGTTGGGATAGTCGAAGGCAGTAGTTTAATGGGATTATCACAGGTTGAATTTGATGAATTGGATAACGAGCAACAAATTGCTAAACGTAATGAAGTAAAACGTAAATTTGAATCTGTTAATGCTGATTTTATAATTGATAGTATTTATGACTTGGTTCAAATTATTGAATATTTAAATGAATCGATGGATAAAAAATGGTAAAAAAATATTTGCTTCTAACACCCGGACCATTAACCACTAGTGAAAAAGTAAAAGGTGCAATGGATTTTGATTACTGTACTTGGGATGACGATTATAAAAAGATTACACAATCATTTCGCCATTCGCTACTAGAAGTAGCACAAGTTAGTGAAGAAGAATATTCAGCCGTACCGATTCAAGGTAGTGGAACTTATGGAGTTGAATCAGTAATTAGTTCGATTATTTCTGACAATGATAAATTACTAATCGCTATCAACGGTGCTTATGGTAAACGTATCAGTGAAATGGCTGATGTTTATGGAATCAAGCATGTTGATTTGGTTGTTGACGAGAGAAAACCTATTACTCTAGAACAAGTTATGAAGGTTTTGGATGAGAATCCAGATGTAACTCACTTTGCAATGATTCATTGTGAAACAACAACAGGAATTCTAAATCCAATTGAAGAAATTATTTCTAAGGTCAGTGATCGTGGAATAATTACAATTGTTGATGCAATGAGTAGTTTTGGTGGAGTTCCAATCGATGTGAAAGCTAATAAAATTGATTTCTTGATTAGTAGTTCTAACAAGTGTATTCAAGGTGTACCTGGATTTTCATTTGTTATTGCTAGAAGAAGCACTTTAGAAGCCGCCAAGGGAATTGCCAGAACATTGTCGCTTGATCTATATGGTCAATATGCTGAAATGGAACGTAATAATGGTAAGTGGAGATTTACTTCACCAACTCACGTTGTTCATGCTTTTGCAGAAGCTCTAAAAGAACTAAATGAAGAGGGTGGAGTAATAGCCCGCCATCAACGTTATGTAAATAATCAAAAGCATCTGGCTTCTGGTATGGAAGAACTTGGTTTTAAAGTTTTAATTGATGAAGAATTCCAGTCACCAATTATTACGTCATTTATTTATCCAAGTGATGATTTTGATTTTCATGAGTTTTATCAAGAATTAAAAGAAGATGGCTTTGTTATTTATCCTGGAAAAATTTCTCAAGTACCAACGTTTAGAATTGGTAATATTGGAGAAGTTTACGATGAGGACATTACAAAACTATTGTCAGCTGTAAAGGAAATCGTTAATAGATAAAAAAATACTCAATCGACCCTAACAGTCGATTGAGTATTTTTTAGTCTTTATGATCAATTAGATGAGCGATTGAATCGTAGTATCTTAAGTATAATAATTCGCAACACTCCCACCAAGTACCAGCAAGCAAGGCACTTCCGATAACGTCACTGGGAAAATGTCCCCTGAGGTATACTCTTGAAATGGCAACGATGATGAGCCAGATTATTAATAATCCTGTAATAGTTTTTCTAGTAGATACTTTTTTTATAGTTGGTAAAACTAGAAAAATTAATGCCAGAATAACTAGAGTAGTTCCAAAGACATGTCCACTGGGGAAACTATACCCTGAGGCGGGAATGATTTTTCCTAGTGGTCGTTGACGTCTGACGGTCATCTTTACAAGAAAGGCAATAACATTTCCACTAATTAGAATGAAACCAATCCATAAACTAGAATCTTTTTTACCTCTTTTGAAGAGAATAAACATGATTAATAATAGATAAATAACATCCATTATAGGGCTGCCTAAAAATGTAATTGTAGAAAATAATTTAGTGTTAGTAGGTGATACCATGCTTCCTAAAATATTTTGAATAGAGTGGTCAAACCCTAAAATGAAAGAATTATTGCTAACAATCATAATCTCTAGTAAAAAGAAGATAACTACATAGATTAAGGAAAGCCACTTTCTGTGATTATTTGGTTTAAATATCAAAATAAAACTCCTTTGGATCAAAAAGATAAATGTACACATCCGTAATTGCTTTAAGCTTTGATTGTAATATTATTTTCATGAGATTTACAGTAAATTACATATTTTTTTAAAAGATATTTAATTACACAAAATAATATACTAGCTAAAGTCATTAATGATATAATCTAATCTACAAAAGGAGGCTTAAAATGCTCACATTAATGGCAGCCAGCACAACTAGTAGCTCGGCACCGATATTAATTGCTATTGGGGTAGCAATTCTTGTAATTATTTGGTTATTTATCAAGACAGGAATTGCATTGTTACATCATCCAATAATTGGGATTATCCTAATTCTTTTAGGGGTATTAGGATTGTGGAATTATCTCATTATCGGTATTGGGGTAATTGTTGGTGGAATAGTTTTCCTAGTTATATCACAGTTTTTCAGCAATTAATGAAATTACAAAGCAGGGCGCTTGCCTTGCTTTTTTTGTTGGTTGAAGTTTTGTATACGAATTGAAAATATATCGAGATTAATTATTTGATTTTTTTACTAAAGTATTCGATGATAACGATTGCAGGCAACTTATATAGTTATGCATAAATGTTAATTGAGGTTTTCGAAAGGAAAGTGTTAATATGACAAAAATGATAGCTGGACAAGCTTTAGTAAAAGTTCTTGAGGATTGGGGTGTTGACCACATTTATGGTGTACCTGGTGGTTCAATCAATCATACCGTTGAGGGTCTTTATTTAGAAAAAGATAAAGTTAAGTATATTCAAGTACGTCATGAAGAGGTGGGAGCAATTGCTGCCTCAGCTGATGCTAAATTTACGGGTAAGATTGGTGTTGCTTTTGGTTCTGCTGGTCCTGGTGCTACACATCTATTCAATGGATTGTATGATGCTAAGATGGATCACGTTCCTGTTTTGGCTTTAGTAGGTCAAGTACCACAGGAAAATATGAATACTAATTACTTCCAAGAAATGGATGAAGGACCAATGTTTAGTGATGTTGCAGTTTATAACCGTACCGTCACAACGGCAGAACAAATTCCTTATGTAATTAACCAGGCTATTCGTGAAGCATATCGTCAAAACGGTGTGGCAGTTGTTATCTTGCCAGAAGATTTAACAACTAAAGAGATTGATTACACACCTGCCAAGACACCAAAGATTGTAAAGAATACTTATTCTCAAACGATCAACCCAGAAGATGTTCAAAATACTTTGAAAATGTTGAAAGAGGCCAAGCATCCATTAGTTTATGCTGGACGTGGTTTGCTAGGAGCAAGAGACGTTTTGACTAAGTTCTCTGAACAATTCAATATTCCAGTCATGAATACAGTTCCAGCATCTGGTGTTATCAGTACCGATCATCCTAACTTTATCGGAACTTTTGGTAGATTAGGAAGCAAGTCAGGGTTTGAAGCTTTACAACATACTGATTTGATTTTGTTTATTGGCTCAGAATTCCCATTTGCTAGATTCTGGCCAGAAAATGTCAAGATTATCGATGTTAATAATAACCCCTACGATATTGGTAAAACAGTTGATGTTGATTATGCAGTTATAGCTGATGCGAAGAGTTATTTGCAAGCTTTGATCGATACCAAAGAAACTTTGCCAGCTGGTGTTTGGTTGAAAGCTAATCAAGAAAATAAAGCTAACTGGGACAAGTGGTTAGACAAGCTCGCCAAGGATGATAGTGATGGATTGAATCCTGAAACAGTTACAAGTAAAATTGCCGAAATGGCCGGTCCTAATGATACTTATGGTGTTGATACTGGTAATGTAACCGAATTTGGTGTCCGTGGATTGCCAATGAATCACAACCAACGTTTTGCCTTGTCAGGTTTATTTGCAACAATGGGCTTTGGACTACCAGCTGGATTAGCTGGTGCCTTGAGTGTTCCTGAAGGACAAGCTTGGACTCTATCAGGTGATGGTGGATTTTCAATGGTAGCACCTGATTTGATTACTGAAGCTAGATATGGATTACCAGTTGTTAATGTTATTCTTTCAAATGAAAGATTAGGTTTTATCTACTATGAACAAGTTGCATCAAAACAACACTTATATGGAGTTGATTTGACAGGTGCTGACTGGGCTAAAGTAGCCGAAGGACTTGGTGGCATCGGTTTTACCGTTAAATCAATTAAAGATGTTAATGAAACATTCGATAAGATCAAAGAACTACAAGCTTCTGGAAACAAGAAACCAATCGTCGTTAATGCAGTAATCAAACAAGATGACCCAGTGGCAACGGCCTTTATGCCTTTGGATCCTAAGTTGTATGGTCAAGATGCAGTTGATGCTTATGCGAAGAAGTATCATATTGATGTTAAAGAACAACCTTCACTCGGAGAAATTCTAAGAGCCCAAGGAGACAATGATTAATGTTAAAGATAACTTATTTAGACGGTGGTATAGAAAAAACAAAAGAATATAAAAATGGCGATCAGTTTGTAGCCATTCAACAATTGGAAGTACCTGATTTTGAAGATTACGTCAAAATTGTCCGTGTGACTGAAGATAATCAAGAATTATCATTGAAAGATTCTACGATGTACGGTCTATATAATTATTTGATAAACAAGTAAAATAAAAGACGGGATAAAAAATTATCTCGTCTTTTTATTTTTATAAAAATGAGGAAATCGTATGTCAGTTGATAATTTAGGGGATTTAAAAAAATTAGTTCAATCTAAAGAAGATGGATTTGAAGTTACAGGATTAGCTTTTGAATTCTGTGATCAAGTACATCAGGCACAGGTATTTGGAAGTGGTTCCGATTGGTCAATAGCAGCAACTAATGGTTGGATGGCCTTAGTTACGGGATTTAATCATAAGATACATCGCATGTTCATGAGTCAGGATAAGAAAGAACGTGAAGATTTACAACATTTGATTTCTACGCAATATGTTATTAAAAAGACTGAGCAAGCTGAGAAATATCGATTAATTTTGAAGAAATAAAAAAACGACCATTAAATGATCGTTTTTTTTTATCCAAAATTACCAGAAACATAATCTTCAGTTGCTTGCATTTTAGGATTGGTAAAAATATTAACGGTTGAGTTGTATTCAATCACATGACCTAAATGTAAAAAAGCTGTGTAGTCACTAATACGTGAAGCTTGTTGAAGGTTATGAGTAACGATAATAATAGAATAATCTTTACTTAAATTTTTTAAAGTTTCTTCAATTTTAGAAGTTGAAATAGGATCTAGGGCACTAGCTGGTTCATCTAAAAGTAAGATGTCAGGGTGCATAGCAATTGATCTGGCAATGCAAAGACGTTGTTGTTGACCACCTGAAAGGGCGAGGGCACTTTTATCAAGGTCATCTTTGACTTCATCCCAAAGCGCCGCCCCTTTTAAACTTTGTTCCAGACGTTCTTCCAGTTCACTTTTTTTCTTTATTCCAGCATTCTTCAAGGCAAAAGTGATGTTTTCACGAATCGATTTAGCAAAAGGATTGGGTCTCTGAAAAACCATACCAATGTGTTTACGTACTTCGTAAACATTAGTTGCTGGTGAGTTGATGTTAACTCCACGATAAGAAATTTCGCCATCGACTGTAGCAACTTTATCGTTCATTCGATTCAAACAACGTAGAAAAGTTGACTTACCTGAACCAGAGGCTCCAATCAAAGCAGTGATTTTATATCTGGGAAAATTTAAATTTGCATCAAAGATTGCTTGGTTCTTACCATAATAGACTTGGACATCTTGTGTGGATAGAGCCAATTTTTCCTTAATATCTGTTATATAAGATTCATTCAAATTATATTCATTCATTTTTGGTACCTCATTTCGTGGCAGTAATTTTTTTGTATAGTTTATTACCCAAGAAACGAGCCCCTAGGTTAAAAAGAAGAATAACGATGATAAGTACGGCAGATGAAGCACTGGAAATTAAGTTTGCATCCGGTGTGACACTTTCAGTGTTAACTTTCCAAATATGGACAGCTAAAGTTTCGGCGGGACGCATTGGATTCAAGAAACTATTGGCGGAGAAGATATTCCAATTGCTGTAATCAACAGTTGGAGCACTTTGACCAGCTGTATAAATTAAAGCAGCGGCTTCACCGAAAATTCTACCAGCGCTCAAGATTAAACCCGTCAGAATTCCTGGTAATGCGGCGGGTAAAATAATTTTGGTTGTAGTTTTCCAATTAGACAAACCTAATGACATACCTGCTTCTCTTTGTAAATTGGGAACACTACGTAGTGATTCTTCAATATTTCTAGTTAACAGAGGAAGATTGAAGAAGGTTAGAGCAATTGCACCAGACAAGATGGAGAATCCAAGTTTCAATTTGATAACAAATAGCAAGTATCCAAACAAACCAACAACAACTGATGGTAATGAACTTAAGACTTCAACACTGGTTCTGATTAAATCAGTGAACCAATTGTCAGCAGCATATTCGGACAAGTAAATGCCGGCACCTAAACCAATTGGTAAAGAAACAATAATTGTTAATACTAGTAGATAGAGTGAATTGAATAACTGATCGCGAATACCACCACCAGCACTAAAAGATTGGGCAGCTGAAGTTAAGAAATGCCAAGAAATGTCAGGAACTCCATTGAAAAGAATATATCCTAAAATAGCAATCAATAGTAAAACCACAGCAACAACGATGGTGTAGATAATAAAACTAGCGATACGGTCGACTTTTTTAGCATTCATTTAGAAACGACCTCTCTTTCCAATGAATTTAACAATCAAATTAAGAATCAACGACATCAATAGAAGAATCAAAGCTAACGACCACAATGCATTATTAGGAAGAGTTCCCATAACAGTATTACCAATATCGGTGGTCAACTTACTTGTTAAGGTGGAAGCTGGTGAAATTAGGTTCTTAGGCATTAAGGCCGCATTACCAATAACCATTTGAACGGCTAAGGCTTCACCAAAGGCACGAGCCATACCGAAGATAATGGCTGTCAATAATCCTGGAATAGCAGCACGTAAAACCACTTTGTAAATAGTCTGCCATCTAGTTGCCCCTAAGGCTAAAGAGGCTTGACGATAGTACATGGGAACTGATTTGAGACTATCTACAGATAAGGAAATAATAGTTGGTAGAATCATTACGAATAAAACTAATGTACCTGAGAGAATACCGAATCCAGTTCCACCAAAGATTCCTCTAATAAAGGGAACGATGACAGATAGACCGATAAATCCATAAACAACTGAAGGAATACCGACTAGTAATTCGATGACAGGTTGTAAGATTTTACTACCGTTTTTACTTGAAAATTCTGACATAAAGATTGCTACGCCAATGGCAAAAGGAGTAGCAATTAAGGCGGCCAAAAGTGTCACACTAAATGAGGTAACGATCATTGGCAAAGCACCGATGTCAGGTCGTCCTTTGCTATCTAAGGCACCAGGATTCCAATTAGTCTTTGTCAAGAAGTCAAAAACATTAACTTTATCCTTAGTAAAAGTGGCCAAACCCTTAGAAGCAATGAAGTAGAGGATACATGTAACTAGTAAAATAATTAAACCAATGCATAGATAACAAATTCCCTTGCCAAAGTAGTCTTGAAAGGTGGCTTTGGATTTCGTTTGTAGTTTCTTTTGAATTTTATCCATAAGGGAATCACTCCTGTATATACAAAAAGAACCCCGACCAAGATTTACAAGGTTGAAGTCCCTCTGATTATTTATTTAGAACTAACTGTTCCTTTTGAATCTTTTTGAACTTTCATGTTATGAATACTGATATATCCCATATCTTTAACTAATGATTTTTGAACGTCATCTGAATTCATGTAGTTTAGGAATTTAGCAACGGCACCTTTAGCAGCTCCGTTTGTATACATGTGTTCATATGACCAGATCTTCCATTTGTTTGTTTCAACGTTAGCATCTGTTGGTTTAACATTGTCGATTGAAACAGCTTGGATCTTATCATTGATGTATGAGAATGCTAGGTAACTTACAGCACCTGGTGTACTTTCAACAATCTTTTGAACAGTACCATTTGAGTCTTGTTCTTGAGATTTAACAGCTTCAGTACCTTTTAATACAGCTGCTTCGAATGTTGCACGAGTACCACTACCTTTAGCACGGTTGACAACGGTGATTTTTTCGTCTTTACCACCAACTTCTTTCCAGTTAGTGATCTTACCAGTAAAGATTTTCTTAACTTGATCCATTGTAAGGTTCTTAACGTTAGCATCTTTGTTAACAACTGGAGCCATACCTACAACGGCAACTTTATGATCAGTGAGTTTCTTAGAATCAATACCTTGTTTTTCTTCAGCAAAGATATCAGAGTTACCAATTTCTACTGATTTATCTTGGACTTGGCTTAATCCAGTACCAGAACCTCCACCTTGAACAGTAATGTTGATCTTACTATTCTTCTTTTGGAAGTTTGTTGCTGCTTTTTCAACAAGTGGTTGTAGAGCAGTTGAACCAACAGCAGTAACCTTACCTGAAGTCTCATTGCTGCTGTTGCCTTTAGATGCAGCTGAGGAATCCTTGCTGCTACTATTTCCACAGCCTGTTAGGATTAGCATCAAAGCTGCAACTCCTAATACTAATGAAATGATAGTTTTCTTTTTCATTCTTAAAACCCCTATTCAAAGTCGTATTGGTAAATTTCTTTATCGAACAATATAAATATAAGGCGGCTGTGTATATATATTGTTTATTTAATGTAAAGTTTGTGTAAAGTTGTTAAAAAAATATACATTTAGCCAGTAGACTATCTTTTGCAAGGGATTCAGGGGTTTCACTTAATATAACAATAATTGTAAATGTATATATTCAAATACAATGGATGAATTGGTCTTTGTAAATGACCTACCTAATTTCCATTGTTATAATCAAAATGTTAAGTGGCTGTTGTTAGTTTTGTTAAGAAAATTTACCTTTTCTAAACTTTTTAATATTGTAAAGTTTCAGCCCTTGCAATATTAAATGACCGGAAGGAAGTAGAGATAGGATGCAACCGCTAGTATTGTTGAGTAATAAGCTATCACTTTTTATCGAGATTAATGGTTATTTTAATAATCAGGGATGGTTTATCAGGAATGTAACCGATCCAAATGAAGTTGAAAAGTTAGTTGAAAATGAAGATGTTGCTGGTTTACTTTGGGATTCATCAATCACCAGCATGAGTCAATCGTTAAAGATACTAAAATCATTACGCAGCAAGATTTCAGGGCCAATTATAGTTTTAGCACCTGCCAAAGATAAGAAGAGACGGTCACTCTTTTACAATATTAATATAGATAGTTTTATTACAAGACCGTTTGAATATCCTGAATTGGTAGCCAAGGTAAAGCAATTATTTTGGGTTTATGATCGTTTTTCTATCACTAATGATTTAAAGAAAAGTAAGAAACAGGAATATCGAACTGAAACGGTCAAGTATAACGATATAGTAATTGATTTCAAGCACTATCGAGTTACACATCGTGGCTATGATATTGGCCTGACACCGAAAGAATTCAGTTTATTTTGGTACTTAGTTCAGCACCGTGGAAAAGTTTTAAGTCGGGATCAATTGTTAGAGGGAGTTTGGGGATATGATTCTGCCGGCTCTAGTCGAACAGTTGACATTCATATCAGTCACTTAAGAGATAAATTAGCAGAAAAATCTGAAACCAAGGACTGCATTAAAACAGTGCGTGGCTTTGGTTACGTATTGGATAATCAATATCCACTAGTTTCAGAGAAATAAAAAAAGATCAATATAACGTAATTTCTACGTATGTATTGATCTTTTTTATTATTTTTGAAGTTTGATTCTAATCATTTTGTCGATTTCAGTAACCACTAGAACGATGGCTCCAGCGGCGACTGCCAATCCCCATTCAAGGGAGGTGATAGGTCCAGTTGAGAATATTTCTTGCATGAACGGTGTATAAGTTAAAAATAGTTGTAGCAAGAGCATCAAGCCAACGAAGACGAAGACTTTTGAGTTAGAGAAGAGTTCTTTTGATAAAGCCAATTTAGGTGTACGAATATTGAATAGGTAGAAAATCTTACCGATAATCAAAGTGTTAACCATAGTCGTACTGGATATCACTTCTCCCACGCCTTTATTGTTAAGGTAAATATCTATAATCAAACTGACAGCCGCAATAAGAATAGCAACGTAAGTCATCTGGAAAACATCATGACGACTCATTAATTTACTACCAGTTTTTCGTGGTTTCCGATTCATAATTCCTTCTTCAGCTGGTTCAAAGATTAAGGCAAATTGAATCGTGATGGCAGAAACCATGTTGATCCATAGTAATTGTGTCGGTTGAAGTGGAATTTCTTGTTTTGTCAGGATGGCATAGGCAACGATTAAACCTTCGGAGAAGGAGATAGGTAATAGGTAGAGAATACTCTTTTTAATGTTATCAAAGATTCGACGACCTTCTTTGATGGCTGATGACATAGTAGCAAAATTGTCGTCAGTCAAAATCATATCGGCAGAATCTTTGGCAACGTCGGTTCCTTTAATACCCATGGCAACACCGATATCGGCTCTCTTTAAGGCTGGAGCATCATTAACACCGTCACCAGTCATGGCAGTAACTTTGTTGTTTTTTTGCAATGCTTCGATAATTTCTAGTTTGTTACTAGGAGTCGTTCTGGCAAAAACTTGGTTTTCATCAGCAGCGGTAATCTTTTCCTCGTCTGATAAAGCATCCCATTGAGTACCAGTAATAGCATGAATCTCATCAGCTAATCCTAAACTTTGACCAATGGATTTAGCAGTAATTGCGTTGTCACCAGTAATCATTTTAACTTCAACACCAGCGCTACGCATGACTTTCAATGATTCAATCACTTCTTCACGTGGAGGGTCGATGATGGCGACTAAACCTAAGAAGTTAAGACCATCGACAATCATCTTATGGGTGATCTCATTTGTAGTGTCAGGTTCTTTTTCGTAACCGACGGCGATAACACGCTTACCTTCTTTAGAGAAACGTTCAACTTTGTCTACCCAACCATCATAGTCAAAGTTGGTATCTTGCTTTTTAGCCATAGCCAAAATTTTATCTGGGGCACCTTTAACGAAGAGGATACGCTCATTTTGTTTGTTCTTAACTAATTTACCGATGTAACGATAATCTGAATCAAACGGTAAAATATCGATTTCTTCAAATTCTTGAGGTTGATTGTAAGCAAATACTTTATGGTAGAGCGTCAAGAAAGCTCCATCAGTTGGTTCTCCATTAATGTGCCACTGACCATTCTCGTGTAACAAGTCAGTATCGTTAGCATAGTATCCGGCTTGTAAAAGTAATTTTAATTTAGGTGTCATTGCAACTGGTTTACCTTGATCTGAAATTTCACCAGTAGGTTCATAACCGGTTCCACTAACAGTTAGTTCTTGATCATCAATTAAAATATCAGTTACGGTCATTTCATTCTTGGTCAAAGTACCAGTTTTATCAGTTGCTACAACGTCAACTGAACCAAGCGTTTCGACTGCTGGTAAAGTTTTAACGATGGTATTTTGTTTCTTAGCCATATCACTAACACCTTTGGCCAAGATAACTGAAGTAGTAGCGGGCATACCTTCAGGAATAGCACCAACCATCATAGCTACAACGGCTAAAGCTAGAACTGGTAGGGCGTAGGTATCGAAAATTAAACCAATGATAAAAATTAGAGCTGAAGCAGCCACGATAGCATAAGAAACTTTTGTTCCTAAACCATCAATAATTTGCATTAATGGTGTCTTTCTTTGCTTAACGGCGCTAACTTCTTGAGAAATTTTACCAATTTCAGTATCAGAAGCAGTTCCGACAACTAGGCCGCTACCACTACCATTAGTTACAGCAGTTGAGGCGAAAGCCATATTAGTTTGTTCGGCCAAAGGAATGTTTTCATCCATTAAAGCTTCAGCGGTTTTAGCAACGGAATTGGATTCTCCGGTTAAAGCGGATTCCTGAATCCTTAGGTTATCAGAATCAATAATTCTAAGGTCAGCCGGTACATTATCACCAGCTTCTAAGAAAACTGTATCACCAACGACTAAATCTTCAGCGGGAATGTCTTTTCTTTGTCCGTCACGGTAAACAGTGGCTTCAATTGAGAGCATCTGTTTGATTTTTTCTAGAGCATCGGAAGCATTAACCTCTTGGTAGTAACCAATAATGGCATTGATAACAACTACCAATCCGATGATGATTGAGTCGGAGTAATGTCCCATCAATAAAGTAATGATTACCGAAGCAATCAAAACATAGATAACCATATTGTTAAATTGGCGTAGGAACATTTTCCATTTAGGTGTTCGATGTGATTCTAGTTTGTTAGGACCATTTTCTGCCAAACGTTTTTTAGCTTCTGAGGCAGTCAGTCCTTGTTTAAATTCATTTGTGTTATATGTTTCTTTGAGTTTTTCAAAGCCTATTTGATAAGGTTTAGGTTTCAATTTACATCTCCTCGAGTATTAA
This sequence comes from Companilactobacillus bobalius, assembly GCF_002179915.1. Lineage (NCBI taxonomy): Bacteria > Bacillati > Bacillota > Bacilli > Lactobacillales > Lactobacillaceae > Companilactobacillus > Companilactobacillus bobalius. The sequence goes on from NZ_MYFM01000002.1 coordinate 301,308, forward strand.
ATTTGGGGTCAAAAAAAGCGCATTGCTTAGTAAGTAATGTGCCAAAACTCAGCTCCTAATTCGATGCAAGAAATATATAAGATTCGTCTTCAGTTAAAGTTCACTCCTTCAAATATCGTAATCTAAAGATATCAGGTCTCATATGTCATGTCAATATTAGAGAAACGATTAAATTATTTTAATAATAAATAATATGGAGTATACCAATACAGGAAATGTCTAGTCCATTGTTTTTATGTAAACGTTTAATTAGCTTACAATTTAATATTTAGGTATAAAGTCCTTGCAGTATTGGATGTATACCAGTATTATTAGCTTTGTTAAAAATGTTTTGTGTTTATAAGGAGGAAAATAGGAAAATGAAAACCTATCTTCAACGAATGGGTCGATCCCTTCAATTGCCAGTGGCTGTTTTACCAGCTGCAGCCTTACTAGAAGGTATTGGTCATTGGTTGCCACAAAATTGGGGTCTATCTCAATTTCTACAAATTGGTGGTACAGCTATCTTAAGTCAATTGGCATTATTGTTTGCCGTTGGACTATCGATCGGGATGTCTAAGGTCAAAGATGGTGCTTCAGCCATGGCTGGGGTAGTTGCTTATATTGTGCCAGTTTATGTACTTTCACCTAAAAATGTTGCTCTATTAAAGGGAATTAATGTTAAGGATGTTAATCCAGCTTTCAATGCGATTACCGGAAATGTCTTCATTGGTATTGTAGCTGGTTTAATTGCCGCAGCTTTGTTTGATCGTTTCCACGAGACGAAGTTACCAATGGCTCTATCATTCTTTAGTGGTAAGAGATTAGTACCAATTCTATCTACTTTAGTAATGTTATTGATTTCAGTTGTTCTATTATTCGTTTGGCCATTTCTATACGATGCTTTGATTAATTTTGGTAAATTCTTTGTTGGATTAGGAGCTGTTGGTGCCGGATTATTCGGTTTCTTCAACCGTTTATTGATCCCAACCGGATTGCACCAAGCTTTAAATCAAGTGTTCGAATTTAATATTGCTGGTATTAATGATATCGGTAATTTCTGGGCCAACAAGGGTACAAAGGGTATTACCGGAATGTATCTAGCAGGTTATTTCCCTGTTATGATGTTTGGACTTCCAGCAGGTGCTTTAGCAATTTATAAAAATGCCTTACCAGAACGTAAGAAAGCTACCGCTGGTCTAATGATGGCTGGTGCGTTTGCTTCATTCTTTACAGGTGTTACTGAACCATTGGAATTCTCATTTATGTTTGTTGCTTGGCCACTATATGTTATCCATGCTGTTTTGACAGGTCTATCAATGTTCTTTGCCGCATTGATGCATTGGACAGCTGGATTCACTTTCAGTGCCGGATTAGTTGATTATATTTTAAGTTTCCACATGCCAATCGCTAACAAGCCATATATGCTTTTAGTTCAAGGTATTGTGATGGCGTTCATTTATTACTTCGTATTTGATTTTGCTATCAAGAAGTTTAACTTGATGACGCCGGGTCGTGAACCGATTAATGTCGATAGTGCTAGTGATCAAAGTGCTGCTGTTGCCACATCTGATGACGATGATAAGTATATGATTGCCGCTAAAAAGATTTACGCTGGTATCGGTGGTCACGATAATATTAAAGTGATCGATAATTGTACAACACGTTTACGTCTTCAATTGGAAGATACTGGAAAAGCTAATAAGTCACAGATTATGAGTGCAAATGTTTCAGGAATCAATGTTTTGGATAAGACTAATATTCAAATTGTTGTCGGTACAGAAGTACAATTTGTTGCCGATGCTTTGAAGAAATTATATGACAACAATGTTGCTGTATCCGCTCCAGCAGCTACTGAAAAAGAATCAGAATCTAAATCAGAACCAGCAAGTGATGTTAAATCTGGTGAAACGGATGTCTTCTATAGTGTTGCTAACGGTGAATTGGAAGATATTGAAAAAGTTTCTGATCCAACCTTTGCACAAAAGATGTTAGGTGACGGTTATGCAGTTGTTCCAACTGATGGAAAGATTGTTGCTCCAGTGGATGGTACAATTACTACTATTTTCCCAACAAAACATGCTTTAGGTATTAAGACTGATAATGGACTAGAAGTATTAGTCCATATGGGAATCGATACTGTTCAATTAAAAGGTGAACCATTTGAAATTAAAGTTTCTGATGGTCAAAAAATTAAACATGGAGATCAACTTGCTCAAGTTGACCTTAAACAAATTACAGATGCTGGTAAGAAGACGGACATGATGGTGATTATCACTAATATGCCAAGTGTTGCCTACATGAAGTATGATGTTTTGAATCAAGAAGTTAAGTTAGATAATGAAGTTGTTAAAGTAACAACTAAATAAAAAAATAGAGCTCACACAAATGTGTGGGCTCTATTTTTTTAACCTAAGAATTCGAAAACGTCTTTTCGATCATATAAATGAAGGACTTTTTCTAAAATAAACTGTAAGGCTAATGATACGATTATTGGAATTACTAACCAGCTAATCAGTAATAGGGCGATATTTAATCCTGCTTCCATTGATGCTAGTGGACCAACTAGTCCAACTAAACCGAATCCGGCTGAAGCGGGTGTTCCTGAAATGGAGAATAATGCTACAGGAATCGCGGATATGGCAGCAGTTATCAAGCAAGGAATAAGAATGATAGGCTTTCTAAATAGATTTGGCATCATCATTTTCATAGCTCCTAGGGCAATCGCAATTGTTACACCAGGTTTGTTGATCTTCCAAGAATTAACGACCAGAACAATGGTAGTAGCTGCAACTCCCATAGCGGCAGCACCGGCAGATATACCATTTAGTTGAATCGCCATACCGATAGCAACAGTGGAAATTGGTGAAATAATGATGGTAGCAAAGGCGCAACTAATTAGGATACACATAATAATTGGTTGCAAATTAGTGAATGAGTTGATTCCATCACCAATTGCCTTAGTAATGTCAGTGACATATGGATAGAGATAAAAACCAATTAAGCCAGCGCCAACACCGACGACAATTGGGGTTAAGACGATTGCAACTGAACCGAATTTTTCACCTATCAGTAAAATTAATCCGACAGCAATCGCGGCTGTTAACATGGTGTTGATAATATCACCAGTACCAGCTCCGATGTAAGCCTGAGCTTTGGCATTGAATTTAATAACACCGGAACCGACGAAAGCAGCTCCACCAACGACCATCATAGGCATTGGCTTGAGTTCAAATTGAAGTGCAATTAGGGCTCCGATTAGTAGTGGTGTTGCAAGTTGGAAAATAATTGCCATTTGACCAATAGCAAGTGCAAAAGGATTGTTACCGAACAGTTTTAAGATAGCAGCTAAAACGGCATTGGGAATCAATCCGATGATAATACCGGTTGCGGTTCCTGATAATACTTTATTTAGAAAAATTTTGGCTGTTAGTTTTTGTTTCATAATAATCCTCCTGTGATTTGACTATTTAGCGCCAAGAATATCTTCTTTGCAGTGAATTAGTTGTGTCAATAAATCACAATATGGAGTAGGGATTTGATATTTTTTACCTTTACGAGAAACGGCACCGTTAATGTAGTCGATCTCTGTTAAACGATTATTCTTGATCAAATCTTGATACATAGATGGATAATGTTTACCGATTGTTTCAGGATCGAAGCAAGATTCAACATGGGCAACGACTTCATCAATATCCAAGTCAACACCTTCATGTTTGGCTACGGCCGCAAATTCATTTACAACTGTTACGACAATATCATGAGCTGGTTTAGTAGCACCGAATTCAGCCATATTGACATCAAGGATTGAACAAAGGCAGTTCATAGTTCCATTAACACAAGCTTTACGATAAATAGAATAGTGGATATTATCTGAATACTTAGCGTTTAAACCGGATTCGGAAAGAACTTTAGCTAAATTCTTAGCCGCATCTTCTTGATTCTGACCAAGATTTTGCAATTCAACAGAACCATTACCGAATAATTTAACTTCACCAGGTCCAACTAGACCGGCAGTCCACATTGTATTACCGATAAAAATATTTTCCATTGGGATATATTTTTCGATGGTATCTTCATGCCCAATACCATTTAAGAGGCATAGAATTTTTGTATTCTCGGCAATAAGTGGTTTGACATCTTGCAACATTTTAGCCAATTGCATTGATTTGGTGAATAAAATAATTAAGTCAGCCTTTGTGTCACCTTTGACCTCAGATGGAAGCATTACAGGGATATGTTCAGTGATATCCTCACCATTAAAGTTAGCCTTTAAACCGTTTTGACGGATGGCATCAACGTGAGCTGGCCAGCCATCAACTAAAGTGACATCGTTGCCACCTCTATGAAGCATAATTCCAAAGCGACTACCCATGGCACCCGCACCTGCGATAATAATTTTCATCGTGTTTACTCCTTTGTGATTTCTGTAACTATCATTATACTTGAATAGTTGTGAAAAAATCTACAAATAATTACGGTAAACGTTTTAATAAAAATAGGTGTTATTTTTGATTGCTGATAACAACTTTCCCAATCATATGATTTGTCTCTACTAATTGATGGGCTTTCTTCAAGTTATCTACGTTGATAGGGGATAAAGTTTTGGTCAGGGTGCTGTGAATAGTTTTGTTATCAAGTAGCTGAGAAATATTCTCAAGAATCTTGTGTTGTGTAATCATATCAGGTGTTTGATAAAAAGATTTGGAATACATCCATTCCCAAGAAAATGTTGCTCGTTTTTTGGTTAATTTTTTGATATCTATTGGACGATGGTTTTCAGTAATTGAAGTTATTCGACCACTTGGCTTAATGAGTTGGGCCATTTCATCCCAATGTCCATCAAGATCGTTTAACTCTAGAATGTAATCAACGTATTTGAAACCTAATTTATGGACCTCATCAACCAAGTTCTTACGGTGATTAACGGTAAAATCGGCATTATTTTGTCGTACCCAAGAAATGGTTTCAGCACGAGATGCGGTAGCAATTGTCTTTAATCCAACCCAGTGAGCCAATTGAGTAGCAATTGAACCTACACCGCCAGCACCATTAATGATTAGGATCGTATTTTGATGATTTTTTTCCTTATTATATGGAGAAATTTCTAATTGTTCAAAAAGAGCCTCCCATGCGGTTAATGAAGTTAATGGCATAGCAGCAATTTCAGCATCTGATAGAGTTTTTGGAGCATGACCAACGATTCTTTCATCAACTAATTGATATTCACTATTGCTGCCAGGTCTAATAAAGGAACCCGCATAAAATACTTTTTCACCATTATGGAAAAGCGTAACTTCTTTTCCGGTATCAACGACTACTCCAACGGCGTCCCATCCAATTACTTTGGGATTAGCTAAATTTTGATAACCGCTTTTTCTGACACCAACATCAACGGGATTAACTGATGTCGCAGATATTTTTACCAATAGATCATGTTCTTTTACCTCAGGCATGGGCTGTGAAAATTCGATTAAACTGTTTTTATCTTGAATAGGTAGATGTTCTGTAAATCCGATAGCTTTCATAATATATCCTCCTCGATGCTCTTAGTATTAATCATGTGAGGAATGTTAACAATCGTGAAATTTTTGTTACTAGTCATAAGTTGTTGCTTCAAGTTTTAAAAAAAGGTAATTTATATGTGGATTGATTGGGAGTGAAGATATGCAAAGACATATTTATGATTGTAATTCAGGTTGTCCGGTAGAAAGTACCTTACAAATAATATCTGGCAAGTGGAAAAGTGTTATCATCTACCATCTATTTCAAAATGAGATCTGCCATTTTGGAGAGTTACAGCGTGAATTAGTGGATTGTTCTAGGAGAATGCTTGCCTTACAGTTAAATGAATTAGAACAAGATGGAATAATTAAGAAAACTGTTTATCAATTGACCCCGTTGAAGACAGATTATCAATTAACGGAGTTTGGTAAAACTTTAGAGCCAGTTATTGAAGCTATGGCAAATTGGGGAGACCTTTATAATCAAAAAGAAGCCTCAAATGAGTAAATTATCATATTATTTTAAAAAAATCAGCCTTTTTTAGTACTTTTGTTTAATTCTAAAAAAGGCTTTTTTCTATATTTAAAAAAAATTAATGCGCTACCATTGGTACAGACCATTTACAGTAAATCCAATTCGTTTCATTTAAGAAATTACAGGGATTGATTTCAAGAAAAAGTAATACTACGATGTGTCACACAAAAGTAACAAGTGAAAAAACTCGTGATAAAGATATATTTATATAGGAATAAATTGGACAATTACCACTGTTTAGGGCTTTAGGAAAGACATAATTGAAAACTAGTGAAAATAGTAGACTGCTTTCAAATATCACAAACAACCATAAAAATGGACAAAAATAACAGAAATAAAATCATTTAATGAAGAACAAAAAATTAAAAACATTGTCAAAACGGTTCCAATTAATATGCCAAATGGACACAAAGAAATTCGTAAAAATCACAAAGATAGTTTAATTTGATTGTGGTCTAGACTTTTTTTTAAAAGTACTGTTTTTTTTTCTGAAAAAATGATATTATGTAAGGGTTCACATGAAGGGTGAGCTAGATTAAAACGGTTTATTAGGATATTATTCTATTTTTTTAGGCGACCATAATGGGTGGTCGAAGTAAGCGTTTTAATTATATAAAACATAAGGAGGAAGAAACATGGTTGGAATTATTATTGCAAGCCATGGTGACTTTGCCGACGGCATTAAGATGTCTGGTTCAATGATTTTCGGTGAACAAAAAGATGTTCAATCCGTTACATTGCAACCAAGCATGGGGCCTGATGACCTTAAGGCAAAATTGGAAGATGCTGTTTCCAAATTGGAAGACCAAGAACAAGTTTTGTTCCTTGTTGACCTTTGGGGTGGAACACCATTCAACCAAGTAAATGGTTTGTTCGAGGCACATAAGGATAAGTGGGCTATTGTTGCTGGTCTTAACTTACCTATGTTGATTGAAGCCTACGCTTCACGTATGTCAATGAACTCTGCACATGAAATTGCCGCTCATATTATTGAAACAGCAAAAGATGGTGTAAAGGTTCGTCCAGAATCACTACAACCTAAGGATGCTGCTCCTAAAGCTGCTCCTAAACAAACTGTTTCAGGTGGTAAGGCTGGTTCATTGGAATATGTTTTGGCACGTATTGATTCACGTCTATTGCATGGTCAAGTTGCTACTGCATGGTCAAAATCAGTTTCACCAACACGTATTATCGTTGTTTCAGATAACGTTGCTAAGGATGACTTGCGTAAACAATTGATTATGCAAGCTGCACCAGTTGGTGTTCATGCTCACGTTATCCCAATCAATCAAATGATCAAGATTGCTAAGGATGACAAACATTTCGGTGGCGAACGTGCATTACTATTGTTCGAAACACCACAAGATGTTGAAAAAGCTATCGAGGGTGGAGTTCCATTGAAGACTATCAATGTTGGTTCAATGGCTCACTCAGTTGGTAAAGTTCAACCTAATAAAGTTTTGGCATTTGATCAAAACGATATTGATACATTTAAGAAGATGGAATCACAAGGCATCAAATTTGATGTTCGTAAGGTTCCAACAGATTCTGAGGACAATCTTGATAATATTATGAAGAAAGCCCAAGCAGAATTGGATAAAAACAAATAGGGATTTAACTTTTATATAAGAAATAAAACGGAGGATTAATAATCATGCAATTAAATGCTATTCAGATTATTCTTGTCGTTTTGGTATCATTCCTAGCTGGTATGGAAGGTATTTTGGATGAATTCCATTTTCACCAACCAGTTATCGCATGTACTTTAATCGGCTTAGTTACAGGTCAATTGTTACCTTGTCTTATCCTTGGTGGATCACTACAAATGATCGCCTTAGGTTGGGCTAATATCGGTGCTGCCGTAGCACCTGATGCCGCTTTGGCATCTGTCGCTTCAGCTATTATTCTTGTTCTTGGTGGTAAAGGACAAAAGGGTGTTGGTTCAGCTATCGCTATTGCTGTTCCTTTGGCTGTTGCCGGACTACTTCTAACAATTCTATGTCGTACATTGGCAACTGGTATTGTTCATATTATGGATAAGGCTGCTGAAGAAGGTAGTTTTGCTAAAATTGATTTCTGGCAATATGTTGCTATTTGTATGCAAGGTTTACGTATCGCTATTCCTGCCGCATTGATTCTTGCAATCGGTGCTGGTCCTGTTAGATCATTACTAGATGCTATGCCTACTTGGTTGACAGATGGTTTGTCAATCGGTGGTGGTATGGTTGTTGCTGTTGGTTACGCAATGGTTATCAATATGATGGCTAGTCGTGAAGTATGGCCATTCTTTGCTATTGGTTTCGTACTTGCAACAGTTACAGATCTAACACTTATTGGTCTTGGTACTATCGGTATTTCTATGGCGCTCATCTACTTGAAATTATCTAAATCAGGTGGCAATGGCGGTTCAAATGGTGGTGGAGGTAACTCTAACACCGGTGATCCAGTCGGCGACATAATAGATAACTATTAAGAGGGGAGAACACATAAAAATGGCAGATCAAGTTAAAATTTCTAAAAAAGATAGAATCTCCGTTTGGTGGCGCTCAACGTTCCTTCAAGGTTCATGGAACTACGAACGTATGCAAAACGGTGGCTGGACTTATTCACTAATTCCAGTTTTGAAAAAATTATATAAGACAAAAGAAGATCGTGCTGCTGCTTTGAAGCGTCACATGGAATTCTTTAATTGTCATCCATACCTTTCATCACCTATTCTTGGTGTAACAATGGCATTGGAAGAGGAACGTGCAAACGGTGCCGCTATCGATGATGTTACAATCCAAGGTGTTAAAGTTGGTATGATGGGTCCTTTGGCTGGTATTGGTGATCCTGTGTTCTGGTTCACTGTTAAACCTATTATTGGTGCTTTAGCTGCTTCATTGGCTATGACTGGTAATATTCTTGGACCAATCATTTACTTCGTTGCATGGAATGCTATTCGTATGGCCTTCATGTGGTACACACAAGAGCTTGGTTACAAAGCTGGTTCTAAGATTACAGATGACGTTTCCGGTGGTGTCCTACAAGACATTACTAAAGGTGCTTCAATTCTAGGTATGTTTATCTTAGGTTCATTGATCAACCGTTGGGTTGTTGTTAAGTTCACACCAACAGTTTCAACTGTTAAGTTGGCTAAGGGTGCATACATTGACTGGTCAAAGATTCCATCAGGTGCACAAGGTATCAAACAAGCATTGATTCAACAAAAAGATGGTCTATCATTGACTGCTCATAAAGTAACAACATTGCAAGATAACTTGGATCAATTGATCCCTGGTTTAGCTGCTTTGCTTCTAACATTGTTCTGCATGTGGTTACTAAAGAAGAAAGTATCTCCAATCGTTATTATTCTTGGCTTGTTCGTTGTAGGTGTTCTTCTACACGTTCTACATGTTATGTAATAATTTGAGACTTTCAAAAAGTTTTACTAATTAAAAATGAGACATCAATTCGTTTTTGAGTTGATGTCTCATTTTCATTAGAACAAAAGTTATTGTACTTTTGATAATAAATAAGTTCCGCCGTATAATATTTTTAACAAAACAAAGGAGCGGTCAGATGGTTCAATCATTAAATACAAAGTCGGATTTGGTTATTCAAGGAACTTCTCATTTAGGGTTGACTGATTATGGGAAAATCATGATTGGGGATAAAGGATTTGAATTTTACGATGACCGTGATGTTTCAAACTATATTCAGATCCCATGGACAGAAGTTAAACAGGTCGTTGTCTCAGTGATGTTTGGTGGCAAGTGGATTCCACGTTATGCCATTCAAACAAAAAAGAACGGTATGTTTACTTTTTCTTCAAAAGATCCTAAGAGAGTTTTACGAGCAATTAGAGTTTATGTTAAACCTGAGGATATTGTAAAGTCCTTAACTTTCTTCCAGGTTGTTCGCAGAGCCTTTAAACGAAATCCCAAAAAGTAGAAACGATAGTTTGGTCAATTTGATCAAACTATTTTTTTGTGCCAGAAGTTACAAAGTGTCCATTTTTGAAACTTATTTTTGGATTATTTAAGCAATTAGTTCTATCTTTAGTGTAGTCATAAACAGTCAAGGTGATTGATATGGAAAACGAATTGAGATTCGCTAGAAAAATCAGTTTTAAACCACTGTTAGGCAGTATATTTCTTGGTGTAGCAGTGGGGGTGGTGATTATTTCAATCTTCCCCAATGAGCCGTTGATGTCGATTTTATGCGGCACAGTAGCATTTTTAATCGATAGCATGTTGATTTACCCATGGTCGCTGAAACACTTCTATGGTGGCTGGAAAATCACTGCCAAAGGAATATATTATATTGATGATGGAACTTGGAATAAAAAGGTAAAACTAATTTACTTACCATTTTTGCAACAAGATAAATTTATACCACTATCAGAGATTCAGGCTTTTTCAATTATTGATGGTGTAAATTTAATGAATAGTCATAACATTGCTGGAGGCACTTTAAACCGTCCCATCAATCGTCCGGAGCATCTGTTAATCGTTGAAACTAGGCAAGGTCAAGTGACCTTAAATCTTTCTTGGAACTACAAGGGGGAAGCCGTTTCCGATAAAAAAATTAATCAAATATTAGCAATACTAAAAAACTCATCCCGCTGACGGATGAGTTTTTTTAACAAATAAATATCTTGGCTTGTTGTGAAATACGTGAAGGGTGAGCTTTTAACAAAAAAGAAGTTTTGTGTAATTCGTATCTCAACGCTTAAATAATAGTTTATCGAACGCGTTTCATGTCAAGAACTTTTTCTATATAATTAAAATATAATAACTTTTAAGGAGAACTCATGAAATTTATAAAAAGTAATCTTGCAAAGATTATCATTGCCAGCCTAATTTTTCCGGCAGTCATGTTCATTTTGGCCTTTTTCATTAGGAAACATGCAGTCAGCAGTTATTGGCAGATGTTAAGTGATTTCTTAGTATTTGTCATAGCTTTCTTATTGAATAAGTTCTTTTTTCAGCAAAAAATAAATTGGTTCAACTCTAAAAATTGGTCGGCACAGTTATATACCGCGATGCCTGCAATAATTCTGATTGCAGTCTTAGATTCAGCAACGCTGACAGCTAGTGATTTAGCGGTTAAATTGAGAATCATTGTATTGTGTCTTTTAGTAGGATTAGCAGAGGAATATATTTTTAGAGGACTTCTAGTAAGTTTGTTTTTAAAATTATTCAATAATAACGTTTTAGGAGCAGTTTTAGGATCCAGTATTATGTTTGGCTTGATTCATACGATGAACTTAAAATCGATGCCAATTGGATATGTTTCAGGACAAGTGATCTTTGCTGCGGCGATTGGATTATTGTTCGGTACAATCTACGTTAAGACCAAAAATCTTTCAATAGTCATTCTTTTACACGCCTTACGCGATATGTTCCCAATGTTCTCCAATAAATTAATGGCAGAAGCAGCTAAAATGCAGTTCTCAATGTCTTCATTATATGTAATTGGCGTTCTATTTTTGATTACCTTGTTCATAGCATATGCTCAATTAAAGGATTTTAAGTTAGAAAGAGAGACAGTCTAAGTCATACTTATTTCCAATAATTCAGAAATTTAAAAAGGTACCTATTTAGAATCAGCAAGCATTGCGGATGTCTAAATAGATACCTTTTTTTAAAACTTTGAAGTTATTTCAGTTTTAGTGGTTGAGTCGTATCTAACCAATCATTAGTTTGAATATTCTTGAAGTACATTGTGACTTCTGAGTCAGTATCCTTTACTTTTACCAGAAGGGCACCATCAAAACTCTTGTTAGGTTGAACCAAACCGTTGTTACTGGAGTTGACGATAGTAGCGTATTCACCTTTAGCAGCGGTGGCTGATAATTGTTGATTATTTTGTTTCAACATAATAGCGGTATTTTGAACTCTCTGTGGAATTTCATTATTCTGAGTTTTATTCGTGTAGTTGTATTTAACCAATAAAGCCGCGTCACCATTACTGTCTTTGATCAATTTAACATCGTTTGAAATCTTGAAGGTATACCAATCTGTATCGTAAGTTAAATCAGTATAAGTTCCAGCATTCTTTATTTGATTAGTCGTCTTTTTTTGTTGATCATTGTTTTGCTTATTGTCATTTTCTTGTTGTTTTGCGGTAATTTCATCTGCACTTTTTTGTTTTTTAGCTTTTTTAATACTCTTTTTCTTAGTTGGCTTTTTCTTGGTTTCTTTTTTAGGCTTAACCTTTTCTATTTTATGAGAAGGCTGAGTCGTATGAGTGTTGTCTTTTGAAGAACTGGATTTCCAAAAAATAAGTAGACCAATTATTAAAATGATAATTAAAATTAAGAAAATGATAAAGGGCTTTCTTTTGTAAATGGGCGTACGTTTGCGCCGGAATGATTCACGTGTCATATTTTTATTTGAGTTATTATTGCGCCTGTTCATGATATATCTCCCTGACCGATGAATAGATAATTACTAGTTATGACCATAATATCATAATTGTTTACTATGAATTAATTTACTAAAAAATGCTATTACTTTTTTTAAAAAGTAATTTTAAATTAAAGTGTTGAACCGACTATTGAAAAGTGGTATAAATATCTGGTCGATGTTAATGAGATGTTAATTTTTATAGAAGGGGGTCGCAATGATGATGCTATTTAGAAATCATGGCGATTATGAAGTAACTTGTAATTTCTTGAGCAAAGAGGGCCAAGAAGTTGCAAAGAAGCGCGTTTGTCACAATGTTTCTAAGAAAGAAGCTCGTGACGGTATGAGAGATTATATTACAAATAGATTCTCTGATATTATCGATGTCGCTCATCCCATTAAAGTTGTTGCTAAGTTAACAGCTAAGTAAAGGATATTTAAGATAATAATGAACGAAGCCAATTCTGAATTAGAGTTGGCTTCGTTTTGTATATGGCACTATTTTTTATATTTTAAGAAAACATTGGTATGATAAGGGCGGGAGGCAACGTTATGGATCATGGAAAAATAACAGGTAGACGTTTCTTTTATGTCACCGCACTAAATGTCATAATTACGATCACAGAATTTATTGGTGGAATTTTTTCAGGTAGTTTAGGACTTATTTCGGATGCGTTTCATAACTTAGAAGACTCTTTGTCCATTATTATATCCTTTGTTGCCAATGTTATCGGACGCAAGAAAAATGATGTCCAGAAAACTTTCGGATATAAACGAGCTGAGATTTTAGCAGCATTCGTTAATTCAATTATTTTAGTCGTTATCACCGTTATGATGGTCTTTGAATCATTCAAACGATTGTCACGGCCTGAAGAGATCAATGGTCAATTGATGATGATTGTTTCAATAATCGGGCTATTGGCTAATTTTGTTTCAATGCTGGTCTTATTTTCTGGCTCTAAGCATAATTTAAATATTAAGGCAACGTTCTTACATATGTTGTCAGATACACTTTCGTCAGTAGGTGTTTTTGTTGCATCTATTTTCGTTATTCTTTTCAATTGGAATTGGGTGGATCCAGTTATAACAATAGTTATTGCCATTTGGCTTTTGAAAGAGGCTTACAGCGTCGTTTCGGAGACTGTCAATATTCTTATGGAGGCCAGTCCCAAAATTGATCTGGATGCAGTTCAGCAGGCAATTCTGACTATTCCTGAAATTGTTAAGGTTCATCATGTCCATTTGTGGATGATTGATGAGAATCATATCATGTTGGATGCTCATATTAACGTTGAGAAAAACTGCAATATGAAGGACTTGGATAAGCTTTACGATGTAGTAGATAAAATGTTGCAGGAACAGTTCAATATTACGCATGTTACATTGCAAGCCGAATGTAATCGAGGGATAGATAATTCGTTGATAGATTAATAAGAACAGCGATTTGTGCTAAGATTAAAAGGTAATTCTATAAATGAAAGTTGGAATGTCATAATATGGTAAAACTTGTTATGGTAAGACACGGCGAAAGTACAGCGAACGCATTAAATCAATATACTGGTTGGAATAATGTGGGCTTGACTCAAGAAGGGGTCGTTCAAGCACATGTGGCTGCTAAAAAGCTACAAGGCTTTGAATTTGAACATGTTCATACTTCAGTTTTGAAACGGGCAATCCTTACTGCATATATTATTCAGGATGATTTAAATCTTAATTATGTGCCGATTACAAAAAGTTGGCGCTTGAATGAACGTCATTACGGAGCTTTACGAGGTCAAAATAAAGATGCCACAAGAAGAGAATTTGGTGTTGAGCAAGTTCATCTGTGGAGAAGAAGTTTTTATGCTGTTCCACCTAAGCTTGATCATGCAGATCCTAATGTGGGTCCATATAAGTATTATGATGCTCGAATTATGCCTTTAGCAGAAAGTCTCTATGATGCTTATCAAAGAATTGTTCCATATTATGTTGATCAAGTTGCTCCTAGGTTATTAGATGGTAAAGATCAACTGATTGTGGCTCATGGAAGTACTATTCGAGCTTTGATCAAATATATTGAAGCCATTAGTGACCAAGATATCGATGGTGTTGAAGTCGCTAATGGAACGCCTTTGATTTATGAATTTGATAAAAAATTAAATATTTTAAACTCAAATCGTCAGAGCAAATAAAAGACTAGTTAACTGAAAACTGGTCTTTTTTGTTGCCATAAAGTGTTGCCATGGTATGTGATAAATGTAGCAAATATTGGTACGAGTGGGACCAAAAATTTTTTTAAGAAAATGCTTTCTTTTTTTTCATTATGAGGTACACTATTTAAATGGTCTAGATATTTACTTGGTTTTATGCCAAGTGGACAAATTAGATGAAAAAGTAGTAATGTTCGAAGCAAGTTTTATTTTATGTATCATTAGAAACCAAGATTGTTCCTTATATACAAAAAAATTATCACTTTAAAAAAAGATTATTACTAATATTTTGCGAATTAGAGGGAATTTTTATGAATATTTTAATTGCGCTAATACCAGCGTTAGGTTGGGGTTTCATGCCAATCATCACCGGTAAAATTGGTGGTTCTCCTGCTAACCAAATGTTTGGAATTGGTGCTGGTGCGACAATCGTCGGGTTTGTCGCTTACTTAATAACACAGCCAACTGTTAATACAACCGCTTTTTGGTTCTCAGTTCTCTGTGGTGCTCTATGGACTATTGGACAGATAGGACAATTCATTTCATTCAAACGTATTGGAGTTTCAGGTACAGTTCCACTATCGACTGTATTTCAATTAGTAGGTAATTCTATTATTGGAATGTTGATTTTTGGTGACTGGGCTGGGGCACAGGCTAAGATAATTGGAATCATTGCTTTATTGATCGTAGTTGTGGGTGCCTTATTAACTTCAGTAACTGATAGTTCTGAAGGAAACAAAATGGAATTAAAGGATGCTATTTTCCTATTATGTACGACAGTAGGTTTTTGGATCTATTCTTCATTCCCTAATATGCCAATTGTTAAAAACCAAAGTGGTACAGCTATTTTCTTACCAGAAATGCTAGGAATTTTAGTTGGAGCAATCATCTATGCACTATTTACAGATGTTAAAGCCTTTAAACAAAAAGAACACTATTTAAACATCTTTGCTGGAATTGCTTGGGGAATCGCCGCCTTTGCTTATATTTTCTCAGCTAAGGCAAACGGTAATACTTCAGCCTTCATTTGGACACAATTGAACGTTGTAATTGGTACCTTTGGTGGAATCTTTATTCTACACGAACATAAAAGTAGCCATGAAATGAAATTCACGGTTCTAGGTATTGTATTGATCGTTATCGGAAGTGTCGCAACATCATTTGCATAAACTACAAACAATCCTTAGAGATTGTTTTTTTTTACATTAAAATGGGATTATAAGGAGGAGCAAAATGATCAAACATATTTTTTCAGACATGGATGGAACCTTGTTAAATAGTGAAGGCAACGTTAGTGATGTAAATGTCTCAGCAATAAAGAATAGTGGGATTCCGTTCACTCTAGTTTCAGCACGGGCACCGATGGAAATGGCCAATGCTATTGATAAATTGGATTTAACTGATCCTCAGATTGGATTTAATGGTGGATTGATTTATAAGAAAACAGCTACTGGTTTCAAAATTTTAGATGATAAACCTCTAAATATGATTAGTTTCTGGAAATTAATGAAAGTAATTCAAACAGAATTTCCTAATGTCAGTTGTAGTTGTTATGGATTAAATGATTGGTATGTTGAAAAAATCGATGAAGGTATTAATTATGAATCCAAGTTGACGGGGCAGAAAACTACATTGATTGATTTTGACGATTTGTTAGATACTAAGTTATATAAAATTATGATGATAACTTTTGATCTGAATTTAATGGAACAATTAAATCAAACACTCTTGAATCTTAATGTTGCTGACGTTAGCATTAAACGCTCTGGTGATAATTATTTAGAGATAACTAGTAATTTGGCTCAGAAATCAAAAGGAATAAAATATATTCAAGATTTAGAAAAACTGTCTAAAGAAGAAATGGCAGCCTTTGGTGATGGTCATAACGACTTGCCAATGCTAACAAATGTTGGTACACCAATTGTTATGGCTAATGCTCCTTTGGAGATTCAACAATATGGTAAGTATACGACTAAAAGTAATGATGATGATGGTGTTGCATATGGAATTGAGAGCTTTTTAGAGAAATAATTAATAAACTTCCTACAAACTACCATTGGTAGAAGAAAAGGAACTTAGATGGCTTTAAATTTACTTATATGAGAGAGCAAAAAAATCACTAGATTATTCTAGTGATTTTTATTTAGTATTAGGCTTTAACGGCTTTAGTTAAGTGTTTAATTAGGTATTCATTTTCACCGTATCCGGAGTTTAGAAAGATATATTTTTGAGTGTTGTAGATAAAACTAATACGACTAGTACCATAGAATTCTTCAACCATAATGTCAGTGATATCCGATAATGGAATGTTGATACGATGAAGTTTTCTCATTCCTCTAACTAAGGTCATTGAAATTACATTATTCTTGAATTCGTAATCGACGTAGCCCATGAAATTATGTGCATCTTTGTCGATGATTTGAATATATGTAAACATAATGATCATCTCTTTGCTAGTTATTTTTTAATTAGTTATTTTAACAAGAATCAGAGTATTCTCTTTAGAAGTTATTCTTTAATTCTTGATTACCTGAGATTATAAAGAGATTTTCTAGTAAAAGGGACTGATAAGAGCCGATTTGGACGAGATGTATAAATGAGACTTTACAATTGTAGTTTGCCTTAGGCAGCTTATAATGTAGGTATAAAAAAGATATAGAAGAACATTTATATCTTCGTCGAGGTATAGTCCGGTAGGCTAGTTAAATGATTTACCCTAGGAAGGTTGTCTGATTTCAGACAACCTTCTTTTTTATGGATACAAAAAATCGTTACAGGATTCTAAATAGGAATCCCATAACGATTTTTAATTGATTGAATTATTCATCATCATCATCGTCGTCAATTTCTTCATCAATCTTGATATCTTTCAAGGCTGAACGATCTTTTCTGACTAGACGTAGACGATTGAGTGAAACTTTTCCAAGTACCAAAGGAACACGTTCTTCAATAACATCACTGTATGAAAGACCGAACCAATTGGCTGGGGAAATAAATTTTTGTAAGAGTAAACGTAAGTGAATGATACTCTTTTTAACATTGCTGATCTTAGTATCTGGTGATAGAACCTCTTTGATGATAACAAATGAGAAGTCACCAACATCACGATCAGGAATGGTTGTATATTTCTGTGGTTGAGCTTTAATCTCGCCATTTGACATCATATCATTGACGACTTGACGGAGATAAACATTAACCTTTTGATCAACTCTAAATCCAAGATACAATTGAACACTAATCATGTAATCAGTATCAAAGGTCTCAACACTATATGCAGCGGTGTAAGGCTCATCGGTAACGTTAACAGTAACGAACCAGTAAACTTGAGCACGTTTAGGACGTTTGTCGAGAATTGAGTAGAGAATGTTCTTTTTAATACGATATCCATCGTGGACTTTAGTTAAATAAACTAAGTTAGTTGTGTAAAGTGGATAACTTGGATCTTTTCTTAAATCATTTAATTGATGTTTAAAAGCTAATAGAGAAGCAAAATGACTACGATATGTGTTGTCATCCTTGAGACGTTCACCATATCTCCAAATGAACATAACAGCAATCAATAAAGCAGCAATGAACATTGTGATATAGGCACCATGAATGAACTTACTACTGTTTGTTACAAAGAAGATACTTTCAATAACGAAGAAGAAACTGATGATAACAGTTGTGAATAACCTGTTAACTCGTTTCATCAAGAGCCATTGATGTAGCAAGATAGTTGTCATTAACATAGTGATCGTAATTTCTAGACCATAGGCGTTAGACATGTTTTCTGAAGTTTTGAAATAGAAGACAATGAACAAACAAACGACCCAAATAATTGAGTTAACAGTTGGAATATATAACTGTCCTTTGAAATTGGTTGGGTAGTAAGTCTTCAATCTTGGGAACATTCTTAACTTAGTAGCTTCAGAAACTAGAGTATATGAACCGGAAATCAAAGCTTGGGAAGCAATGATAGCGGCCATAGCTGATAAGAAAATTCCGAAGAGTCTGAAATCAGCTGGGATAGATTGATAGAACGGATTCATAGCTGAACCCATTTGTTGCAAAGTATGATTATCTCTGACACTGATGATCCAAGCGGCTTGACCTAAATAGCTTAGTAATAAGCAAACTTTAACAAAAGGCCAACTTGTATAGATGTTAGGGCGACCAACATGTCCCATATCTGAATATAGCGCTTCAGCACCAGTTGTAGCTAAGAAGATACTACCTAAAATGAAAATACCACGGATATTAACAGGACTCCGTAATAATTCAATAGCATAGTAAGGATTCAAAGCTCTGATAATAGTCCAATCAGAAGAAATATTAAGTATTCCGACCAAACCTAAAAATGAGAACCAAACCAGCATTATCGGACCAAAAGCCCGACCAATCATTTGAGTACCGAATCTCTGAATGAAAAAGAGGGTCGATAAAATAATCAGTGTAACGATAATTACTTGGTTTTGTGTACTGATTAGCACGGCATTGTTGATCTTAATACCTTTAAGACCTTCAATGGCAGCCGTAACAGTAACAGCTGGTGTCATCATACCATCAGCTAAGAAGGTTGCCCCACCAATCATAGCTGGAATGATCAACCACTTAGCACGTTTTCTAACTAACGTATAAAGGGCAAAAATACCACCTTCACCGTTATTATCTGCACGTAAAGCAATCAAAACATATTTAATTGTTGTTACCAAAGTTAGTGTCCAAAAAATTAAGGAAACACTTCCTAAGATAAAATTGGTGGACATTTTTGCAAGTCCACCATTCCCAACCATTAAAGAGTGCATAACATATAGGGGAGAAGTACCGATATCCCCATAAACGATTCCTAAAGCAATTAGGAATCCAGCAATGCTCATCTTTGAATGGGGGTTATTTTTCAATGAATTCAGTTGTGTCTTTTCCATATAAATAATCTCCAAAAATAAACAGTTCAACGGCAATTGTAACATTAAGTATTAGGGTATGAAACTACTTATTTTGGTCTAGTTATATTCCCCATATAGTCAAATAAACTAACACTTCTTATTAATCCTCATGTAATGGAACAGATAATGAAGATTGGTCTAATTGAACCGTATATTTAATATTTTGATTCCCACGAACCGTCATTCCAAAGTCAGTAGCGTAAATGATTAAACCTAGTTGATGGCCGGCTTGCAGTTTGTAGAAAGTTGGTTGTAGTTCAACGCTTATATTGTAGAAGATATTAGGCTTTAATTCATCAACTTTATAGTTATTTTCACGATTTTGTAGATTAATGTGACCCTTTGTAATCATCTTAGCCGAAGTTTCTTTGCCCAAAGTAAATTCACGCAAATCATCTTCACGCCAATCATAAGTTCCAGCCAAACTATTTTTAGATAGAAGAGTGGGTGAGACGTTGAAACGTTTAGTCTTACCATAATCAACTATTTGGAAACTTAGCATTCCAAGATTTTCACTTGAGGCGACTTTCAAATCAACATTAATCTTCCCATCTAGTAATATTTCCTTTGTTAATGGAGTTGTTTTGAATGTCAATTGGTTTTCAGCTAATTTACTGTCACCGTGAATGAGATCTTGTTCCCATGTAACGTTGTCATCGCGGTAAGATTTGAAATCTTTTTCAGGTAATTGATCAATGAATGTTTTGAAATCAGAATTAGAGTTGCTAGTTACTAATTTATCACTTGATAAATTATATTTAATTTCTTTATCATCAGGATTTGCCCAGTCAGAATGAGCGGTCCAAGTTTCTGGCTCAACATTATCTTGAACAATGACATCGGGGATGATTTCTTTGGCCTGATTATCGACACCTAAAAGTTCATGTGTCAGCCATAAGTTGATAATGTCACTGTAATCAATAGAACGGAAAGCATTGATGTAGATATGTTGCCCTTGATGAAGAATAATCTTTTGCGTAACGCCGTTATGTTTAATGCCGTTCCACAATCTTTCGACATTACGTGGCTTAACGTTCCAGTCATTCAATCCGTGAACCATGAAGACATCAGCAGTAATATTCTTGAAGTTCTTATGATAGTTTCTAGCATCCCAGAAGGTATTATAGTCGCCAGTGTCACGATCTTCGCCTTTTTGAATCTCTTCAATCTTTTGATTCCATTTGCCTTTGATTTCATTAAAATCACCAGGTTGTAAACGACGACTAAAAGTCTCTTCAGCTAAGACATCGGCATCTTCACCAGGGAAGCCACTGGGTGCAATAACTAAGCCACCATCACGGTAGTAGTCATACCAGTTTGAAATAGCAGCTTCACTGATAACAGTCTTCAAGCCTTTAACACCAGTAGTGGCGGCAGCAGTGGCTAAAGTTCCCAAGTAAGAACGTCCGGTCATGGCAACCTTTTTATTTGACCACCAAGCTTTTATTTCAATATTATCGGTTCTATTAGTGAAGGCAGGTAATTCACCAGTGAGCCATTTGATAATGGAAATAGTGGAAATAGTTTCCTCAGGATCACCAGTAGTTCTTAATCCGTCAGAGTCCTTTGTACCAATACCGGCCATATAAATAACAGCAAAACCACGAGCTAAGAAGTAATCATTTAGTGTGTAAGAACTCTCTCTAGAGAAGGTTTCTTCAGCTTTCTTTGTTTCACCATTAATATTACGAGCTAAAGGTAAGGAATCAGATGGTTGGTGATATTCGATATCTTCATAACTTAAGTCATTTGGAGTCTTATGTTTTAAAGGAACATTTACATTATGAGTTAATTTTTCACCAGTCTCATCGTTAGTACCTTGGTTGTAAGGACTAGCGGTGTAGAGAACTGGTACCTTGAGACCATTTTCAGTTTCGTAGGGGCGTAAAATTTCAGCCTTCAATAGATCACGTTTGCCGTCATGATCACTGTCTTGAGGTGATTCAACATAGACGACTTCACGAATTAACTTATGTGGATCAAAGACGGGTAATGTTTTACCGTTGAAGAGCATAGGTTTAGACACTTTACCGTAAAATGGAGTGAAATATCCCTTAACAGCCAATGAATCGAGATAAGTTTGACCGTCTTTATTATGAGTAACTAAAAGCCAATACCAGGCCGATTTTAATTCTTCAGCGGAAAAATTATTTTTTCGATGGTCGGCAATTGGCAATTGAATTTTTTCCATTGCTTTTAGTGGATCTTCAAATGAAAAATCAACATCTGGGTTAAATTTCAATAACTGTAGCGCAACATTATAAAATGTTTGTACGGAAACATTAATTGAAGAGTCAAGATATTCACTTAAATTTTGATCTGGAGTTGCCATATAAGTACGCAATTTCTCTTCAAAATTAGAAGAAGTTTTAGCCTCAATAAAAGCCTTACTTAAGAAACTCTTCCATAATTTGATAGGATCATTTTCGCTACTATTATCTTTATCTAAAAAACCAATTTCTTTTAGTTCTGTAATTTGGTCGCCAAACTGAGTTGGACGAATCGCAAATTGATTATTTTTCATACTGACACCCCTTCACAAATATTAATTTCATTATAGAGCACTCTATATTAAAGTTACGAATAATTCAATAGCATAGACGTGTCAAGACAGGCAATTTTTAAGCTTGATTGGAAGCCGTCCTCCGCAAGAATTGGAAAGGTGTTG
Source organism: Companilactobacillus bobalius (assembly GCF_002179915.1). NCBI lineage: Bacteria > Bacillati > Bacillota > Bacilli > Lactobacillales > Lactobacillaceae > Companilactobacillus > Companilactobacillus bobalius. The sequence goes on from NZ_MYFM01000002.1 coordinate 323,503, forward strand.
AAACGCTATGGGCATGACTTGAAGCTAACAATTTCACCTTCGGCAAAATTATGAATCCCCAAGATCAGCCTTATTGTAAGCGGCAAGGCTGCTAACAATAACGTCATAGCTGAACACATTTTCAATTCTTACTCCAGACTAAATAATATTTCAATTATTTTTTTTGAGGCAAGTATGTTTAATACGTAATTTTGTAAAATAAAAACGACCTCTATTAAAAGATTCAAGTAAAGGATATATCTTGAATACTTAATGGAGATCGTTCTTTTGAATTCAAATTTTAAATAAGAATCGTAATTAAGCTAAAGCACCCATTGGATCCCAAGGAGCAAGAACTTTAGGTTCTTTTGATTCTGTTTCAAAGGTATTCTTAAGGTCATCGCTCAAGAATTTCTTGTTGATAACTAATTGGTAAACATATTCATCGAACCATGAGTCGCTCATAACAAAGTATCCTTTGTTACCAACTTTTTCACCCCATGAGTTTTCAACTTTCCACTTAAGTGGGTTACCATTTTCATCCAAATCAACACCTGTAAGTACCATGGCATGTGTCATCATACTTTCGATGTAATCAAGACGTTCTGCCTTAGTCATCTTAAGGTCAGTGTTTAGTAGGCCTTCAAGGTCGTAGATGTTTGTATCCATGATACCAATCTTACGATCAGAACTTTGACCAACATCACTACCGAACCAAACTGATTCACCAGATTGTAATTGTTTAACAGCTAATTTCTTGAAGTCATTGATTTCAAGGTTTAAGTGACGAACTTGACGACCGCCAACGACGTTACCTAACATTTCAACTGTGTAAACGTGGTTGTAAGGTTTGTCAGCTGTTGGTGCGTTGATAGTTGAGATATAACTATCTAAATCCCAGCCAACGTACTTCTTGAAGAATTCTTGAGGTGTGATACCAGTTTCTTTATGGTAATTCTTATCGTCATCACGGTAAGCCCAGTCAAACTTAGTAGGTGGAACGCCAACTGTGTAAACTAGAAGCTTGTAAATTTCACTTAGTAATTCATTCTTCTTACGTTCGATATCTTCTTCAGACTTGTTGCTATTAACAAAGTCACGAAGGATGATAGCATCTTTACGTAATTTTTTATTGAGAACGTTGTTTAATTCAGAGGAGTTTGTACGACTGAATGTATCTGGCATAACACTCTTTGGAACGACACCATATTTTTGAACAAGAGCCATAACCATGTCCCATTGACCACCATCTTGTTGAGGTGTTGTCATAAGGAAGTCAACTTTACGGTCACCGGTTGGAAGGGCAGCAGTGTTAATAACATTTTCAAAGAAGTAATTTGATTTTTCGAGTTTATCCCAGAAAAGCATGTATCCTTGTGATAATTCGAAGCCCTTGATCTTAAAGTTGCTTTGAAGTGGATGTCTCATTGTGTTCAATGCGGCAAATACCCAGCAAAGTCCTGATTGCTTTTGATCAGCAACTGAACCTGTATCCAATTCAACTGAGAAAGTAGGGTCCATTGCTACTTTAGAAGCAATAGTTTCACTTGATTTGAATAAACCGTTATTAGCAACAGCGTTTTTGATAGCTGAAGAACCTGGTGTATTGTCAAATGCAGTTTGAAATTTATCTAAGTCTGATGATGTGATTTCTTTTGTCATACAAAAATTCTCCTTTTTTTATCTGATATTGTCGATTACTTTAGGTCCATCCTCATAACCGACGATAATAGTATTAACTATATCAAGAAATAGTCCGTGTGCAACTATTCCAACTTGGTGATCTAACCAATCTGCCAACAAATGTGGGTGTTTGATTTCACCAATTTTTAGATCAATGATGTAATTCTTGTTGTGTGTAAGGAAACGACTACCATCTTCATTGAGACGGAATTGAGGATTCAATCCTTCTTTTTCAAGATCAGTAAAGGTCTTCTCACAACCAAATGGAATTACTTCAGTAGGTAATGGGAAACTGCCTAATGTGTCAGCCATCTTTGATTGGTCAACAATCCAAATATTACGAGTGGAGTTTGTAGCGACCATTTTTTCAAGCAAGTGAGCACCACCGCCACCTTTGATACCTTGACCATTTTTATCAATTTGGTCAGCACCGTCGATAGTAAGGTCGATATGGTCAACTTCGTTTAAGTCTTTAGTTGGGATGCCTAATTCTTTAGCTTGTTTTTCAGAACGTGAAGAAGTAGTTACAGCAACGATATTCTTAATCTCACCAGCTTGGTATCTACGTCCAAGTTCTTCGATCATATAATAAACGGTTGAGCCAGTACCAAGTCCGACTACCATATCACTTTTGAAGTAATCGACAGATTTAACACCGACTGCTTTCTTTAATTCGTCTTGATTCACTATTTTTCCCCCTTTAAGAGCTTTTGGTAATTCTCAGTTAATAAAAATCTGATTTCTGGTCTGTTTTCAAAAGCGGCTTTAGCGTATTCACAAACGGGAACAATCTTTAATCCCTTAAGGTCGGAAAAGTCGACGACTGCATTGAAGAGTCTACCAGCTAGTCCTTGACCACGATAAGCCTCGTCAACGTAAGTGTAATCAAGTGAAATAACATTGTCTTCAACCTTGGAATAAGTTAATTCACCAATTGTTTTACCATTGTCTTCAAGATAAAAACGTCCATCCTCATGATTTAATTCCATAAAATTACCTCCTGCTGAATTATTTATTTTAATATTACTCTATTATAAGAAGAAAGTCAGTGTAATCAATAGTTTTATATGGGCTAAAATGCTATTATTTTAGTTATCTAATGCTTAAGGAGTTTTCAATTTGACTAAAAAACGTGGATTCGAGATTGTGAAAAAATACGAAGGTAAGGGAATTAATTTACCAGTTCGTCAAACTAAAAATGCTGCCGGTTATGACATTGAAAGTGCTGAAGACTTTGTGGTTCCTTCAATTTGGAAATTTGGTTTCTTTAATGTTTTAAAGTTCATTTTAAATAAAGGTAAAATGGATAATGACAAATTAGCTGAAGTTCAAAAATCAATTAAACCAGTACTAGTACCAACTGGGGTTAAGGCTTATATGCAAGAAGATGAAGTATTGATCCTAGCCAACCGTTCCAGTAATCCATTAAAACGTGGCTTAGCCATTCCTAATGGTATTGGTGTAATAGATGCTGATTATTACAATAATGAAAGCAATGAGGGAGAATTATTTGTTCAATTGATCAACTTTTTTCCTATTGACTACAAAGTTAAAAAGGGCGAACGCTTAGCCCAAGGTATTTTCATCAATTATTTAACAACTGATGAAGATGAAGGCGGATTGAAGAAACGCAATGGAGGATTTGGTTCTTCAGGAATATAATAAGAAAGGAACTATTTTATTGGCAAAAGCTAAAACAAAATTCGTATGTCAAAATTGTGGCTACGTCTCACCTAGATATTTAGGACGTTGTCCTAACTGTGGCGTTTGGAATCAGATGGTTGAGGAAGTAGATCATCCTGAATCCGTCAAAGCTAAAGCAACTCCTAGCCGTCGAGTTAGTGACTTAGAGTCTAAACCAGTTAGTATCGATAATGTTTCCTTTGAAAAGGAACCTCGTGTTAAGACGAATCTATCTGAATTGAATCGAGTTCTCGGGGGCGGTATCGTTCCCGGTTCTTTGATTTTAATTGGTGGAGATCCAGGTATTGGTAAGTCAACTTTGTTAACACAGGTTTCAGGACAACTAGCGAATACTGGTGGTAAAGTATTATATGTTTCTGGTGAAGAGAGTGCTTCACAGATCAAGATGCGAGCTGATCGTTTGGGTATTTCGGGTAAAGACCTCTATCTGTACCCTCAGACAGATATGAGTTATATCCGTCAAACAATCAACGAAATGCATCCGGATTACTTAATCATTGATTCTGTGCAAACAATGGATGAACCAGAAATTACTTCTGCCGTGGGAAGTATTTCTCAAATCAGAGAAGTTACAGCTGAATTGATGAATATTGCTAAGCAGGACAACATTACTGTTTTCGTCGTTGGACATGTAACTAAAGGTGGCGCCATCGCTGGTCCAAAAATATTGGAACACATGGTGGATACTGTTCTATACTTTGAAGGGGACACACACCATAGTTATCGAATCTTACGTTCTGTTAAGAACCGTTTTGGTTCAACGAATGAAATTGGTATTTTTGAAATGCGGACTAAGGGTCTGGTGGAAGTATCTAATCCATCAGAAATTTTCTTAGAGGAACGTTTAGCGGATGCCAATGGTTCAGCGGTAGTAGTTTCAATGGAAGGAACTCGACCAATTTTGGTTGAAATCCAATCTTTGATCACTCCTACAATTTTTGGTAATGCCAAAAGAACCGCCACGGGATTGGATCATAACCGGGTGTCAGTGATTATGGCCGTTCTAGAAAAACGTGGTAATTTGATGCTCCAAAATCAGGATGCTTATTTGAAATCAACTGGTGGCGTTAAATTAGATGAACCAGCAATTGATCTTGCTTTAGCAATGTCAATTGCCTCCAGTTATAAAAATATGGGTATCCCAGGAACTGATTGTTTTGTAGGTGAAGTTGGATTGACCGGTGAAATTCGTCGTGTTAATCGAATTGATCAACGAGTAAATGAAGCAGAAAAATTAGGTTTCAAGCGTATTTTTATTCCCAAGAATAATATGGGAGATTGGTCTAAAGATAATAAGATTCAAATTGTTGGTGTCAGTACCGTAACTGATGCGATGAACAAAATATTTTAAATAGGAGGCATATATGCGAAAGATCGTAGTAAATATAATTTTTGCATTACTTGGTATCGCCGTCGGAATTACCGTTTTACCAAGTTTATGGGAAATTTCAGGTTTAGCAGGAATTGCTTTTGTTAATAACGGTTATTTTGATGGACTTATTGGATGTATTGTATTTTATTTCTTGTCATTCTTGTTTGTTAAACCAATTTTGGAATTAAATCAAAGAATTGAGAAGTATTTGAATTCTCGTTCACCAGGGTGGATTATTTATGGTGCTGGATTCTTAATTGGTGGTTTAGTATTAGCCAATATCATTTCCATACCTTTCTATATGATGAGTAACATGTTTTCAAATGTTATTCCCGTCATCTTAATGATCGTCTTTGGTTGGATCGGTTTCAGAATGGGAACAAGTCGTCGAAATGATTGGAGCAATTTCTCAATCACAAAACGTAATACTAAAGTTGCACCGGCGGCAGCTGAAAAGAGTGAAACATTAGCCTCAGAAGGTGAAGTTACACGTCGTTCAGTTAAAAAAGATTACTATCCATATAAAATTCTAGATACATCCGTTGTTATTGATGGACGAATTCATCAATTAGCACACACTGGTTTTTTGGAAGGTAAGTTGATGATTCCTGATTTCGTTGTACATGAGTTGCAATTGATCTCAGATTCTAGTGATAATCAAAAACGTGAACGTGGTCGTCGTGGACTTGATATTTTAAATGAAATGAAAATGGATAAAGGTATCAACTACACAACTACAACACGCGATTATGATAATATTCCAGAAGTGGATATGAAATTACTTAAATTAGCTAAAGAAATCGGTGGTGCTGTCATCACAAATGATTATAATTTAAGTAAGGTAAGTGAATTTCAGAATGTTCAAGTACTTAACATTAACGAATTAGCCAAAGTTTTGAAACCTATGGTTTTGCCAGGAGAAACGATGACTGTTAAAGTTATAAAAGAGGGTACTGAAAGAGAGCAAGGTGTCGCATACCTAGAAGACGGTACAATGGTCGTTGTTGAAGAAGGTAAATACTTCATTGGCAAAGATGTTGAAGTCGTTGTAACTAGTGCATTGCAAACTGACGCTGGTAAGATGATATTTGCAAAACCTAAGCATTCAATGCATGGTATCCAAGAAAAGAGCGATTCTAAAGAGAATTCCAATAACCATAATAACAACGGTGGTAACAAACGTAATAACCGCAATAATAATGGTAATAAGAATTCAAATAGAAATAACTCAAGAAGTAAAAGGGGAGAACAAGGAAATGGCAAAAAAGTCAGATAATAAAATTCGTGTAAGATATGCACCAAGTCCAACAGGTCACTTACATATTGGGAACGCTAGAACAGCTATCTTTAACTACCTATTCGCACGTAGTCACAAAGGTACTTTTGTAATTCGTATCGAGGATACAGATACAAAACGTAACGTTAAAGGTGGTACAAAGAGTCAACTAGAAAACCTTAAATGGCTTGGCGTTGATTGGGATGAAGGTCCAGATGTTGGTGGAGACTATGGTCCTTATCGTCAATCAGAAAGAAAAGAAATTTATCAAAAATATATTGATGAATTGCTAGAAAAAGGCTTGGCTTACAAATCATATCTGACTGAAGAACAACTAACAAAGATGCGTGAAGACCAAGAAGCTCATGGTCAAATGCCTCATTACGAATACGAATTCGAAGGTATGTCTGAAGAAGAAAAGGCAGCCAAGATCAAAGAAGCTGAAGATGCTGGTTTACAACCAGTTGTTCGTTTCCACGTACCAGTTGGTAAGAACTACGAATGGGACGATATCGTAAAGGGTAAAGTTTCAATCGGTTCAGATACTATCGGTGGCGATTGGGTTATCCAAAAACGTGATGGTATGCCTACATACAACTTTGCCGTTGTTATTGATGACCATTTGATGGAAATCAGTCATGTTCTTCGTGGTGATGACCATGTTGCCAATACACCAAAACAATTGATGATTTATGAAGCATTAGGCTGGGAAGCACCTAAGTTTGGCCATATGACATTGATCATTAATACTGAAACTGGTAAGAAATTAAGTAAACGTGATGAATCAATTCTCCAATTCATCGAACAATATCGTGAATTAGGTTACTTACCAGAAGCTATGTTTAACTTTATTGCTCTATTAGGTTGGTCACCAGTTGGTGAAGATGAATTATTTACACGTAAACAATTTATCAAGATCTTTGATGAACATCGTCTAAGCAAATCACCAGCTAAGTTTGATCAAAAGAAACTAGAATGGGTCAACAACCAATACGTTAAGCACGCTGATGTTAGTGAAATCACTGACTTAGTACTAGCTAACTTGGTTGAAGCCAAACGAGTTTCAGAAGATCCAACTACAGATGAAATTCAATGGGTAAGACATTTAACAGAACTATACATGCCACAAATGAGTTATACACAACAAATCATTGACTTGGCAGATGTCTTCTTCAGTCAACCAGAACATCTAACAGATGATGAACAAAAAGAACTAGAAGATGACGATGCAAAGACAGCTATTGAAGATTTGAAAGGTAAGTTAGAAAAATTACCTCGTTTCACAGCTGCTCAAATTATGGCTGCTATTCAATCAGTTAAAGCTGATACTGGTGTTAAAGGTAGAAAGCTATACATGCCAGCAAGAATTGCAACTACAAGAACAATGCATGGTCCAGCAATTGCTGAAACAATCGAATTGTTTGGTAAGAAACAAGCCTTAGCAAATATCGATAAGACATTGGCTGAAATGAAATAGGCAAAGGTTTTAAGATACAAAATAAATAAAACAAAAAGAGGTTGAAGGAAAACTTAGTTTTGCCTCAACCCCTTTTTTATATAGGTGAAGATTATGTTAAAAATATTCAACACATTAACACGCCAAAAAGAAGAATTTAAACCATTAACACCTAATGAAGTAAAAATGTATGTCTGTGGACCAACGGTGTATAACTATATCCACATTGGAAATGCTCGCTCAATCGTAGCTTTTGATACAGTTCGTCGTTATTTGGAATTTTTAGGTTACAAAGTAAAATTTGTTTCTAATTTTACAGATGTCGACGATAAGATGATCAAAGAGGCCAATCGTGAAGGTATCACCGTACCTGAAGTAGCGGACCGTTTTATCAAGGCTTTCTATGAGGATATTGCGGCTATTAATGTTCAAAAAGCCACTATCAATCCAAGAGCCACAGATAATATTCAAGAGATTATTGATTTTGTCAAAGCTTTAATCGACAAGGGTTATGCCTATGAATCTGATGGGGATGTTTTCTATCGTGCTAGAAAGTTCAAACACTATGGTGAGTTGTCCGATCAAAATATCGACCAACTAGTTGAAGGTGCTAGTGAACATATTGGTGAAACTGAATTCGACAAGAAACAAGATCCAATTGATTTTGTTTTGTGGAAGAAAGCTAAGCCAAACGAGATCAAATGGGACTCTCCTTGGGGTGAAGGCCGTCCTGGTTGGCATATTGAATGTTCAGTTATGTCAACTAAGTACTTAGGCGATACTTTTGATATTCATGGTGGTGGTCAAGATTTGGAATTCCCCCATCATGAAAATGAGATTGCCCAAAGTGAGGCTAAGACTGGTCAAAAATTTGTTAACTATTGGATGCATAACGGTTTTGTCACAGTTGAGAATAACGAGAAGATGAGTAAGTCACTCGGTAACTTTGTGACAGTGCATGATCTTGTCCAGAAGACTAATCCACAAGTATTGCGTTTCTTCTTGTCATCAACACATTACCGTCGTCCACTTGAGTACTCAGAAAAGAACTTACAAAAGGCTGCTGATAATCTTGAGAAAATCAAGACAGCTTATAACAATTTGAAGTTCCGACTTGATGGTGCTATTGACGAAAATGATAATATTCAAGCACAAGTTGAACAAATTGTGGCTGATTTTAAAGCAGCGATGAACGATGACTTCAACGTACAAAATGGTTTGACAGAAATCTTTAATTTGGTTAGTTTAGCTAATAACTATTCTGCTCAAGATAAAGTAGCGAAGACTAGTGTCGAATTGATTCTTAAGACTTTGACTGAATTGACAAGTATCTTAGGAATTAAATTGGATGAACAAAAAGATCTTTCTAAAGAAATTCAAGAAATGGTCGATCAACGTGACCAAGCTCGTGCAGATAAAGATTTTGCAACAAGTGATAAATTACGTGATCAATTAAAAGAAATGGGTGTAATCCTCGAAGATACACCACAAGGAACACGGTGGCATATTAATGACTGATGTTAAACAATTTAACGGAGTAACTTTGGCATATTTAGGAGATGCCGTCTACGAAGTCTTTATTCGTGAACATCTCTTAAGTAAAAATATTACCAAGGTTAATGAATTACAAAAACAAGCCAAACACTACGTTTCCGCGAAGGCCCAAGCATCATTGATTACTTTGATGATGGATAAGGGAATTCTTTCTGATGAAGAAATCAGAATTTATAAGAACGGACGTAATGCTAAAAAATATACTAAAGCTAAGAATACAAGTGTCGTCACTTATCATATGTCTACAGGTTTTGAAGCACTTTTTGGTTATTTAGATATTACCGGCAACAAAGACCGGGTTGTAGAATTGGCACAATGGTGCATAAATGAAGTAGAAGTGGGTGAAGCAGATGACAGAAAATTCGAATAAACGTAGTAACAGTAGTAACAATTTAGAAGAAAACGAATTAGTTTATGGTGTACATTCAGTAATTGAATTATTGAAGTCCGCCACAGCCGATCAACGTGTTAACAAAGTTTTAGTTCAAAAGGGACTTTCTAGTGAACATATCGCTGAAGCTATCAAGTTAGCTAAACGTGATCGTTTAATCGTTCAAGAAGTACCTAAGAATAAGATAGATGATATTAGTAACGGTGGTAACCATCAAGGAATGGCCGCTTACGTTGCTCCTTATCAATACGCTGAAATGGAAGATATCTTCAAGAGTGCTGAAAAGAAAGGTACTGATCCATTCATTTTGATTTTGGATAAAATTGAAGATCCTCATAACTTAGGTTCAATCATGCGTACAGCCGATGCCGTAGGTGTAGACGGAATTATTGTTCCCAAGCATCGTTCAACAGGATTAACTTCAACCGTTGCTAAAACATCAACAGGTGCCATTGAACACGTACCAGTTGTTCGTGTAACTAATTTAGTTAATACCATCAAAGATTTAAAGAAACGTAACGTTTGGGTCTTTGGAACAGCTATGGAAGGTGACAACTATCGTAACTGGAATGCCAAGGGAGCAGTTGCTCTAATTATCGGTAACGAAGGTAAGGGTATTTCACCACTAGTATTGAAACAAGCTGATCAAACTTTGAATATTCCGATGGTCGGACATGTGCAAAGTTTGAACGCTTCTGTTGCAACAGGTATTCTGTTGTATCAAGCTTTTGCCTCACGTAATGTTTAATTAAAAAATTCTAAGTAGGATAAATCTTACTTAGAATTTTTTTTGTATTAGAAAATTTGAATGAATTTATAAGATTATTATTTGTAAATACATTTAAATTGTTGTAAACAAGTGTTCGCTTAAATTTACTTATGGTGGATGGTATTTTTAAATTACAAAATTATTATTCGTAAAAAGTAAAATGAAAGTCGAACAAGAAAACCAATGGATTGAATTGATTAAAGAAAAGGATGACTCAGCAGCACTAGATAGGTTGGTCAGAAGATATCGGCCAATGATTGATAATATGTATATTAAATATTTTATTGATGGCTATGATCGTAATGATTGGTATCAAGAGGCCTTTTTAGTCTGTTATCAAACTTGTAAATTATTCGATGGCAACAGTGGCTCCAAATTCGGCAGTTTTTTTAAATTAAAATTTCAAAATCATATAATAGATATAATTAGGCGTGAAAATGCCATTAAACGTAAGGCTAATCAAGGAACGGAATCATATGACAAATTGCTTGGTAAAGGTAAATTTGATGATAAAGTCGCTGAAGACAGTGATAGTGTCGATATATCTAATCAATTAGAAAAGATCATGACTAAAATGAGTCGTATAGAGTTAGTGGCTTTTCAATTCTTGCTGGGAAAAGTGTCAATGCACGATGCTTGTATCGAAGCTCGCTGCAATATGAAACAAATAATACAGGCGGCTAACCGTTGTAAAAAGAAGATAAAGCGTAATCAGAAACTATAGTCATGTGAGATTGCAATGGACAAAACAACTTCCAGAGTTTACAATTAATAAGATTAAAACAAATTAGTTTTGGAGATAAACATGGGATTAAGAAAAGTCGCCCTTGCTTGTACTGTTTGTGGCTCACGTAACTATACAATTACTGAGAACCCAAATAGAACAGAACGTCTAGAAGTTAAAAAGTTCTGTAAGCACTGTGGTAAACATACACTACATAAAGAAACAAGATAACTCTGGAGGATTACATGAAACTATTTAAATTTTTTGGTAGCGTCAAAGATGAAATGAAATTAGTTGTTTGGCCTACATTCAAAGAAAATAGACGTGATACATGGACTGTTATTGGTACTTCATTGATGTATGCAATCTTCTTTGCATTAGTTGATTGGGGTCTAATTACATTATTGCAACATTTCGTAATGGGTAAATAGATTGTAAGTACGCAAAAAATTTGCTATTATGGAATTAACGGAAAAAACTTCGACTTGGTTCGGAGTTTTTTTATTTTGAATTTTGGAGGAAATTATGGCTGAAGCTGGCGAAAAACAATGGTATGTTCTACATACCTATTCAGGATATGAAAATAAAGTTAAGGAAAATCTAGAATCACGTGCCCAATCAATGGGTATGGAAGATTATATTTTCCGTGCAGTTGTTCCTGAAGAAGAAGAAACAAAAATGAAAAACGGTAAAGAAAAGAAAGAAATGGAAAAAACTTTCCCTGGCTACGTTTTAGTAGAAATGGTTATGTCTGATGAATCATGGTTCATCGTTCGTAATACACCGGGTGTTACCGGATTTGTCGGCAGTCACGGTTCTGGTAGTAAACCTGCACCATTATTACCTGAAGAAATTGATAACATTCTAAGTCAATTTGGTATGAGCGCACAAAACCAACCATCTGACTTTGAAGTTGGTGAAACAGTTAAAATCACTGATGGTGCCTTCTCAGACACAACAGGTAAGATCACTGAAATTGATGATGAACACAGAAAACTTAAGGTTGACGTTGATATGTTCGGTCGTATGACATCAGCAGAAGTTGACTTCACATCAGTTGAAAAACAAAAATAGTTATTGATAAGACGAGTAGACCGTGCTACTATAAAACGGTATGTTTTTGACACATACATGTGGGAGAGAAAATTTAGATTCTCATCATGACCACATCACGGAACAAGGAGGTATGCACCGTGGCTAAAAAAGTTGCTAACGTAGTAAAATTACAAATCCCTGCTGGACAGGCTACTCCAGCTCCTCCAGTTGGTCCTGCTTTAGGACAAGCTGGTATTAACATTGTTGCCTTTACAAAGGACTTCAATGCACGTACACAAGATCAAAAGGGTATGATTATCCCTGTTGTTATCTCAGTATATGAAGACCGTTCATTCGATTTCGTTACTAAGACACCACCAGCTGCAGTTCTATTGAAGAAAGCTGCTGGCGTTGAAAAGGGCTCTGGCGAACCTAACACAAATAAGGTTGCCACAGTTACTGAAGACCAAGTTCGCGAAATTGCTGAAACCAAGATGAAAGACCTAAACGCTGCTAGTGTTGAATCTGCAATGCGTATGGTTGCTGGTACTGCAAGAAGTATGGGCTTTGAAGTAAAGTAAAAGACTAGATTTAAGCAGTTTACAGGGATGTGAAAGCATTCTTAACAAGTGGGAGGAGAAAATTTGATTCTCCGAAAGACCACAAAGCAAGGAGGAACTTAGCATGGCTAAGCATGGAAAAAAATATTTAGAAGCAATGAAACAAGTCGATAAAGACAAGAAATACTCTGCTACAGAAGCTGTTGACTTACTTAAGAAGGTTAACTACGCTAAATTTGACGCAACTGTTGAAGTTGCAATTAATTTGGATGTAGATCCTAAGCAAGCTGATCAACAAATTCGTGGCGCTCTAGTACTACCTAATGGTACTGGTAAGACACAAAAGGTTATCGTTTTCGCTGAAGGCCAACAAGCAAAGGATGCTGAAGCAGCCGGTGCTGATGTTGTTGGTTCAGATGACCTTGTTGAAAAGATCCAAGACGGCTGGTTAGACTTTGATGTTGCCGTTGCTACACCACCTATGATGGCTAAAGTTGGTCGTTTAGGTCGTGTTCTTGGACCTAAAGGTTTGATGCCAAACCCTAAGACAGGTACAGTTACAATGGATGTTACAAAGGCTGTTAATGATATTAAAGCCGGACAAGTTACATACCGTGTTGATTCAAATGGTCTTATCCATGCACCAATCGGTAAGCTTTCATTTGATACAGACAAGATTGCAGCTAACTTCGATGCATTTTATGGTGCAATCGTTAAAGCTCGTCCTGCATCACTTAAAGGTAATTATGTAACAAGTGTTAACTTGACATCTACATTTGGACCTGGTCTAAAAATTAACGCTTAATGTTGACTAATAACCAAAATAATGATAGATTAGTATAGTTGATTTCTACCGAAGACTCAGGTGATGAAAGTCTTAATATCCTGCCGAGGCCAGAAGATTATTTCACTTAATCTCTGTGTCCCTTGGGCACAGAGATTTTATTTTTTAAGCCGAAATTTGTAGATATTAACTAAAAAATTGTGGAGGTGAAACGTAATAATGAAGCAAGAAGTATTAGCACAAAAACAAGCACAAGTTGATGAAATTGCTAAGCAACTTACAGGCGCAAAGTCAGTCATCGTTGTTGACTACTTAGGTCTAACTGTTGAACAAGTAACAGAAATGCGTGCCGAATTACGTGAACAAAATGCTACTATGCAAGTTGTTAAGAATACAATCTTGAGACGTGCAGCTGAAAAAGCTGGTGTTGAAGGTCTAGAGAAGTTCTTCGTTGGACCTACAGCTATTGCTTACTCTGAAGAAGATCCTGTTGGACCTGCTAAGATCGCTGCTAAATTTGCTAAAGATGTTGACGCCGTTGAAATTAAGGGTGGAATCATCGAAGGTAAAGCCGCAACTCTTGACCAAATTCAAGAACTTGCAACATTACCAGACAGAGATGGCATGCTATCTATGTTGGTATCTGTATTACAAGCTCCTGTTCGTGACTTTGCTATGGTTGTTAAGGCCGTTGCAGATAAAGAAGACGCTGGACAAGAAGCATAATTAACTAAAAAAACTCATAATATTTGGAGGATACAATAATGGCTTTAGATACACAAAAGATTATCGATGATTTAAAAGAAGCTTCAATTCTAGAACTAAACGACCTTGTTAAGGCTATCGAAGAAGAATTCGATGTTAAGGCTGCTGCTCCAGTTGCTGCTGCCGGTGCTGCTGGTGGCGACGCTGCTGCAGAAAAGGACTCATTCGACGTTGAACTTACAGAAGCAGGTCAAGAAAAGGTTAAGGTTATCAAGGAAGTTCGTGGTATCACAGGACTTGGCTTGAAGGACTCAAAGGACCTTGTTGATGGTGCTCCTAAGGTTATCAAGGAAGGCGTTGCTAAGGCTGACGCTGACGAAATGAAGACAAAGCTAGAAGCTGTTGGTGCAACAGTTACATTGAAGTAATTCACTTTAATGATAAAATTAATCCTCGTAAGAGGATTTTTTTTTACCCTCAAATAGAGAAAGGGGAAAATTATGGCTAATCAGTATTTTGATAATACACCGGATCTAGAACACGAATTAAAGAAATTCGATTTTACGCTTAGAAACCATAATCTTAAATTTATTTCTGATAGTGGAGTTTTTTCACGTCAAACGATTGATTATGGTTCAAGAGTTTTAATTGAAGCAATTGATTTTCAAAATATTCCTGAAGGTAATATTTTGGATGTTGGTTGTGGATATGGACCTATTGGCTTAGCTCTGGCTAAAGAACAAAAATCCCGTCAAGTTACAATGGTTGACGTCAATCTTAGAGCTTTAGACCTAGCTAAACAAAATGCCGCTAACAATAGTATCGAAAACGTGGACATTTTTGAGTCAGATGTTTATAAAGATGTCGATAAAAAATATGCGTTGATTGTTTCCAATCCACCAGTCCGTGCGGGTAAGAATGTTGTTACCGCAATTTTGGAGGAGTCTAAGAACTACTTGTTAAATAGTGGCGAGCTTTGGATCGTTTTACAAAAGAAGCAAGGTGCACCATCAGCTAAGAAGTTGATGGAGAAGACTTTTGGCAATGTCGAAATTGTTGTTCGAGATAAAGGTTATTATATTTTAAAAAGTAAATTGATTTAAATTTTTGCTCAATATGGTATATTTTGTGTTGGAGGCGTTTACATATGAAGAAGAAATTAATTATTTTGACGATATTATCCGCCGTTTCAGCGGGATCATTTTTTGCAGTACGTAAATTGAATCATTTTATGAAAGATAAGGCTGTCAAACAAGACCGTAAGAAATTAGAGTCCTTGGTTGATAAATATCTACATGGCAACGAAAAACTACTGGAATTTGTTGGGACTTTATCTGATAGTCAAGTTAGAGAATTAGTTGAAATTTTGGACTCAATTCAAAAACAAAGAGATCAGTTAAAGTTGAAATCACCAGCAATTCCAGAATATTTGGAAAAGAAAGTAACTCAATTACTCAATTAATATGATATTTTCAGAAGAAAAAATAAATAATTACATGGATCTAGCTTTAGATGAAGCTAAAAAAGCCGGTGAACGTAAAGAAGTTCCGATTGGTTGTATTATCGTTGATAATCAAACTGGTGAAGTGATTTCAGTAGGCTCAAATGAACGTGAGGAAACTCAAAATGCTATTAAACACGCGGAGATTATTGCGATTGAAGCGGCCTGTGCAAAAGTAGGTAGTTGGCGTTTGGAGCACACGAGTTTATTTGTGACTTTGGAACCATGTCCAATGTGTGCCGGTGCTATTATTAATAGCCGTATTGAAGAGGTTATTTTTGGTGCTAGTGATCCCAAGGCTGGATCAGTTGGTTCAATTAATAATTTACTGGCGGAGACTAGATATAATCATCAACCAGAGGTTCTCAGTGGTATTAAGGAACAAGAAGCTGGGGATCTTTTAAGAAATTTCTTTAGAGAAATTCGCCGCAAAAAGTAGAAAAAAACTATTATTTATAGTATGATAGTTATTGCCGCAAGGCCTTAGGGCAATGATGCTCTTGTGAACTGTGTCAGATCCGGAAGGAAGCAGCACTAAGCAGGGTGTGTCATGTGCCTTTTGTTATGCATATAAGCCTCCTAACCAATTTGGTTAGGAGTTTTTTTGTGGCTATTTTGAAATATGATGTAATTTTTTTCCAAGCAGTATTTGTCAAAAATCTTGTGGTAAAATTTACATATTAGATTTTTAAAGGAGTTAAAATGGCATATCAAGCACTTTATCGAGTTTGGCGTCCCCAAACTTTTTCTGATGTAATCGGCCAAGATGTTATTACTCAGACACTGCGCAATGCGGTTGCTAGTCAGATGACTAGTCATGCTTATTTGTTCAGTGGTCCACGTGGTACTGGTAAAACATCTTGTGCCAAAATTTTAGCCAAAGCGGTGAATTGCCTTAATCCACATGATGGCGAACCGTGCAATGAATGTGAAATTTGCAAAGCTGCAAATGAAAACCGTTTGAATGATGTAATTGAAATTGATGCGGCTTCAAACAATGGTGTTGAAGAGATCCGTGATATTAGAGACAAAGTAAAATACGCACCAACCGAAGCCAAGTTTAAAGTTTACATTATCGATGAAGTTCATATGCTTTCACAAGGTGCCTTCAATGCTTTATTGAAGACTTTGGAAGAACCACCGGCTAATGTCATGTTCATTTTGGCTACAACTGAACCACAAAAGATTCCTGCAACAATTATTTCTAGAACACAGAGTTTCAATTTCCGTCGTATTTCACGTCAGGATATTTTGAAACGAATGGAATTTATTTTAAATGATAAGAATATCAAATATGATGAAGAAGCTTTGAACATTATCGCTGCTTCCGCTGAAGGTGGAATGCGTGATGCTTTGAGTATTTTGGATCAGGCTTTGTCATATGGTGATGATGAATTAACCTTGAAGAACGCCCAAGAAGTAACGGGTGCTTTGAGTAATGAACAGATTGTTTCCTATATGACAGCTATCGCTGAAAATAATCCAGCCGAAGCTTTAACTAATTTGTATCAGATTTTAGCTAGTGGACGTTCAGCGTTACGTTTTACAGAAATGATTATTCGCGTTTGTCGAAATCTTATTTTGTATAATTCTGATTCGGATTTGTCTAGTAAGATGGATAAGTCAGTAATGACCGATGAATTATTGGCTATCTCAGATAAATTTGATAATTCACGTCTGTTTTATATTGTTGATCAAGTCAGTGCAACGCAAAAGAATTTGAAAAACTCGAATCAAACTGATATTTATATGGAAATTTTGACCGTTAAAATCAGTGAACCAAAAATTGCTCAACAGAGTGCAGCGCCGGCAGCAACCAGTGAGACTAATGATAATCAGGTTGGCAGTGCTGAATTAGATAAGTTGAGAGATGAAGTTTCACATTTACAAAATGAAGTAAAAGACCTTTCGACAGGGACTGTGGTCAAGAAAGCAGAACCTAAGAAAACTCGTCGTCGGGCTAATACGAATGCTCGTTTGAACAAGACAGCTATCTATAAAGTTTTGGGTAGTGCAACTAAAAAAGATCTAATGGCTGCTAAAGAAATTTGGCCTGACCTAATGAGTATGCTTTCCATAACTCAACGTGCTATGATGAAAGTCGCAGAACCTGTGGCTGCATCGTCAGAAGGTGTTGTAGTAGCTTTTGATTATGAGATGTGGTTTGAACAGGCTCAAGATGATTCAGAGTTTTTAAAGGAATTAGAAAACAATGTTAGTCGTTTGATGAAGAAGGATTCTCAAATTGTTTTAGTTCCTAAAGCTGATTGGCCAAAGATTCGCAAAGAATATATTAATAATAATATTGATTTAAACAATCAAGGCAATGTAGAATCAAAGCAAGAACCAAAAAAGAAAACTGATCCCACCGTTGATGAAGCTGTAAAATTATTTGGTGACGATATAGTTGATATAAAAAATGACTAGGAGGAATTATTTATGAGTAAAGGTATGCCAAATATGGGTGGAATGGGTGGCAACATGGCCAACATTATGCGCCAAGCCCAAAAGATGCAAAAAGAAGTTCAAGCAACAACTGAAGAACTTAACAAAACAGAATATACAGGTAAGTCAGTTGATGATTTTGTCACAGTTAAAGTAACTGGTGATAAGAAGATTGCTGATATGACAATCAGTGAAAAGATCATTGATCCAGATGATCCAGACACTTTGCAAGATATGTTGATCGATGCTTTGAATAATGCCTTCGAAGCCGTTGATAATGATAAAGAAGCTAAATTAGGTAAATACACAAACGGGTTGATGTAATGAAATATCCAGAACCAATATCAAAATTAATTGATAGTTATATGATGTTACCAGGAATTGGTCGCAAAACTGCAACCAGAATGGCATTCTTTACACTTGGAATGGACAAAGACCAAGTGCAAGAGTTTGCTGATAATTTAATTTCCGCAAAGACAGATTTGAAGAGTTGTAAAATTTGTGGAAATATTACTACTGAGGATATTTGTAATATATGTAGTGATAAGAGTCGTGATCAGTCAGTTATTTTAGTCGTTGAACAAGCTAAAGATATTATGTCTTTGGATGATATGAATGGTTATAATGGCTTGTATCACGTTCTAGGAGGGGTCTTATCGCCAGTCGATGGAGTTGGCCCAGAAGATTTGAATATTAAGTTGTTGCTGAATCGCTTAAAGACTAATCAGAATGTTAAAGAATTAATTATTGCAACTAATGCGACGCCAGAAGGAGAAGCAACTGCTCAATATTTAGCCAAATTAGTTAAGCCAGCAGGAATAAAAGTAACTAGATTAGCACATGGATTAGCTGTTGGATCTGATATTGAATACGCGGATGAAATGACTTTGAAGAGTGCGGTTCTAGGTCGCAGGGAGATTTAACATGTTTGGTAGAAAAAAAATATCTGTCCAGAAAATGGAAGATGATCGCCTCTTAGATAATATTCATCAGATTCAACAAAGAATTGGTAATACACAAAGAATGATGAACAATTCGGTTGATATCGATGATACGACAAGAATCAGGTTAAAACTTGATCAGTTGAAGTATCAATTCTTGTATCTAGAAGCAAGAAGAAGAAAAGCTAAAGCTAAGGCTACAACAAATATTATTTTCGGAGACGAGGATACATTTTTGAAGCAACCTAGTCGTGCTGAAAAACACTGGTAATTAGTTAAGGCGGATTGTGCTTAATTTCCGTCTTCCATAAAAATTGGGAATACCTTGGAACGCCATGGGCGCGACTTGAAGCTAATTATTTTACACTTTGTGTAAAATAATGGATCTCCAAGATCGGCCTCATTGTAAATGGCAAAGCCATTAACAATGATCTCATGGCTGAAGGTATTTCCAATTTTTCCTCCAGACTAGATAGTGTTTTAGTTAACTTAAAATAAAAAACAGTATTTATTTAGAATTCCGTTAGTGCGTATAAAATATACGTATGGAGTTTCTGAATAGATACTGTTATTTTTTTACTTTAAATATTAGAAAAACAGATGATTAAATAGAATAGGATTCGGTCCAGACCAATCGAGCTTGTTGTGGAGGACGTCATACTTAATCTCTTAGAATAATATCTTAGGAAGTTTCATTTATTTCCAATTTCAAGTAAAATAGTAGTAATCATCTAGGAGAGATTATATGTCAGGAATATTTATTTCGTTTGAAGGACCAGATGGGGCTGGTAAGACGACAGCTCTGAAAAAAATTATGCCACTATTGCAGGCCAAAACCGATAAGGAGATTGTCTTATCTAGGGAACCCGGTGGTAGTCAAATTTCTGAAAAAATCAGAAAAATCATTTTGGATATTCATGATGAAGAGATGGATGCCAGAACAGAAGCACTATTATATGCAGCAGCTAGACGTCAACATTTAATCGATGTAATTTTACCAACCTTATCTGAGGGTAAAATTATGTTGAGTGATAGATTTGTTGACAGTTCAATTGCTTATCAAGGCGGAGGCCGTCAAATCGGTACTAAAGAAGTCGCTGATATTAACAATTTTGCGATTGAAGGGCACTTACCAGATTTAACAATTTACTTTGACGTGACTCCCGATGTAGGATTAGCTCGAATCAAGAAAGATCATGCCGGACAAATGGATCGTTTGGAGAAGGCTGCTATGAGTTTCCACGAGCGTGTCTATGATTCTTACAAAGAGATTGTCAAAGATAATACTGAACGTATCAAGACTGTTGATGCAGCCCAAGCACCTGATAAAGTGGTTCAGGATGCTGTTGAAATTATTGTGCAAAGATTTCCTAATATTTTTACTAAAGGAGAATAACAATGAAATTAATTTTAGCCATCATTCAAGACAAAGATAGTCAACAACTACAAGAAAAGCTTGTTAAGGGCGGCTTTAGAGCTACCCAATTACCATCTACTGGTGGTTTCTTGAAAGCTGGTAATTGTACCTTTATTATTGGTGTTGAAGAAGAGAAGGTTGATGATGTCTTAGCAATTATCAAGAAGAATTGTCACACACGTTCTCAATACGTTACACCAACATTTTTAATGCCAGAAGCAGCTTCGAGTTTGTCCGAGCCTATTGAAGTACAAGTTGGCGGTGCTACTTGCTTCATTTTGCCAGTTGATAAATTTGTGAGATTCTAAAAATGGAGAGTTTACAAACTGAGCAGCCTAAAGTTGTTCAAGAATTTCAAAAAATTATTTCTTCTAATATGTTGTCACATGCGTATTTAATCGATAGTGCTTCTTCCAAAGTTAGACAGCAGATGGCTATTTGGTTAGCCCAGAGTCAATTCTGTGAGAATCTTCAAGATGGCGCCCCTGATCAGACTTGTCAAAAATGTCGTACAATTGCCCTTGGGGATAACCCCGATGTTTTGGAAGTGGAAACTGAGAAGCAGAGTATTGGTGTCGATGATATTAAATTCTTTAAAAAAGAAGCTAATATGACGGCGACACAAGGAAAAAGACGAATCTTGATTATCGATGAAGCTGAGAAGATGACGAACGCAGCTAGTAATAACTTGTTAAAAACAATTGAAGAACCAGAAGGTAATCTGATGATTATTTTATTGGCTGATTCTGCAAAACAACTTTTACCAACGATTCAATCACGTGTACAGATTTTTCATTTGTCGAATAAGAGTAATGAAGAAGAAATCGAAAGTTTAATCAACGAAGGATTCAAAAAAGAACAAGCTGAAAATGCCTTGAAAGTCACCGATATTAAATATTTGGAAAGTATTACA
The DNA here is from genome assembly GCF_002179915.1 of Companilactobacillus bobalius. Taxonomy (NCBI): domain Bacteria; kingdom Bacillati; phylum Bacillota; class Bacilli; order Lactobacillales; family Lactobacillaceae; genus Companilactobacillus; species Companilactobacillus bobalius. Next base: position 344,712 of record NZ_MYFM01000002.1, read on the forward strand.
GCTGATAAGTACCAATCGTTATTAACCGCAATTACGAATTGGTTAAAAGAAATCAATAAACAAAAAATAAATAGTTTTATCGACATTCAGACTGATATCATGCCTTTAGTAGAGAATAAAAATCAGCAACATTTGGTTTTCGACATGTTGAATCAAATGTTTAGTGATATATTATCAATTAGGTACAATTTAGAAAAATCAACATTAACGACGCAAGATTTACTCTCAAATAAAGGGATCAAAAAAATTGTAAAGATGTCTGATGACTTATTCACAGCCGAACAGATGTGGAAAAGTAATGTATCGTTTCAAGCAATTTTAGAAGATTTGTCATTAAAATTTGTGGATTAGTAGGTGAAATCATGGCAGAGAAAGATTTATATGATGAATTTGAAACAATCACAAATCAACTAAATGATATAAGTAAAAAGGTTTCTTTGCTAAAAGAGGAACTATCCGATACTTTGGAAAAAAACGAAGAGATTAAGTTGGAAAACCAAAATCTTCGCAAACATTTAGAAAAGGTTGGCTACGAGGAAAAGGATTTTAATGGTAACACGTTATCTGGTTCGCGATTGAATTTGGAAAAGCTATATCGCAAAGGATTCCATGTTTGCCAACAATATTACGGTTCACACCGCGATAATGACGAGGAATGTCTTTTCTGCATGAATGTTTTGTACGGAACTAACTGGAAAAAGAATAAAAAAGTTAAAAAGATTTAAGTAAGGGGAGCTATTTGAATGAAGGAACAAAGGAGTTTTGTTGATAATTCGAAGGGCTGCCTTTTTTTAGTGCCAACGCCCATTGGTAATTTAGAAGACATGACTTTTCGAGCTGTTAACACTTTAAAGGAAGCAGATTTAGTAGCAGCTGAGGATACGCGTAATACTAAAAATTTATTAAATCATTTTGAAATACCGACAGAATTAATAAGTTTTCATGAGCATAATACTGCTCAAAGAATTCCTGAATTAATTGAAAAAATGAATTCTGGTCTCAAAATTGCTCAAGTTAGTGATGCTGGAGCTCCATCAATCAGTGATCCGGGCAAGGAACTAGTTAAAGCTGCCATTAAGGAAGAAATTCCGGTAGTCCCACTACCAGGTGCGACAGCTTCAATAACGGCGCTAATAGCTTCTGGTATAGAACCACAGCCATTTTATTTCTTTGGCTTTTTGCCTCGTAAAGGAAGAGAAAGAACTGAAGCTTTAGTAGATTTAGCTAATCGTAGTGAAACAACGATTGTTTATGAGTCACCATATCGAGTAAAGAAGACAATCCAAGATTTGATTGCTAAATTTGGTCCAGAGCGCCGGATAACTTTGGCCCGTGAATTAACTAAAATACATGAAGCTTTTTTGCGTGGTAGTTTACAAGATGTGGCTCAATATTATGAAGAAAACGATCCTAAAGGTGAGTATGTCTTAATAATTGCAGGAAAACCAGCTGATCAGACAGAAGTTAGTTCAGATGCTGACTTAGTAGCAGCGGTGGATAACTTGATTGACCATGGTAAGAAACCTAATAAGGCTATCAAAGAAGTAGCCGCCGACAACGGTTTGAAGAAACAAACTGTGTATAACCTTTATCATGGAATTGGAGAAGAAGAATAGTGACAGATAGAGAAACATATTCAATGGAAGTAGAAGTACCATATTATTTTGCCAATTTTACAGGTGATATTCGTTTATCAGCTTTGATCGACATTATGTTACTAACTTCCGAAAAACAATTACACCAAGCTGATGCTGATAGTACAGAGATGGTTATGAACAATGGCTTAGGATGGGTAGTTGTTCAATATCATATGGATATCAATCAGATGCCACGTTTAGGCCAGAAATTAAAAGTTACTACACAAGCAACAAGCTACAATAAGTACTTTTTCTATCGTGATTTCTGGATTGAAGATATGGACGGCAATGTCATGGTTAAAGCCCAAAGTGCTTTTGTTTTGATCGACATTAAAGAGCGTAAGATTGTTAGTGCTGCAGATCGTTTGGAAAATAAATTTGGTGCTGAAGAAGTTAATCGAATTCAGAGATTTGCTCGTTTACGTGTGCCAGAAGATTATGATTTCAAACAACCACAACATATTGGTTACTATAATATCGATGTTAATAAACATGTTAATAACTCTTACTATTTTGATTGGATGGTAGATACATTAGATACAGATTATATTGCCAGTCATCATTTGAAGAGTATGGACATTAAGTATGAAAAAGAACTTAATTTGGAAAGCGAACCATTGTCATTCGCTAAAGTAGATTCAGAAAACCACACATCAACTCATTGGATAAAGAATGGTGATACTTTGAATGTTATTGCTCAATTAGGATGGGAAGATAAATAGGGATAGTGGTTCTTTAGTTTAGTTAGCATTTGATGCCATCCTCCACAAGGATTGGGAATGCATTGGAACGCTATGGGCGCGATTCGGAGCTAATCATTTTACACTTCGTGCAAAATAATGGATCTCCGAAGTCGGCCTTATTGTAATCGGCAAAGCCGATAACAATAATTTCATAGCTGAACGCATTCCCAATTCTTGCTCCGGATTAGATAGTGTTCTGATTTTTTATTTTGCGGATTTTAATATTGACGAGAAAATGATTTTTATTATATAGTTCCGTGTTCCAGAGCAATAGTGCTTGTTGCGGAGGGCGACATCCTTAGCAAAACCTTATCCAAAAACCAATTACTTGTATAGTTATTTTATTGTGCTACCATATTTAAGTATTCAAAAATATTTGGGGTAGGATTCAAGGCGTTAAGTGCCGATGGAACGGAATGTGAACATCGGACGAAGAGATTTTCTCGCGATCTTGTTTCCGCATTCGCCACTTTATATATGTCTCTTTTATATTCTGTGGCAGCTCCGTTGGGAGATGTCGATTATGAACAGTAGAACGAAAGTCGTTAGTGTTCAAGGAATTACGTGGATGGCTTTGTTAATAGCATTGCAAATGGTATTGTCAAAGTTGTCGATTGGTAGCAACATGATGCAGGTAGGGTTTAGCTTCATTGCTGTTGGATTGTTGGGATATTACTTTGGTCCCGTAAAGGCTGGAATTGCTAATGTTTTAGCAGATATTATCAGTCATACGATTATGGCAACGGGAGGCAGTTTCTTCTTAGGTTTCACTTTAACTGCTTTAGTATCTGGAGTGATTTATGGTTACATGTTACACAATCACAAGGTTACAGTTTTAAGAACATTTATCACGGTCTTATTGATTACGGTAATTGTTAATACTGGACTTAATACTTTGTGGATTCACATGATGACCAATGTACCTTATCTGACGTTGTTAGTACCAAGGATTGCGAAAGAGGCATTTAGTTTGGTTTATCAAACTGGTCTTCTTTTCATCGTATTGAGATGGATAGATAATTCGAAATTTAATAGAATCGACCGATAGGTCGATTTTTTTTTGTTTAAAATTATGTGTTAAAATAATTCTATTAAGAATGAGGGATAAACGTAATGAAAATATTAGCATTTGATACATCAAATAAACCGTTATCCGTTGCAGTAGTTGTGGATGGCAAAGTTTTAGCACACATAGAGTCAACTGAGAAGAAAACGCACAGTGTTTCCTTACTACCTGATATTCAAAATGGGTTGCAAGAAGCAGGGCTTACAATGGCTGATATCGACTTGATTGCTGTTGCCAAAGGTCCAGGTTCCTACACAGGTGTAAGAATTGCTGTGACAGTAGCTAAAACTTTAGCTGATACTTTAAATAAAAAATTAGTAGGAGTTTCTAGTTTGAAACTCTTAGCTGCAAATGGTGACAAAAAACATCTCTTGGTTCCTTTAATGGATGCCAGAAATGATAATGCTTTTGCTGGTGTTTATGTAACAAATCGTGATGGCAGATTATTAACTGTTGTTGCGGATCATCACACTTCAATGGCCAATCTATTTGAAACATTAAAACAATATGAGCCTAATGAATTGGAGTTCATTAACGCTACGCCTAGATTACAAGAATTAATTCAAAAACAATTTCCTGAAGCAACAATAGTTATGAGTGAAGATTCATTGCCAGATGCTGGCAAGTTGGCTAAAATTGCAGAGACAACTAGAGCTGTTAAGGATATTGATAATTTTATCCCGACATACTTGCGTTTAACTCAGGCGGAACATGATTGGTACGCTAAAGGTAATAAGGAAGACAAAAATGTTTCCTATGTTGAAGAAGTTTAAAAATATCTTATCTAATAATAAGAAGGAAAAATTTGATTTTGAAAAACAATTAGTTACGATCGATGGACAGGAATTTACCTTAAGAAAGGCTATTCCAGATGATTCGATTGAATATATGCGAATTCAAGAAACAATTTATCCAATTCCGGTACCATGGCCAATTGATATCGTTGAAATGGAAATTGGTAATAAGAATGCGCTCTATTTGTCATTGGTTAATGAGACTGGTGTCGTAGCTTTTATCGGTATTTCACTGAGTGATAGGACAGAATCACATATCACTAATTTGGCGGTTAACAGTGATTATCAGAATTTAGGTATTGGACATTTATTATTGAATCAGGCTTTTGCATATTGTCGCAAACGTGAATTCGAAAAAATGTCATTAGAGGTTGATGTAACTAATGATGCTGCAATTGCCTTATATGAAGCTTTTGGCTTTAAGGTAAAAACGGTGCACAAAAAGTATTATTTTAGAAATCATCACGATGCTTTAGAAATGATGGTTGATTTGTAGGGGAGAACATTGTGGAAAAAGATACGTTAATAATGTCATTTGAAAGTAGTTGTGATGAAACTTCAGTCGCTATTATTAAAAATGGTAAAGAAATCTTATCAAATATTATTGCAACACAAATAAAGAGTCATCAACGTTTTGGTGGAGTAGTACCAGAAGTTGCTAGCCGTCATCACGTTGAAGAAGTAACTCGTTGTATCAATATGGCTTTGGACGAGGCAAAAGTTGGTTATAGTGATCTCGATGCTGTAGCCGTAACTTATGGTCCTGGCTTAGTCGGTTCATTGTTGATTGGAATCATGGCTGCTAAAACAGTAGCATTTGCACACAATCTACCTTTGATCAAAGTTAACCATTTAGCTGGACACATTTATTCAGCTAATTTCGTGACTGACCTACAATATCCATTCATGTCCTTGTTAGTTTCTGGTGGACATACGGAGATTGTTTTAGTCACAGCTCCTGGAGTTTTCCACACCCTTGGTGATACTAGGGATGATGCTGTTGGTGAAGCTTATGATAAAATCGGCCGTATCTTAGGAATTAATTATCCAGCTGGTAAAAAAGTTGATCAGATGGCTGCTAAAGGTAAGGATACTTTCAATTTTCCAAGAGCAATGGTACAAGAAGATAACTTGGACTTCAGTTTCAGTGGATTGAAGAGTGCCTTCATCAATCGTGTTCATCACGCTGATCAAGTTCATGAACAGTTGAATAAAGATGATTTGGCTGCCAGCTTCCAAGGTGCCGTCCTGGATATTTTGAGCAATAAGATATTTAGAGCTTTGAAACAACATCCAGTTAAGCAATTGATTGTCGGTGGAGGTGTCTCCGCTAATCAAGGCTTACGTAAACGTTTGGCTGAAGAAATCGAAAAACGTCATATGGATATGGAATTAGTTTTCCCACCATTAAGACTTTGTGGTGACAATGCCGCTATGATCGGTGCAATGGCTCAGATTCAATATGATAAAGGTGATTTTGCTGAATTAGATTTGAATGCTGATCCTAGCTTAGATTTTGATATGGAATAAATGGATACCTCTAAGTTGAACATTGACTATAGAGGTATTTTTATATACAAATTGCAAATAATACTAATTATTTGTAAAAAGGGATTAATAAATCTAGAAAATTGTGGTAAAAAAGATGAGAGGTGTAATTGATGGAAAATAGAACGGTTATTTCATATGTGCTGCTAAAGTATGATAAGAGTACTGATGGGATTTATACGAAAGCCACTAACAATGGCACTTTTGAAATTCCTAGTTTTGAATTTGATCCGGCTGAAAATGAAACTTCAACTGATTTAAAAATGCATATTATTGAGAGATTGAAGATGCTTGATGCAGGAATCGACATCGACCATTTATTTATTCCATTCACCAACTTATCTGTTTCTTCAGATTTCAAGATTTACAACTACTTGGTATTAGTCTTTGAATCAGATCATGATGTGTTTGCCACAATGGAAGATGAATCTTGGTATCAAGTTAAATATGATCTTAAAAATAAAATTTGGAATCTGGCTTGGCAAAGCGGCATGGAACATGTCAATGATTTTCAAATTAAAGACAGATCTTTGAATCAATATGCCGTAAATAGTTCGATGAATGATGAAATTGATTTTTGCAATATCATGCACTTTGTAGCTCAAGAGACACAGGAATTTCCTATCTTGGGATTGATGTCGGGAACTGAGTTTACTCAAAAAGAAGTATTACATTATCAAAAATTATTGGGCTTCAAAAACAGTAGTCTTAAAACAACTTTGGCATTTGAGAGTAAATATTCAGATGCGATTAAAGCCATCGACGAAACCTCTTATAAGATAAAAAATAAATATTTACAAAGATAAAAATAAGTTATCAATTCAAAGTTAATTAAATTGATAACTTATTTTTTTTGCCCTAATCAAGAATGCTATATTTATTGATAAAAATTAATATTTGATAATAAAATTAGTTGAAAATGATATATATAAAATAATGCTATATTATATAATATTTTTACATAGATAAAATATTAATGTTTGACAAGGAGGTTGGTCTTATGAAGAAACGTATAAGATTTCTTTATTTGATTATATTTCTTTTGCCGTTCATTCAATTGCTTAAAACTACTACGGTTCAGGCTTATTCAGTTCCAGATAGGACTAGTGTATATGAGCATGCGCCTAAAGGTATGAAGCTGAATGATTTTATTACGGCTCCAGAATACTATACGAATACGAAAACAAACAATACTACAGCTTTTAAAAGTTCTAATAAGATAATTCGTGCGGGTGATTCTAATAATGATTCGACTGATATCATTCAATTGTTGGATGGATCAAGTACGCAGAAGCAACAGATTGGTTCTTTTTGGGGAACCGTCAAAGATAGTAACGGTAATAAAACTTATAATTATTTTGATTTGAGTAAGTCACAAGAAATTTCAGTTTGGTTTTATGGAGGAAGTAAAATTGATGGTTATGATGGATTTGCTTTTGTACTTCAAAATGATGATTTAGGTGATCAAGCTATTTCTCGTAGCAATGGTGCCCCCACTGCTGGTGAGACTTTGGGGGTTTGGGGTGGTGGAACTCCAGACAACAAAACTACCACAACAAAACTTTCTGGTGCTTCCGATGGCATTCAAAAGAGTGTAGCTATTGAATTTGACCGTTATTTAAATAATACTGCTGGATCCACTTTTAATTCAGTCAATGATTACTTGGATTTTGATGGTTTTTCAATGTCCAATGCCGGTAATATTGTTATGAACCAATTGAGAGAAAAACATATTGCTTGGAATTATCCGGGGGATACCGCTACTTATATGGAAAATAGCTATGGTATTTTTACAAATAATTACTTTTACAATTTGACGCATCGTGGTCCAGTTCAAAATAACTCTTACTTCACTGGTTACGATGGTCTTGAGGTTGCTAACTCAGAAACGCAAGATCCACGTAATGGTTGGCGTCATCTTAAAATCACTTATACACCACCAACAACAGGGACTACAGCTCGACTATCGTATTTAATTAATGATAAGTTCCCTGATGGTACGGATAAGATGCAGACTTCACAGGATAGTAAAACTTTTAGTATCGATATTTCTAAGCTGGTAGGAACTAATGACGACAAGAAGGTTCGCTGGGGATTCACTGCCTCAACAGGTTCTCCAAAGTCATCGATTGCTGACTTAGATATGGTTATTGAAAAAATGCCTTCAATTGTTGATATGAAGGGGACTTCACAGATTACTGATATTACAAAGAATAGTAGTAAGACTTTAGGTAGTACTAAAGAATTGCATACTAGTGATGGTGATGAAATTAAATTGGAACAAAAATTGTCTTACAGTGGTGGTATTTCCGATTCTGGTGAAATTACAGCTACAGTTGGATTACCAGAGTATGTTGAGTACAATGGTGACGAGAATGGTGTCATTGGTAAGATGACTTATCAAGATGAAGATGGAACTACTAAAACACAAGAAATCAATAAATCCGATTTAAAAGATGTCACAATAACAATCCCAGGCAAGTATGAGAGTGATCCACCAAGTTATAAAACTGTAAAAGGTTTTGACGTAAAGATTCCATCGATGAATGCGATTGGAGATAATTCTAATATTGAGGTTTATGGAATCGTTAAAGGTCCGGAAAGTTCTACTCCAATAACAACAAACGTGTCAGGAATTAACACTAGTTATCAAGCTGATAGTTATACAGGTGATACGATGAGTCCTGACTTCGTTGTCGATAATGAAATTTTACATATTGAAAATACTAATTCCCTGTCACAAGAATTAGAGTTAGGCGATGAAGCTCATTTTCAAGGTAATATTTCTTATCTGAAGGGTTCAACCTTTGATGGTGAGGAATTATTGAGCAATTTGGAAGTTTACGATCAAGATGGTAATAAACTCCCTGGGGTACAAAAAGGTGATATTGAGGTTGATAAAGGTGCAAAAACGGGAACATATGACGTTCCTTATACCTTGAACGGTCTGGAAGCTGGTAAGACTTATACATTCAAGTTGAAACTATCAGACTCCAAAGATCGTATTTCCAATACTTTGGAATATCAGGTTAAAATCAAATCAGAAAAGAATTTACAGTTAGCGGTCAACAATTATCGTTTCCAAACAATCAATGCTGGTTCTAAAATCGGTGAGTATGTCAAACGTTCCGGTAATTGGGATATCAATGTTAACAGTACCGGATATAAATGGAAATTGTCGGCCCAGTCAACTGGTTTGTTTAGTGAAAAGGATAATAGTTATTTTGAACCACTATACTTTATCGATAAAAATTCAAATGCCCAACCTTTGAGTGATAATACATTAATTGCTCAACAAGATACTATTAATAGCGGTGAAATCCAAAATACGGACGTTACAGACACTTGGAGTGAGGATGACGGTATTCTACTGAAGAATGGCTTTCCTAACCTTGCAGGCGATTATACAGGCGAAATTAAATGGACGTTGAGTGAAACACTATAAAAAAATACTGTCGATAGATTTAAAAATCTATTGGCAGTATTTTTTTGTAATTTTACTTGTAACGATCTTCTAAATTACTCATCCAGAGTGCTAATAAGCAACCAATAATGAAGAAAACTAGACTTAGAGCAATATCAAGGCCAGTTGTTCCAACGTAAGAAATTCCGTCATTTGTATATGGATTAGGAATCAGGATTAAAACAGTACTAGCCAAGACGATGCCTAAGATGAAATGATAAACCTTTGAATGATGCTGTTGAATTAATTTTTCCATAGCTTTGGAGAAGGTCAATAATGAAATCACACCACCAATTGCAATAGGGATGAAGACTAAGGGGTCAAAGGTTTTAAAACCTTTTAACATTGGTGTATATAGTCCCAAAATTATCAGTAGATTTGAAGGGCTTAATCCAGGTACTAAGACACCCAAAGCAATTAGGATACCCGCAATAACGAATCCAAAGAAGTTAGCTGGGATGGTGCCGAAAATTTCACTCATGAAGAAGAGAAAAATTCCTCCGCCGACAAAGCTGGCTAAGAACCAAGTAATGTCATATTTATTTCGTGGTATTTGGGATGTCGATTCCTTGAATAGGGTTGGTAAAGTTCCAATGATTGTTCCAGCAAAACCCCAGAGGACGATTACTTGATAGTTTTGCAAAAGATAGTCAAGAGGTTTGGATAAAATGCCTATTCCAACAATGCCACCAATTCCGATAGGTAAGAAATAGAGAAAGTCACGTTTGAAGTTTTGACGTACGTGGGCCATAAAACTTAACATTCGTTCATAGATACCCATGATGGCGGCTAAAACACCACCGGAAACTCCTGGTAAGATGAAACCTAAAGCGATGATGACTCCCTTAAAGAATCTGATTAAGAAATTTTCTTGTTTTATGGTTATGCTCCCTTGGAAATATTCTTTATAAATTAAGTTATCAAATTTGGAGAAGCTGAGCAACAAAAAAACAGTCTTATTAAGTATTCAAGATATATCTTTCCTTACTTGAATTTCTTAATAGAGGCCGTTTTTCTTTACTAAATCAAATTATTTTCTAATCAGAAAAATCTTCTAGTTCAATAGATTTTTCGGTCCATTCTTCTTCAACTTTATCTTGTTGCTGTTTGTTTTCATCAAGTTCTTTTTGAAGATCGGCCAACTTGCTATAAGAAGTTAGATTCTCATCTTTAGTCATTTCTTTTTGAATAGCAGTATTTTTGTCTTCTAGTTCAGCAATTTGTTTCTCTAAGTCTTCAACTTGACGACGTAATTTACGTTCTTGTTTTTGTTGTTCCTTAGATTGTTGATACTGAACTTTCTTTTCGCTGACATTAGAAGTTGTTTGTGCTTCTTCAGTTGAATGATCAGTCGTTTTCTCCAAGTAATAATCGTAATCACCAAGATAGATCTTGCTACCATGTTCGCCAATGTCAACGATACGATCAGCTAGAGTATTCAATAGGTAACGGTCATGGGAAACGAAGAGGACAGTTCCTTCGAAATTCTTCAAGGCATCTTCAAGAACTTCCTTACTGTCAATATCCAAGTGGTTAGTAGGTTCATCCATGATTAAGAAGTTATCGTGTTCCATAGCTAATTTTGTCAAAGTTAAACGAGCCTTTTCACCACCAGATAATCCAGCAACAGGTTTGAGTACGTCGTCACCACTGAAAAGGAAAGCTCCCAACATATTACGAATTACTTGTTCATCTAAACGAGGATAGATATCCCAAATTTCATGAAGAACATCTTTTTTTGGATCAAGATTTTTCAAATTCTGATCGTAGTAACCAACTTGAACATTGGCACCAAACTGAGATGTTCCCTTGATCATTGGGATTTGTCCCAAGATAGATTTAAGAAAAGTTGATTTACCGATACCGTTTGGTCCGATAATACCAACACGTTCACCCTTTTTGACATCTAAATTGATAGGTTCGGACATAATTTGGTCTTCATAACCGATAGCGGCATCTTTGACGAGTAATACGTCATTGCCACTTTCCTTATCAATTTGAAATTTAAAATGAACTGAGCCTTGATCACTGTCAGGACGATCCAAGACATCCATATGTTCCAACTTCTTACGACGACTTTGAGCCATCTTGGTAGTGGAAGCACGGACAATATTCTTTTGGATATACTCTTCAGTCTTCTTAATTTCAGCCTGTTGCTCTTCATAATGTTTCCAGGCTACTTCTTGATTTTTTTTCTTTTCTTGTAAATAGAAAGAGTAATTACCAGAATAATGAGTTGATGAGTGATGATTGATCTCAACAATTTCAGTAACGACTTTGTCCAAAAAGTATTGGTCATGGGAAATGATGACTAGTGCGCCACGGTAATTTTTGAGATAACCTTCAAGCCATTCAACTGTATTGATGTCCAAATGATTTGTGGGCTCATCCAAAAGTAAAATATCGTGATGTTCCAAGAGCATTTTAGCCATAGCCAAGCGTGAACGTTCACCACCAGAAAGGGTTGATATTTGTGCTTGCCAAACATCCTCATCGAATCCGAATCCCTTGAGGACACTGCGAATCTCTGATTGATAGCCGTAACCATTTTCTTGACGGAAGGTATTTTGCAATTGATCATATTGCTTCAAAATGTTGTCGTAATCTTGAACATTGGGGTCAGCAATTTTTTCTTCTAAAGTGTGCATCTTTTTTTCTTGTTCCTTTAGATAATCAAAAACGTGTTCCATCTCGTCAAAAATTTTATTTTCACTATTCAAACCGGAGTCCTGAGCAAGGTAACCGATATTTGTATCCTTTTTCAGAGCAATATTTCCACTATTATAACTTTCTTGATCAGAAATAATTTTGAGCATAGTTGATTTGCCGACACCGTTTCGGCCGACTAGACCAATTCTACTATTATCCTGTACTTCAAAGCTAACGTTAGAGAATAGCCTTTTAGTACCAAAATTCTTTGTAATGTTCTGTGCTTGTAATAAAATCAATTTCAAACTCCTTTATATATTCACAATTTTATCATTATTCAATAAATTATGTCTTTATAGGTTTAACGTATTGCGTTTTTGTCGATTTTTATTTACTATAAATGTTAGTGAAATGACACACATATGGTGGTAAATTATGACAAAAACAACTGTTCCAAACGCAACAATAAAGCGTTTACCAATTTATTATCGGTATTTTCAATTTTTAAAAGATGAAGGTACAAAAAAGATCTCTTCTGGAGAATTATCAGAAGGGGTCAAGATAGATAGTGCTACAATAAGACGTGACTTCTCATATCTAGGAGCACTTGGAAAACGTGGTTATGGCTACGATGTAAACGATTTAGTGGCTTTCTTTAAAAAGCTCTTGAATCAAGATAAGCGTACTAACGTAGCCCTAGTTGGTGTAGGTAATTTAGGTAACGCCTTACTAAATTATAACTTTTCTCGGACTAATAATGTTCGAATTGCAGCAGCTTTTGATATTAATAAGGAAATTGTTGGCACAGTTAAGAGTGGTGTTCCCGTTTATGATATATCTGAACTAAAGGAACAACTTCATTTGCAACAAATCGATGTCTGTATCTTGACTGTTTCTTCGAATGCAGCTCAAACAACTGCTGACTTATTGGCTGATGCTGGAGTTAGAGGTATCCTGAACTTTACACCAGTAATTATCAATGTTCCAAGCAGTATCCGTGTTCATTATGTTGATTTGGCTAATGAATTGCAGACTCTGATTTTCTTCTTAGATCGTGATAAGTCAATGAAAGAAGAGCAAGAATAATTTTTTGGGGGAAAGTATTATGAGTGAACCATTGTTCTTAAAGCCTGTATTCCACGAAAAAATTTGGGGTGGAAGAAAGCTAGAAACTAAGTTTGGTTACAATATTCCAGATGGCGCTATTGGTGAATGCTGGGCTATTTCAGGTCATCCACATGGTAGATCACAAGTTGAAAATGGTGAATTTGCTGGTCAATATGTCGATGATCTTTGGAAAAATCATGGTGAGTTATTCGGCAATCCTAAGGGAAAAGTATTCCCACTTCTAACAAAGATTTTGGATGCTGAAGCAAGTCTATCTGTTCAAGTTCATCCTGACAATGAATATGCAGCAGAACATGAACATGAATTAGGTAAGACAGAATGCTGGTACATCATTGATGCTGAACCAGGTTCATACTTGATTTATGGTCACAATGCTAAGAACAAAGCAGAACTTGATAAGATGATTGAGTCAGGTGACTGGGATCATCTACTAAGAAAAGTTCCAGTTAAGACTGGTGACTTCTATTATGTACCAAGTGGGACTGTTCACGCTTTGAACAAGGGTATTATGGCTCTAGAGACACAACAAAGCAGTGATACAACATATCGTTTGTATGACTATGACCGTGTTGAAAAGTCTACTGGTAAGAAACGTGACCTTCACATCAAACAATCAGAGGATACAATTACAGTTCCTCATAAAGATCCACAATTAAATATTGAATCAAAAGAAGAGGGCAAGAACAAGTTTACAACATTCGTTCAACCACCCGTATCACCATTCTTCTCAGTTTATCACTGGGAAATTAAGGAACCAGTCGAATTACATCACCAAATTGGTAAGTATACTTTGATTTCTATAATTAATGGTCAAGGTAAGATTACCGTTGATGGAAAAGACTATGATTTGAGCAAGGGTATTCATTTAATCGTTCCAGCAACTGTTGCTTCATGGACGCTTTCTGGTGATTTGGATATTATTGCTTCAGAATCAGGCGAAGATTAGATAAATATTAAAATAATGTAAAAAAGTGCAGAATGTCGATTTGAAAAAACCGGATGTTCTGTTTTTTTTATTGGCTAAATCAAGCAAAAGTAGAACCATTTTATGCGTGGGGCTAAATAATGTTCGTAAAAATGAACTGAATGAAAAATATTTTAATTTGAAACCGTTATCAATTTCATTTTTTACAAAAAGTCTTCTATAATTAAGACTATGTTGATTTCAAAGGGGACTTAAAAGTGCAAAAACGACGATTTTTTCGAGTCAGTTTAGGCTGGCAAATTATTATTGGTTTGATTTTAGGTATTATCCTTGGTCAAGTCTTTTATCAAAATAAGGCTGCCATTCAGGTAATGCAGAACATTGGTACAATGTTTATCTCAATGATTCAGATGATCGTGTTACCAATCGTTATCTCTTGTTTAACAGTTGGTATCGCCAATATGGGTGATATTAAAAAGTTAGGTCGAATAGGATTAAAGACTTTAATTTATTTTGAAATAATGACAACATTAGCGATCATTGTTGGTATTATTGTCGCTAATGTTACACATCCTGGTACCTTTATTGATGTACATAGTCTAAAAGGTTCGGATATTAGTCAATATACGGCTACCGCCAAAACCGCCAAACATTCGGGTATTTGGTCAATCTTGATGAGTATTATCCCAACTAACATTTTCGAATCCTTGGGTAAGGGTGATATGTTACCAATTATCTTCTTCTCAGTTCTATTTGGTTTAGGAACAGCTTCTATTGGCAAACAAGGTCAGATTATCACTGATACTTTAAATGCTGTAGCCAATGTTATGTTCAAAGTTACTAATTGGGTTATGCGCTTAGCACCTATTGGTGTCTGTGCCTTGATTGGTGTTACCGTTGGTGAAATGGGCTTTAACTCTTTGAAACCATTGGCATTGTTCATTCTGATTGCTTATGCAACAATGGCGTTTTTCGTCTTTGTCATTATGGCTGGGGTTGGACATATGTTTCATGTTCGTTTCTATGAATTGTTTAGAATTATTGAAAACGAAGTAACTTTAGCTTTTACAACTGCTAGTTCAGAAGCAGCTCTTCCTAAAATGATGGAAAAGATGCAAAAATATGGTGCCTCAAAAGGTATCGTCAGTTTCGTTATTCCAACTGGATATACTTTTAATCTGGATGGATCAGCTATCTATCAATCATTGGCCGCACTATTTTTGGCTCAGGCTTATAATATTCATTTAAGTCTAGGACAACAAATTACCCTTGTGGTCGTATTGATGTTAACATCTAAGGGGATGGCCGGAGTACCTGGAGCATCGTTTGTCGTACTCTTAGCCACGGTATCAACTATCGGTGTGCCAATGCAAGGTTTGACCTTCATTGCCGGTATCGACCGTCTCGTAGATATGGGACGTACCGCCGTTAACGTCGTCGGTAACTCTCTAGCAACAATTATTATCGCTAAGAGTGAAAAGGAATTTGATGAGGATAAACGGGAAAAGTACGTTGCATCCTACAAGCGTGGGGAATAATAATCCGCGTAGTAAAAAACGATTTAAACACAAAGAAACAGCTCATCGATTATTCGGTGAGCTGTTTTTAATATGTCTTTTATTATATTAGTGTATTTTCTTTGTGATATTAATGTATTTGTTCCAACTGAAAAGCTGTAATATACTCAAAAAATATGAATTATTTGGGGGATCTATATGAAATCAAAAATAACTACATTAGGTAAGTGGATGATCAAGAATTGGATGAGTACACTCATAGTTATAATTCCATGCTTGTTATTCATAATAATGCCGTTTCAAACAAATCATATGATGTATATGCTTTTTCTGGCAGTATTTCTTATATATATACTTTTAGCAATGATTCTTCTAGTATGGTTGTTCATATCTTTATTCTTTAAGAAATTGAAACGACCACTAAGAGTTTTTACTTCAGTAATAATAGGCTTTGCTATAGCTGTTCTTTTTGAGGCAACTGTTGGACCAAAATCGCCAAGTTATGAATACGAGCAGTTTGCAATTAATTTGATACAGCAGCGGCAACTTAAGCAAAATGAGAAAGATAGGGATAATCTAGCCATCGGTTTAGATTCTATGGATGATCGTGAAGTAAGGGATAAGGGTATAAAAAGTTGTGATGCATTATATGAAACTGTTCAAAAGTATGGAAAAAGTTCTAAAGAATTAAAAGAGGCATCGGATTCCCATAGGGTGTTAATAAGGAATATGGAAAATAATGATTCAGGATATGTTGATGATTATGAATATTATAAAAAGCTTTCAATAGCATCTATAAATGCTATTTTGGCCAGATATAATAGGTATATTGATATGGAAGCTGAACAAGATATAACTGCTAAGAAGATTTTCAAAGGCGAAAAGATTCCATTAAAGGTACCTGATCATTAGAAGATTTTATACATTATAAAAATTGAAGCAAAAAGAAGCCAAATCCTAAAAGACTTGGCTTCTTTTTATATTGTTCCTAAAATTAAAACAATTGCATTCATCAGAATGTGACTGCCAGCACTGGCATAGATATTTTTTGATTTGTAGTAAATAAATGAGAACCAAAGACCCATTGCTACATAAACGATGAATCTGGTATCTTGATGCATGAAGGCAAATAGTAATGCTGAAATGATAGCAGCAATGTAGATGTTAGTCGGTTTGATCATATTGGCAAAAAAGATACGTCTAAAGACGATTTCTTCCATGATAGGTGCGCAGATCAATACGTATAAGAAATAGTATGGATAAGGTTTGACCATCAATAGTAGCTGCATGGTGTTTTCTGAATGAGTACTAGTATGGAAAATTAGTTGATCGATGAAGCCAACTCCATATTGAAGAGCAATTGCACCGATAGTTCCTAAAATGATCCATTGTAAATTATGATTTAAATCGGTTTTCTCTTCGAAATCATTTGGGCCATTTAGTTTTACTAAATACATCATAAGACCGGTAGCAACTAGGGCTCCTAAAGTGAGAATGATGAAATAGATTGAGCCGGTGACCGACAACATATTTAGAACGCTACCCAGTAATAACAAAAGGATATATGTTAATAGGGTGAAGAATTGATTTTTGGGAAAATTCATGATTACTCCTTACATTTTTAAAGGTAAATACTTGCATGTTTTCAATAAAATGTTAATATAAAACTTGTGATTAGCACAAGAGATGTTCGAGTGCTAAAGATATAAAAACAAACATTAAGAAAAATAATAATCGGAGGGATTTAAATTGTTAAAACCACTTGGAGATAGAGTCATTGTAACAGTCGATAAAGAAGAAGAAAAGACAGTTGGTGGCATTGTTTTAGCAAACAACGCTAAGGAGAAGCCACAAACAGCCGATGTCGTTGCCGTTGGTGAAGGCTTAGTTACTGAAGATGGAAAGAAATTACCTATGAACGTTAAAAAAGGTGATAAAGTTCTTTTTGATAAATACTCAGGCTCAACAGTTAAGTATGAAGACAATGAATATTTAATCCTTCATGAAAAAGATATCATGGCAGTTATTGATTAATTTTAAACTTAAAAAATTTAACTAAAAGAATTTAATTATGGAGTGTGAAAATTAATGGCAAAAGAAATTAAATTTTCAGAAGATGCACGTTCAAAGATGATGGACGGTGTTAATAAACTTGCTGATACAGTTAAGACAACTATCGGACCTAAGGGTAGAAACGTTGTTCTTGAAAAGAGTTATGGTTCACCTGAGATTACAAATGATGGTGTTACTATTGCTAAGAGTATTGAATTAGAAGACCACTTTGAAAACATGGGTGCAAAGCTTGTTTCCGAAGTTGCTTCAAAGACAAATGACATTGCTGGTGATGGTACTACTACAGCTACTGTTTTGACACAAGCAATTGTTAAAGAAGGTATGAAGAACGTTACAGCCGGTGCTAACCCTGTTGGTATCAGAACTGGTATCGAAAAGGCTACAAACGCTGCCGTTGATGAACTTCACAAGATTTCACATAAGGTTTCAGGCAAGAATGATATTGCTCAAGTAGCTTCAGTTTCATCAGCTAGTGAAGAAACTGGTAAATTAATTGCTGATGCCATGGAAAAAGTTGGTAACGATGGTGTTATCACAATTGAAGAATCAAAGGGTATTGATACAACACTTGATGTTGTTGAGGGTATGCAATTTGATCGTGGATACATTTCACAATACATGGTTACAGATAACGACAAGATGGAAGCTGACCTCGACAATCCATATATCTTGATCACTGACAAGAAGATTTCAAACATCCAAGATATCTTGCCATTACTACAAAAGATTGTTCAACAAGGTAAGGCATTATTGATCATCGCTGATGATATTGATGGTGAAGCTCTACCAACACTTGTATTGAACAAGATTCGTGGTACATTCAACGTTGTTGCTGTTAAGGCTCCTGGCTTTGGTGACCGTCGTAAGGCACAACTAGAAGATATTGCTACATTAACTGGTGGTACAGTTATTACTTCTGACCTTGGTCTTGAACTAAAAGACACAACTATGGATCAATTAGGTCAAGCTGGTAAAGTTACTATTACAAAGGACAACACAACAATTGTTGAAGGTGCTGGCAACAAGGATGCTATCAACGAACGTGTTGAAACAATCAAGAAACAAATCAATGAATCAACATCTGACTTTGACAAGGAAAAACTACAAGAACGTCTAGCTAAATTAGCTGGTGGTGTTGCTGTTGTTAAAGTTGGTGCTGCTACTGAAACAGAATTGAAAGAACGTAAGTACAGAATTGAAGATGCTCTAAATGCCACACGTGCCGCTGTTGAAGAAGGCTACGTTGCTGGTGGTGGTACAGCTTTGATGAATGTACTTGGTAAAGTTACTGCTCTTAAAGAAGAAGGAGACGTACAAACAGGTATTAATATCGTTGCACGTGCTCTTGAAGAACCACTACGTCAAATCGCTGAAAATGCTGGTTTCGAAGGTTCAGTTATCGTTGAACACATCAAGAACCAAGAAAATGAAGTTGGTTTCAATGCTGCAACTAACAAGTGGGAAAACATGGTTGACGCCGGAATCATCGACCCAACTAAGGTAACACGCTCAGCATTACAAAATGCAGCCAGTGTTGCATCTCTATTGTTAACAACAGAAGCTGTTGTTGCTGACAAGCCAGAACCAAAAGATAACAATGTTGCACCTGCAGCAAATCCTGCAGCCGGTGGAATGGGCGGCATGATGTAATCTTTTGATTCATAAAGAAGATTATTTAAGAAGTATATCTTAATTGATATGCTTCTTTTTTTATGCTCACAATAGCAATATTGTGATATACTGAACTTTGTGAATGCTATATAAAATATGATTATTTTGATTAATAAAAATTGGCTAATTTTACTATACAATCCGTATATATCAATGAATATGACGATTAGAAGCTTAAAAAGTCAATAGAACTAAGTTAATATTTTAAGCCAAAAATAGTTTAAACAGGTTTACTATTTGTGAGCTAATGAACTATAATGTGGTCGTAATGAAATTACTTATAAAAAGTAATTTCAATTATGCATAGAATAGATTCAAATCGGAAATATAAGGAGGCAATATTATCATGAGTAGTCGAGATACTGCGAATGTTTTATGGTTTGATGAATTGCATCGTAAGGATGTTAATTTAGTTGGTGGAAAGTCTTCTTCTTTGGGAGAAATGACTTCCTCAATGGATGTACCGGTACCATATGGTTTTGCAACGACCGCACGCGCATATCAATACTTCATGCACCAAACTGGATTGAACGATAAGGTTAATGCATTGTTGGAAAGCATAAGTGACTACGAGAATTCTGATGAGCTTCATAAGACATGTGAAGAGATTCGGAGTTTGATCGTTGGAGCAACGATGCCAATTGATTTGGCTGATGATATTAAGAAGGCATATGCTGATCTTTCTGAGAAGATGGGACAGACTGATCCATTCGTAGCTATTAGATCGTCTGCTACAGCCGAAGATTTGCCTAATGCTTCATTTGCTGGCCAACAGGAGTCTTATCTAAACATTAGAGGAGCCGATGATGTTGTTAACCGTGTACAACAATGTTATTCATCACTCTTTACTGATCGTGCAACGTACTACAGACACAAACAACATTTTCCACATGAAAAAGTTGCTTTGTCAGCTGCTATTCAGATGATGGTCTTCTCTAAAGCATCAGGAATCATGTTCTCAGTTAACGTTGCTAATGGTGATGAGTCTAAGATTGTGATTGATGCTATCTATGGTTTAGGTGAATATATTGTTTTAGGAAAAGTAACGCCTGATCACTTTGTTGTAGATAAGCAATCAATGAAGATTGTTGAAAAGAATATTATTAAGAAATCAATTCAATTGGTTAGACTTCCTGACGGAGGAACTAAGGAAGAACCAGTTCCAGAAGAATTACGAAATGAACAAGCATTAACTGATAGCCAAGTTATTGAATTAGCTGGATATGCTAAAGAGATTGAGCGTCACTATGGCTGTTATATGGATATGGAATATGCTCTTGATAGCAATACTAATAGATTGTGGATCGTTCAAGCTCGTCCAGAGACTGTCTGGTCACAACGTAAGAAGAATAAGGCTAACGGTGGAGATGATAACGTGGTTGCAGAAGCAGATGCTAAGGTTGCAGTTCGTGGATTACCAGCCAGTCCAGGTTTAGCTAGTGGTGTTGTACATGTTATTGATGATCCAAAGGATATTGATCAATTCAAAGAGGGCGAAATCCTTGTTACTTTGATGACATCACCTGATTGGGTTCCTGCTATGAAGAAGGCCGCTGCTATTGTAACTAATAATGGTGGGATGACTTGTCACGCTGCTATCGTTTCTCGTGAAATGCAAATTCCATGTATCGTTGGTACTAAGAGCATGAATGTTGCCGCAACTGATGCTTTGAAGACAGGCGATGTTGTTACAGTTGATGCCACAAACGGTATTGTTTACATGGGTAAAGTTGAAAGTTTGCTTAAGAAACCAGAACCAGCCCAAGCTGGAGGTCAAGTAGTTGCAGCTGAAACATTTGCACCTACGGCAACTGGCGTAATGATGAACCTTGGTGATCCTGATTTAGCTGATAAATATTCAACATTACCAGCTGACGGAATTGGATTGATGCGTGAAGAATTCTTGTGGACAACCTTTATCCATGAACATCCACTCTATTTGATTGAACAAGGACATCCAGAAAAAGTTGTTGATATGTTGGCTGACGGAATTGCCAAAGTTGCTCGTGCCATGGCTCCTCGTCCAATGGTATTACGCTTCTCAGACTTCAAGTCCAGCGAGTATCGTAACTTAAAGGGTGGCGACAAGTATGAACCGCATGAACCAGCTGATTTGTTAGGTTGGCGTGGTGCTTCTCGTTACTACGATCCTAAATATATTGAAGCCTTCAAACTTGAATTAGCTGCCGTTAAGAAAGTACGTAATGAATTTGGTTTGAAGAACTTGAACGTTATGATTCCATTTGTCAGAACTGTTGAAGAAGCTCAAAAAGTTACTGATATTATGCGTGGCGAAGGACTTGTACGTAGTGTCGACTTCCACGTATACATGATGGCTGAAATTCCAACAAATATTATTTTGGCTGATCAATTTAACAAGTATGTTGATGGTTACTCAATTGGATCAAATGATTTGGCAATGTTGATTCTTGGCTGTGATCGTAATAATGATACAGTTGCTAGTTTGTTCGATGAACGTAATTTAGCTGTTAAACGTGCTATCAACCATTTGATTAAAGTAGCACATAAAGATGGCAAGACTGTTGGTATTTGTGGTCAAGCACCATCAGAGTATCCTGACTTCACTAACTTCTTGATTAAGTGCGGTATTGATTATGTTTCAGTTAACCCAGATATGGTTAAAGAAACGAAACGTAATGTAGCCCGCTTTGAACAAAGAATTATGTTGGATAAAGCCACTGGGAGGGGACTAAATGATCCAACAGACTATGATTGGAAATAGTTAATTAAGTTTTATTGATAAGACTGCATATAATGTGTGGTCTTATTTTTTATTGTCTTTGTGAATGTTAAAAGTATAGAATTGTTTATTAGAGTATATAGAAGAAGAGAGAATTAGAATGGATAGTATTGAATTTGGTCGCAAGATTAACTACGTGCCAATGACCGTGAGTTGGGTAGTTGGTATATTGGTTGGTTTAGTGATAACAGTATTTACGCATCAAATATTATTGGCGGTAATTTTAGGAGTAACTTTTCTTGTTATAACTGCGCTTATTTTTGCCAAAACTTTATCAGATTTTTATGGCTATTGGGAAGTTACCGACGATGGTATTAGATGTTACGATTATCAAAATTTTGGTGTTAAATTTCAATCAGTATTGATGCCCTTTAGTGAAGATAAGATGAGTTTTAAATTTGATAATGTTAAATCTTTAAGAGTAGTTGTGGGTCGTGAAATGAATGCACCTGCCAATATTTTAGGTGGATCATTTTATGCACCTAAGAAGATTATGTTTAATTTGCCAACACCATATTATTTGGAAATAAAGTTAAAAGATGGTCGAGAAGTTAATTTGGATTTATCAGCCGATTGGGATGATACAGAAACAATCGAGTATGTCATTGCCATTATTTGTGATAAAGCTGGCATTGGCGCTGAAATGGTTAAGCAATCATAGTTAGTATAAGTGTGATTGAAATTCCGTCTTACTCCAGACTAAATAGTGTTTTAACTATCTAGGGGTTTAATTTTGAAATAAAAGAGGTGTTCATATTAACCAGAATTAATCGGTTAATATGAACACCTCTTTTTATGCTTGATAATAATACAAAAATAGATTGTTTAACTCTTGGTAATTCGCATGCGCCCGTTTCTTTTTGATTGATAAAGTGCATCGTCGACTCGGCTATAAAATTCGTCTGAGTTGAGATCATTTTCCCTTATTTCAGAACTACCTACGGAGACTGAAACGTCAACATTTTGGTTGTTAAATTTGAATTGAGAATTGTTGATGGCGGTGAAGATTTCTTGAGTAATGGAATCTATTTCCGATAATTTATAATTAGGTAAGATAACATTAAATTCCTCACCACCAGTACGATAAAATCTGATATTTCCATCGTTGGCATTGATAACTGTTTGTGTGATGTCAGCAACTTGCTGCAAAACTTTATCACCAACTAAATGTCCGTAGTGGTCATTGATACTTTTGAAATGGTCAATATCGAACATAATCATTGCAACATTAATATCGTTACTCTGATGTTGATTGAAGAGGGCATGGATATCGTTGTCGAAGGCAGCAAAGTTTTTTACGTGAGTCAGAGCATCTAAGTGAGCAAACTCATAAAGTGTATGTTTAACACGAACATCACGAATGAAGAACCCGATATAGCTATAGACAAAGATTTCAAAAACGATTAGGTAAGACACTTGTTGAAAAATAGTAGTGCCGTTAAGTGAAAATTTGATTCTAGCCAGACTCCAAAGAATAGTACCGAAGAACAATCCGTCCAGCATATAGTAGATGAATGGGAAAGGATTAGTTCGTTTTTTCTTGATGTATTTCAGGGAATAATAAAAAAGGAATAACGTTAAGGCAAAGCACCATGACTCCCAATAGAAGATTGCTGAATTGA
The DNA here is from genome assembly GCF_002179915.1 of Companilactobacillus bobalius. NCBI lineage: Bacteria > Bacillati > Bacillota > Bacilli > Lactobacillales > Lactobacillaceae > Companilactobacillus > Companilactobacillus bobalius. Next base: position 368,309 of record NZ_MYFM01000002.1, read on the forward strand.
AGATCATGAATGCTAAGACAATCGGAATAAAAATAGGATAATTAACTGGTGCATCCAGAAAGACAGCACAGAAAATCAAAGCAACAATTTGAAAATTAATGAAGATCCAAGTAGCTTGGTGATTGACAACAAGAGCTTGTAACCCGAATAGAAGGATGAATAAATACATGATTCCTAATTGAGCTTTGAGGATACCTGATTCAATATTGATTTCTTTCAAAGACAAGACGGATTTGACGCCATCAAATAATATTTCGTAAATAATAAAAACGCCAAAGATAAAGAAGAGACTAGTGAGTAAAGGCATCTCTTGTAAAACATACTTTGTTAACAATTTTTATTAACCCCCTTATGAAATATGCATAGATGACCTTACATAATAAAATTGAAATATATTTCTTAATTTTTGATACATAAATATTATACATAAGTAATAATAAATTTATAATAGAACAATTAAGATTTTTGTCTCATAATAGACGGAGTACTCAAAAGTGCGTAGTATCCTGGTAATCTTTTATGAAAAATAAATATCCAGCAACTTTTTTTGATAAGTTGCTGGATATTTTTGTAAATGTAATAATTGCGACTCTATTGTAAGGTATCTTGCATTGACCAAGTTATTTTACCTGAATATTGACCAGATGTAGCTGTACCTGGAACACGTAAACGCCATTGATTCAAACCAATGTAATTAGTTAAATCATAATTTGTGTGTGATCCAGAAAAACCTTCATCCTTGATGGGAATACCACTGGCAGAAAGAGGCAACCAATTTTCCTTATTAGAATCATTATTTTGGTTAAAGTAAATAGCATTGTCGTTATTTTGGATTAATTTTGAATTATCACTAGTATTTTTAATAGGGGTATCACCATTATTATCATAACCTACAGTGATTTGGAAGGGTGTATCACTAGTATGATCAACTACCAAATGACCATCAGTTTTGACGTTAGGTAATATTCTTTCAGAACCAGAGCTATTGATGACGCCGAAATCAATAGAAGTTGGAACTTGTTCGAAGCTCATTGTCGGTGCTGTTTCAGCAATATTTAGGACAGCACTGGTAGATTGAAAATTATTATATGTTTTACCATTAGCTGTTTTAATACTGTTCAAAACAGCAATATTAGTCGCGGTTTGTTTAGTAACAGCCGTAACTGTAGCTTTAAAGCCAATGGTTACTGTACCGTTATTCGCAATGGAGTCTAGATTGATACCATCAATATCACCACTTTGGGCAACACCATTTACTGTGACACTTCCTGACTTCAATTCTAGTCCTGCGGGGAGTTTATCGTTGAAGATGGCACTCTTTACGGTATCAGTTCCGGTAGGTTTGATCGTAGCTTTATATTCGATAGTGTCACCTTTTTTACCATCAACTGAATCTGAAAAACTACCAGTTGAATTAGTAGTGTCATTACGTAATGTCTTGTCGAATGAGATGTCAAGATGAGGACTTGCTATAGGTATTTTTACGCTGTCATTATAAGTAGCAGTGGAATCGAGTGCGACTCCGCTGGCATTTTGATTATTACCATAGAAAGAGGCTGAGTTAGTCAAACTAGAACTTTCCCCAGCAGCAAATGTAACTGTAGCATCAAAAGTAACAGTGTAAGTAGCCTTATCTTCTAGAATCTTATTGGGCGTAAAATTGATTGTATTATTTGTTGTTGAAGAGGCAGGAACACTACCATCTCCATCATCAACATCTTTATCATATTGATCAGAACCAGAACCGTACGAAACTGATCTGGTAGAAGTATATTTAACAGAGTCTTGATCTAGTTGCAATCCCTTAGGCAAAATATCAACTAATTTGCTGTAATTCCAGTGGGAATTCAAACCGTTATTAACAACTTTTAATTTGAAATGAAGTGTATCGCCAACATTATTTGTTCCATCAGAATTCTGATTACTATTTGTATAAGTCTTAGTTACGATAGGTACAGCGTAAGGGGATACGGTTGCACCTATTGTTGAAGCGTAGTGACCTGTACTACCAGCAGGTAATGTGACACTATCCCATCTCAATACGTATGCCGAATTTTGACGACCATTGGCATCAACAATAGCCTGCAAACCACCATTTTGTGTATTGGCAAATAGAAGTGGTTCTCCGGCAGCTTTGTTGGTATCACCAGGATCACTGCCACCAGGTTTAAGGTTAGGTGTTAATACGTTACCAGCATTACTGCTGACAGGTTTACCTTTAATATCTTGTGAGTATTGGCTGGAAAAAGCGATACCCATGTAATTCTTGAATCCACCGGGGACATTATTTGTGACAAATAATTTAGATTTACTGTTACTAGTATTCTTAGCACTATTAATATAAAGACCTTGACCGCCACCGATAGCATAAAGTGGAACATCATCACCAATGGCATCAACACTAGTATCAGTAGTAGCATCATATATAGTACTGTCGTCATTCATCGCAGTATCTTCACCAAAATATGGTTGGAATTGTACTTGTCCAGAAGGAGTGTAGACGTAGAGTTCACGTTGAACAATGGGAGCTCCAGTTGATGAGGGACGTAAAACTACTTCAGCGTAAGCACGGGCACCAGGTCCACTGGCTAGATATCCAGCAATTTTTAAGACTAGACGATTGTTACTGTCGCGACCATACATAAAAACTTTTGGACTCATTTTTCCCATTACTGATTGATCAGCATAATATTTACCTGATGAACCAGAAACAAGAGCATAATCGAACGATGAATCAGAAGTTTTCTGAGGGCTACCGCCGATGTAAGAATCCTGTCCCTGATGAACAATACTATTGTATTTACCATGATTATCAATAAAGACGTTGATTTTAGAATAGTAATTATATCCCGCACCGTAAATACCACTATTCAGTTTGGTAACATCAGTGGCTACAGTATTATCACCGCCGGTTGTCACATTACCATATTTATCACGAGCCGATCCAAAAGTATATTTCAAATAAACACCGTTACTAATCTGAATAGAACCAACGTAGCCGCTGTTACTAGGATTAGTTCCTGTTATCTGATGCCACGTACTAATACCATCATCAATTTTATTGGTATTAGTAATTACATCACTTTCAGAAAAAGCTTTAACATTTAAAGTAGTGCTATTATTAAAGGCAATAAAACAAAATAAGGCAATGAAAAATATGCCTATGATTCTACGAATATATCTATATTCCTTACTCATTCATATCCTCCCCTAAAGATACAATAATAAGTGATTGTATTTTCTATCATTATCATTATATGATTTAATAAAAAACAATCTGATTCAATTATTAATTATTATTTTGTTCGAGATTGAATTAAACTTCACAAATTATTAAACGGGGTATAAAATTGAATCCTTTATTTACTATTGGGCAATTATCAAAGATATTTAGAATAAAAATAACCACACTTCGGTATTACGATGAAGTGGGGTTATTGAAGCCAGCCAGGATAAATCGGAAAACGCATTATCGTTATTACTCGACAGAACAGTTTGAAAGATTGAACGTGATTACTTATTTGCGTGCGTTGGGATTGTCGATTGAGTCGATTAGAAATTTTTTTGAAGCCCGTGATACCTCATTGTTGGAGAAAATGCTACGAGAACAAAAGTCACAAGTACATCAACAAATAACTGCTTTACAAAGTATAGAACAGCGAATTGATGATCGAATTCTTCAAGTAAATGATGCAATTCAAAGTAATTTAAATGTGGTTGAGCTAGTCAATTTACCATCAATTCCGGTCATTTTTTTAAGTGAAAATTATCATGCCAAAGAGGATATTGAGTTGCCAATCACTACTTTGAGACAAAAATTTGGTGTTGATAAAAGTATCTTCTTAGGTAAGATTGCTCTAATGTTATCAAAGTCAGAATTAGAACAGAATCGTTTTGAAAATTATGGTGGTTTATTGTTGATACTTGAACCGGGGGACGATAAGGCGGCAACTGGTGAATTAATGTCAGGGCAGTACTTACGCTTAAGGTTTAACGGTACGCACGAAACGTCTGCTGCTCAGTATCAAAAGTTGCTAGATTACTGCCAGAAGCACCGTTATAAAATTGTAGGGGATGCTGTAGAAACAGCCTTGATTGATTATGGAATAACTAATGATCTGTCTAAGTACGTTACAGAAATTAGAATTCCTGTTAAAGAAATTTAAAATGAGTTGACCCTCCAGCGACTAGAGAGTTTATAATTTGAAATTAATATCTTAACTAGGGGGGATCTTATGATTGGAACAATTTTTAATGTCGGCATGATTTTGATAGGGAGTTTTGTCGGTAGTTATTTTAAGAAGGGAATCAAGCCAGAATATAATGAGATCCTTACGCAAGCACTAGGATTAGTGGCAATGATGGTTGGTATCAATGCTGTGATACAACATATGCCCAAAAGCCATTATCCAGTTTTGTTCATTGTTAGTTTAGCTGTCGGAGGATTATTGGGAGAATGGTTAGATTTAGAGGGACATTTTAATCATCTTGTGGATAAATTTTCCAAACCTAATCCCAATGGTGACAGTAATTTGGCCGAAGGATTAGCCACTGGTATCCTGTTGTACTGCATTGGATCATTATCAATTTTGGGACCAATTCAGGCAGCTTTGAATAAGGATTATACGTTCTTGTTTACAAACGGAATGTTAGATGGAATAACTTCAATTGTGTTAGCGTCAACCTTTGGAATAGGGATGGCTTTAGCAGCCGTGGCCGTTCTGTGTTGGCAAGGAAGTATTTATTTGATAGCCATGTTGTTACAAAATTCGATCAATAACAACATGATTACGGAATTAACAATTGTGGGTGGTATTTTGATTTTGGCTTCCGGATTGGGATTGTTGAATATTAAGAAGATTAAAGTTTTGAATCTTTTACCTTCTTTGTTGGTGCCTATTATTGTGATAGCTGTTATGCAGTTGTTTTAGAATAAAGAATGCTCATGATAAATTTTTCTTTTCGAATGTTTATTTGAATATTAACCAATATGGAAAAAGTCAGGCAAGATGTCTGGCTTTTTTGAATACGCTATTATTTTAAAAATCTCAAAAATGAATTAAATTTTAATTAGTTATTTCGTAATTTAGGGGTTTATTTTTGATAAGATAAAGTCAAATATGTAAAAAATTTACAATCGCAACTAAATCTTTACATTTGTTTAGGGGGAAACAAATTGTGATAAAAACTAATGAGTTAGATTTTGAAGATGAGTTAATCAACCATTTGGTTGATTTGGGTGGAACAAAGCAATGGAGTTATCTTCCTAATATTAAAACAACTGACGATTTGTGGGCTAATTTCAAAAGGATCGTTGAACAACATAATCAGGATCGTTTGGATGCGCCATTGACTAGGTCAGAATTTCAACAAATAAAAGTCATTATTGGTCAATTAGAAACTCCATATCAAGCCGGACAATTTTTGTATGGTATGAATGGAATCTCTCAAGTTGAAGTGGATTTGGACAATGGTAAACACGTATATCTTAGAATATTTGATCAAGATAATATTGGTGCTGGGGATACGATTTATCAGATAGTTAATCAAATTGAACGACCAGCAGTTATTCCTGGTCGAAAAAATCGACGTTTTGATACAACTCTGTTAATCAATGGGCTGCCAATTTTGCAGATTGAAGAAAAGGCCGATGGACACGATGCTAAAGAGGCCTTAAATCAGATGCATCAATATATTGATGAACGTCAATATACAGATATCTTTTCAACTTTACAAATATTGGTTGCCATTACACCGCATGATAGTAGATATATGGCAAATACTACTACAGACAAATTTAATACTGATTTTGCTTTTCGCTGGCAAAAAGCTGATGATAATAAGCCGGTCTTTGATTGGAAAGAATTTTCCAATTATATGTTGTCAATTCCAATGGCACACCAAATGGCTACTAACTATATGATTTTGGATGGAACACCAAAACATCAAATGATTAAGGCCATGAGACCATATCAAGTTTATGCTACACAACGGGTTATTAGAAAAATACGTGAACATGATTTCAGTATTGGTAAACAAGGAATAGGTTATGTTTGGCATACGACTGGTTCGGGTAAAACAATTAGTTCGTTCAAAGCTGCTTGGTTAGCCTCACGTTTACCAAATGTTGATAAGGTCGTTTTCTTAGTTGATAGGATTGCCTTAACTAATCAAACTGTTGATGAATATAAAGCTTATGATCCAGAAAATACTGATGAAAGTAACGGAGGAGTTGTAACTGATACAGCTAATCGTTGGATTTTATCTAAGAAACTATCCAAAAAGGGTAACGGAATCATCGTTACTTCTACTCAAAAAATGGATTCGATGGTTCAAAGTAGCAACTTCAAACCTATTGATAAAAATATTGTTTTCATCGTTGATGAGGCTCATCGTTCAACTTCAGGAGATATGCTGAAACGGATTAAAGATGGATTCCCAAGATCGGCTTGGGTTGGTTATACAGGGACACCAGTTTTTGATGAACATCCAACAACTCAAGAGGTTTTTGGTGATTTAATTCATGCTTATACAATTAGGGATGCTATTGCCGATGGAAATGTTTTAGGGTTTAAAGTTGATTTTGAAACAACTCTGTCGGATTCAGTTTTGCGTGACCAGTATTTGCCTGAATATTTTAAGGGACGTTATCCGGGAATTTCAGATGAAGATATTGAAATGCGTATCGACAATATGACTGATGCAGATATGGATGATACTGTTGAGCCATCGGTTTATGATAATAATCCTAAACATATTAAGTTAGTTGTTGATGACATTATCAAGAATTGGAGTAAACGATCAAGACAAGGTAAGTATAATGCTATATTAACAACCCATGTTGGCGGTGGTAAGGCTTCAACACCTATGGCAATGATGTATTATCGCGAATTTAAAAAACGTGATTCTGGTTTGAAAGTAGGAATTACTTTCAGCCAAACTACATCAAATAGTGACAATCAATTAGATAATAATAAAGATTTGCGAGAGGCAATGACTGATTACAACAAAGAATTCGGTACAAGTTTTGGAGATCAAGATGTTAAAGATTACACCGCTCAAGTGGTTTCTAGACTAAATCGAACAATTGATGACGGTAAGTATTTTGATATTGTAATCGTTGTTGATCAATTACTAACTGGTTTCAATGCTCCACAAATGAATACGTTGTATGTTGACCGTACTTTGCATGGTTCTGCATTGATTCAAGCTTACTCAAGAACTAATCGTGTTTATGATATGCAGACAAAGCCATTTGGTCGAATCGTTAATTATCGTTGGCCACATCAAACCGAGAAGTTAATGAAAGAAGCTCTAGCAATATATGCAAATCGAGATTCGGCCAATATTCAATTGGAATTTCCAGGTGAGATAGGTGTGATTGCCAAACCTTATGAAAAAGTTAAATCAGAATTAAAAAAAGTTACTAAACAATTGAATAATTTTTCTGATGGTTTTACAGGAATTCCTCAAGATGACAACCATATTGAAGAGATGTATTCGGCCCTACGTAAATATAATCATTTGATGGCTATGGCTAAACAAGACGATAAATATGATGACAAAAATCCTGATACACTTTTGCATGAATTAGGAATGGATGTAGACACTGAAGAGGTATTAACGACAACTTTAAGCAATAAGCTGAAAAAAGAAGTTGCTAGGATTCATCACGTTGATGTGTCACAAATTGATCTCCAAATGGAACATGTTAAAGCCATTCGGGTAAATTATGATTACTTGGAGGAGTTAATTGCTAACTTGATGAATCAGTATCATGATGATGATTTAGAAAATGCTAATAAAACAGCTAAAGAAATTAAATCAATTTCCGATAAAGTTGATAATCGTAAGTATGCTGAACAGATTAATCAATTTACTGATGATATTTTGAATGGCAAAGTTAAGTATTCTGACACATACCCTGTAAAACAGAATGAAGTTAAAAATTTAGTTTCAGGCCATAATGACATGCGTTTGCGGAATGATATTTTCGATTATAAAAAAAATTGGGGATTAACTGACATTGAAGCATCTCAAGATATTAATAAGTTAGTATCAGATCATGTAAAAGATGCTGATGATTTAAATATTGATGGAGCTTTAGACGAAATAGTTAAGGAAGCCTGTGTTGTTTATCGAATGGATGCTGAATCTGAAGAAGTTAAGAAATTATCAAAAATTAAATACCGTACTCATTTGAGAAGAAGTTTTAAGAAGTTTGCAGATCAAATGGTTGATAAATATTAGGAGAAATTATGAGTAAAGCACAAGAAATAACTGGTCAAATTTGGGAAATGGCAAACCGCTTGCGAAGTAATATGGATGCCAGTGAATATCGTAATTATATTTTAGGATTTATGTTTTATCGTTATTTGTCAGAACATCAAGAACAACGAATGGTACAAAATGATTTAATTGATGTTGAAGAAGGACAAAGTGTTAATGATGCTTATATTGAGCAAGCTAGTGGTGATGATTTAAATGACTATCTAGAAGAACTGGCTGATTCATTAGGTTACGCCATTGCTCCTCAATATACATGGCAAACGATTGTAGATAAGGTAAATGATAATTCAATTGCACCATCTGATTTTCAAGATATGTTGGATAGCTTTAATCACAATGTTGATTTGAATAAAAATGCTAAACAAGATTTTCATGGCGTATTTGCGGATATGAATTTGGGTAATTCACGATTAGGACAAACGACTGCAGCCAGAGCAAAAGCTTTAGTTGAAATCGTTAATCTGGTTGATGAAGTCCAATACAAAGATGATGATGGACATGATATTCTAGGTGACATTTATGAATATTTAATTGCCCAATTTGCTGGTAATTCTGGTAAAAAAGCTGGAGAATTCTACACACCTCATCAAGTTTCAGAAATTCTAGCTAAGTTAGTGACTATCGACCTAAATCCAAAAGAAGATAAACCAAGTGTTTATGATTTTGCTTGTGGTTCTGGTTCGTTGCTACTAACTGTTCAAGAACAGATTAAAAATCGCAGTTTGTTCTATTACGGGCAAGAATTGAATACAACTACCTATAACCTGGCTCGTATGAATTTGATGATGCATGATGTTTCATATATGAATATGGATTTACGTAATGCCGATACTTTGGAGAGCGATTGGCCTGATGGCGTTGATTCTAGTGGCATTGATCATCCTCGTAGTTTCGATATGGTTGTAGCAAATCCTCCATATTCAGCTCATTGGAATAATGAAGATAATAAAATGAAAGATCCACGTTTTAAAGAATATGGCGGTTTAGCACCAAAGACTAAAGCGGATTATGCCTTCTTGCTTCATGGGTTATATCATTTAAGTAATGAAGGTACTATGGCAATAGTTTTGCCACATGGTGTTTTGTTCCGTGGGGCTAAAGAAGAAAAAATTCGTAAGGCATTGCTAAACAAGAACCAAATTGATGCTGTGATTGGATTGCCAGCCGGATTGTTCTATTCAACTGGGATTCCAACATTAGTGATGGTCTTGAAAAAGAATAAGACTAATAAAGATGTAATGTTTATTGATGCAAGTAATAATTTTGAAAAGGGTAAAAATCAAAATATTCTTCGTGATGATGATATTAACAAAATTATTAACACATACAAAGAACGTAAAGATGTTGATAAATATGCTCATATTGCTCCAATGAGTGAGATTGAAGAAAATGAGTTCAATTTAAACATTCCACGTTATGTTGATACTTTTGAGCCTGAACCGGAAATTGACTTGGGTGAAGTTACTAAAGAAATTCGAGAAAATAACAAAAAAATTATGGAAAATAAAAATGAGTTGCTTTCAATGATGAAAGAACTCACTTCTTCTGATGAAAAGACTCAGAATGATCTTGATGATTTTATCACTATGTTGAGTGACGAGGTGAATAATCATGGATAAGAAAATGGTGCCTGAGGTTCGATTTAAAGGGTTTACTGACGATTGGGAACAGGATAACATTGGGTCCCATCTTATTTTGTTAAAGGATGGTACTCATGGTACACATAAAGACTTTGTAGATGGTCCACTTTTATTAAGTGCAAAAAATATAAAAAATGGAAAAATTAACATTAGTAATAATGAGAGGCATATATCGATTTCTGATTTTGAATCCATTCATAAATCATTTAGATTAAAAAAGGGAGATATACTATTAACAATTGTTGGATCGATTGGTCAAACCGCTATATATAATGGAGATACACATATAACCTTTCAAAGAAGTGTTGCATACCTTAGAACAAAAGATATAGATTCCGAATTTTTAAGATTTTTAATTATGGCACCACATTTCCAAAAAAAATTAAAAATAAATCAAGTCGTATCCGCCCAACCGGGAATATATTTAGGAGATATTAAAAATATAAGTATAAAGTATTCTAAGAATAGTAATGAACAGTTGTTAATAAAAAATATACTTAATTCAATTGATATTGCTTTTACTCTACAACAACGGCAGTTAGACCTATATAAGAAACTCAAGAAGGGATTATTGCAGAAACTATTCCCTAAAGAAGGGGAAAAGGTACCTGAAGTGAGATTTGCTGAATTTCATGACGATTGGGAACAGCATAAGTTGAAAGAAGTATCTAACCGTTATGATAATTTAAGAATACCTATTACGGCATCTGATCGTATCCGAGGAGATACTCCTTATTATGGAGCTAACGGGATTCAGGACCACGTTAAAGGATATACACATGATGGAGAATTTATTTTAGTTGCTGAAGATGGTGCCAACGATTTAAAAAATTATCCCATACAATATCTTAATGGGAAGGCGTGGATTAATAATCATGTACATGTTTTACAATCTAAAAGCAAAATATCAGATAACAAGTTTTTAATGAATGTATTAAAATGCATAAATATTGAACCATTTATAGTTGGCGGAGGGCGTGCAAAACTTAATGCTGACAGCATGATGAAAATAAAAATTATGATGCCAGCTAAAGAAGAGCAAAAGGAGATTGGTACTTTATTGCAAAATCTTGATCATTTTATAACACTACAACAAGATAAATTAGAAGAACTAAAACTTTTAAAAAAATATCTTCTACAAAATATATTTATCTAACAAAAAAAGGACTGTGACACAACAGCCCTTTAACTAATAACTAAAATAACTAAAAAAGCTTCGATGTGGACTTAAAAAAATTCACTGAAGTCTTTTTTTGCCCATAAATTTTTGTCCACAAAAAAGAAGAATAAAAAGACATTGATACAAACTTTCTGATATTCAATCTCATTACTGCATTAATTGAGTCATTTGCCGCATTATTTTTTCGCCATCTTGTGTTTCTAATTCCTGAATAATATGAAGATAAGTATCCTGTGTGGTGGTCATATTAGAGTGTCCAAGTCTTCTCGCAACACTAGCAATTGAAACACTTGCAAATAAGAGAATTGAAGCGTGAGTATGTCTGAGTCCATGAACAGTTATGACAGGGACTTGGGCGTGTTTACATAGAACAGCCAGACGATTGTTTACGGTCGAATTAAAAACACGGCGTTTAACAAAGATTGGTTCATCTTCGGGTAAATTTTTCACCAGTTGTGAGAATTGCATAGCAATTTGCCAATCAAGTTGAACCTTTCTAATTGATGAAAAATTTTTTGTTGGTTGAAATCCACCTTTTGTTGCCCGATAATTCCAAGTTTTGCTGACACTTAATAATTGCTTGGTAAAGTCAAAATCATTCGGAATAATCGCCAAAGCTTCCGCAAATCTCAATCCAGTTTTAGCCACTAGTAAAATATACCAATCCCAATTCAATTCCGTTCCTAAATCAAGTTGTCTAATTAGTTGTTGTAACTCATATTGATTTAAAAATTTCGGTTTTTTATTACCTGGCTTTTTACCCTTAATAACAATTTTCCGAGTAGGATTTTGTTTGATCAATCCTTCATCTAAGGCATCTATAATTGCACTTTTTACTTGATGGTGGAAATCCTGAGTTGTTTGTTTCTCATGTTCCAAGGCGTAATCATTGATTAATTTCTGATAAGTTCGGCGATTCAAATCACTTAATTTTAATTCTGGAGCCAATTTAGTAATCCACCTTAAACACATATAGTATTTATCTAAAGTTACTGATCTAATGGCGTTAACTTTGTACAGCTCAATCCATTCTTCATAATACTTATAAAATAATTGTGATGATTTAGTTCTGGGCATAGAAAAAACCTCCGAATAATTTATATGATATAAAATTTAGATACCAGTATTTATTATCCAGAAGTTTAAATTTCTAGCATTCAATTTTGTTAAATAAATAATTTTTGTAGTAGATATTTTTTTAATATCTCTAAATTCTTGATTTTATTCTGTCGTAAGACAACATTTTTATCTAATTTATCAAAGAAATTTCCTACTTTTAGTTGTTCCTTAGTAGTCGGTAAAATAATCTCTGTATTTAATATTGTTTTATTATATAATCGCTTTATTGTGCTACCTTCAACCCCATTCCAATTTACGATTTTATAGAATTGCTTTAAGAAAAGATTTTCTAAATTTGCGGAATGATTTAACCAAACTATATTGCTATCTTGAAAATATTCATCTTTGCCAGTATATTCAATGGCTCTTCCAATACTACCTGATGCTGAAATCAAAATATCACCCTTCTGGGGATATGGATATCTTTTTTTATATTCTGCAAATAATTTTGGAGAAATATATGAATCAGGTTTACTACCAAAAGTACCAATTTTATAAAAGGGAATTCCTTTATCCAAAGTTTGATCTTTAAAAATCCTTTTGTTCATAGACACATTTCCGAAATCTCCCAGCTTATACCGTTCCCAATCGTCATGAAATTCAGCAAATCTCACTTCAGGTACCTTTTCCCCTTCTTTAGGGAATAGTTTCTGCAATAATCCCTTCTCGAGTTTCTTATATAGGTCTAACTGACGTTGTTGTAGAGTTATGAGCTTATCAAAATTAGTCAAAAACTTTGCAATCTTATTTTGTTCCGCTAGAGCGGGTAATGGTACTGGAAATTTAACCAAAACATTTTGATTTAAATGTTTAATTGTTCCTCCGGTTGATTGTCCACTTGAAAATTTTAATAAGAAAGGTGCTTTTAAATAATGAAAAAGATATTTGTCATCAACTTCATTTTCATTTTTAATTCTTACATTGAAAACACCAGCATTTAGCGTGGCAGGCATTGGTAACTCTGCAACGTAAGCAACTTTACCAAGTGTCCCATCTTTTGTAATCAAAATACTGCCATTTGAAATCTGAATTTTTTTATCTTGGTCAAAGCGATTTTTTTTCACATAATGAATATTTGAATAGTCAATTTCACCATCTTTAAAGTCTGTTCCCGTTATTAACATATAGTTGCCGTTATCGAGAAATTCTGATGTTCTAAGATTTTGCCAACCGATTCTGGCATTCATATTCGCCAGATCCGACAACTTACGAAGTTCCCAAGTTTCAGCCTATAAAAAAATATAGAAATTTATAAAATTGATTGTTTTTTTATGAAAGAACCCCCCCGCTAATAATGAAGATCATTATATTTAAAACAATGAAATTTATTTCAAATAATTAGTAGTTGGGAAGTAAATCGGACAAGATAGTAATGATCTTAAATCTTTTTTAGCGGTGTATATCAGATTTACTTAATAATTTAGAATATTGGGGAAAGAAGAGTTCCAAAATAGAATAGGACTGGTCCAACCTGACAATATAGCAGGAAATACGATTTGATTTAAAAGGAAGTTCTTAAGTGTTAAAATATACGACCAGACGTTCGTCTGGTCTTTTTAAATTCCTCTAAAATTGATACAATATCATAGGTAAAGATTGGGGATAAAAATATAATGAAAATACTTTTCGTTGGCGATGTCGTAGGTTCTGTCGGCATTAAAGCTATAGAAACATATCTACCTGAGATCAAGAAGAAGGTTAAACCACAATTAACAATCGTTAATGGTGAGAATGCTGCTGGTGGCAAGGGTACTAAAGAGCCTGATTATCAAAAAATCACTCGTGCCGGTGCTGATGTCGTAACGGGGGGAAATCATACTTGGGATAAGCGTGAGATCCTTGACTTCATCGATGATCCGAAGAAAAATATTCTCCGTCCATATAACTTTCCTGGTGATCATGTTCCTGGACGTGGTTATCTAGAAATTAATGTAAATACTAAAAAGGTCTATGTTATCAATATGATGGGAACTGCTTTGATGCAACCAATCGATAATCCATTCCTTGAAGCTGATAAGTTGCTCAAGACTTTAGATAAAGATGCAGTTAAGTTTGTCGACTTCCACGCTGAAACAACTAGTGAAAAAATTGCCTTTGGTAATTACGTGACTGGTCGTGTCTCAGCTGTCTGTGGTACACACACTCACGTTCAAACAAACGATGCACAGGTTATCAACAAGCAAACAGCTTACTTAACTGATGTCGGGATGACCGGTTCATATGATGGTATTCTTGGTGACAAAAAGGAACCAATCATCAATCGTTTCCTAACGCAAAGACCTAACAAATTTGATGTCGATGAAGATGGTCGCATGCAAATTGGCTTCGCAGTTATTGAAATTAATGATCAAACAAATAATGCACGTAGTATCAAGAACTATGTCATTACACCAAATAATCAATCTTTCTTGAATTAATGGAGGGGAATTCATGCCTCAAAAAACTAAAGAAACACCAATGATGGAGCAATATCTGGAGTATAAGAAACAATATCCAGATGCTTTTTTGTTATATCGTGTTGGTGATTTTTATGAAATGTTCTACGACGATGCCGTTAAAGGTTCGCAGATTCTAGAATTAACTTTGACATCCCGTAATAAAAAAGCTGATGAAGGTATCCCAATGTGTGGAGTTCCTCATCATGCAATTGAAGGCTACATCGATACACTTGTGGATAAAGGTTACAAAGTTGCTGTCTGTGATCAACTGGAAAATCCCGCTGACGCACAAGGTAAGATGGTCAAACGTGGTGTTACACGAGTAGTTACACCCGGTACTATCATGGATAAATCAGACCAAGCGAAAGAGAACAATTACATCACAGCCATTACAGCTAATAAAGATGTTTTTGGTTTAGCTTATGCGGACTTATCCACCGGTGAAGTAAAAGTTACATCGGTTACTAGCCAATTAGATTTAACAAATGAATTGCAAAATTTGGATACTAAAGAAACCGTTGTTTCCGGCAGTTTCCCACAAAAATATCTCGATCAATTACGTAAATACGGCATTTTGATTTCTAAATTGGATGAACTGGATGATAATTACAGTTTTGATTTCTCACAAATCAGTTCAGATTTAGAAGTATCCACCGTTAAGCTGTTGATAAGTTATCTGATCAAGACACAGATGCGTTCACTGGATCATTTGAAGGCTGCTCAATCATATGAAACTTCTTCATATTTATTAATGGATCATTCAGCTCAAAGTAACCTAGAGTTGTTCAAAAATATCCGGACTAATAAGAAATCCGGAACACTTTTATGGTTGTTGGATGAAACTAAAACCGCTATGGGTAGTCGTTTGTTAAAACAATGGTTAGCTCGTCCTTTGATCAGTGTTGAGAAGTTGAAAGAACGTCAGCACTTCGTTCAAGTCTTCATGGATAATTATTTTCAAAGATCATCCTTCCAAGACTATTTGACAAAAGTTTATGATTTGGAACGACTAGCCGGTCGAGTAGCTTATGGAACCGTTAATGGTCGTGATTTGATTCAATTGAAAACTTCGCTTGAACAAGTCCCCGAGATAAAATCGATTCTTTTGGACATTGGCGATGATGAATTGACAACCTATGTGGAAAAAATTGATGAAGTGGCTGATATTCGTGAACTGATCGACAAAGCTATTGTGGAGGAAGCTCCGATATCCATTACTGGCGGTGGCTTGATTAAAGAAGGTTACAATGACCAACTCGATAAGTATCTAGATGCCTCGAAAAATGGTAAGCAGTGGTTAGCTACTTTGAAGGCTAAGGAACAAGAATTAACTGGTATCAATAATCTAAAAATCGGTTATAACAAGGTTTTCGGTTATTACATTGAAGTCAGTCGTGCTAATATCGACAAAATTCCTGAAGACCGCTATCAAAGAAAACAAACTCTAGTTAACGCTGAAAGATATATTACGCCTGAACTAAAGGATAAAGAGAGTCTTATTCTTGAAGCCGAAGAGAAATCTAAGAGTTTGGAATATCACTTATTTGATCAAATCAGAAAGAAGATTAAAGATCAGATCAGACGAATTCAATCACTAGCTAATATTTTGTCACGTTTGGATGTTTTGCAAAGTTTTGCCGTTGTCAGTGAAGAGTACCATTATGTGGCACCGGAATTTATTAGTGAACATGAATTGAATATTACTAATGGTCGTCATCCGGTTGTGGAAAAAGTTTTAAGTAACAATAGCTACATTCCTAATAATGTTAACTTTGATGACCAAACGGATATACTTTTGATTACTGGTCCTAACATGTCTGGTAAAAGTACTTATATGCGTCAGATGGCTTTAACAGTTATCATGGCTCAAATTGGCTGTTTTGTACCGGCTGATTCTGCCCAGATGCCGATCTTTGACCATATCTTTACTAGAATTGGTGCTGCCGATGATCTTATTTCTGGTGATTCAACCTTCATGGTCGAAATGCGTGAAGCTAACGATGCTTTGAAAAACGCTACACCGAATAGTTTGATTATCTTTGATGAAATCGGTCGTGGTACGGCTACTTATGACGGAATGGCTTTAGCTCAAGCAATCATTGAGTACATCGATAAGCATGTTAAAGCGATGACTTTGTTCTCAACTCACTATCATGAATTGACTGAACTAGAAAGTCAGTTGCCTGGTTTAAAGAATGTGCACGTTGATGCTTCAGAAGAAAACGGTGATTTAGTCTTTCTTCATAAGGTATTGCCTGGTCCAGCCGACAAGTCATATGGTATCCACGTTGCTAAATTAGCCGGATTACCAGACGATGTATTGGTTCGAGCTGATAAGATTTTGAGTAGTTTGGAAGAAACTTCAGTTCATACAACGACATCCGATAGTATTCACGAAGATGTTCAGCCAGTTGTAAAAGTTCAACCGGAACCAGAGGTTGTCCCTGAAACAAAACCAGAACCAAAATCTGAACCAGAAGTGGAAGAAGACACACAAATGTCGCTATTCCCAGAAACTTCTAAACCAACTAAGAAGTTTTCATCTAAAGAAAATCAAGTTCTCAAGGAACTGAACAATCAAGATTTAATGAGTGTCACACCAATCGATGCTATCAATTTACTCTACAAATGGCAGAAGAAACTTAAATAAAAGAAGGTGGAAAACGTGGGTATAATTCATGAACTACCAGTTGAATTAAGTAACCAGATTGCGGCTGGGGAAGTTATTGAACGCCCCGCATCAGTCGTGAAAGAGCTGGTGGAAAATTCCATCGATGCACAAGCAACTCAAGTGCTGATTACGATTCAGCAAGCTGGATTGAAATTAATAGAAGTTAATGACAATGGAAAAGGGATTTCTTCGGATGATGTTGAAGTAGCTTTTCTACCTCATACCACTAGTAAAATTTCTAATGATCGTGATTTGTTTAATATCAGGACGTTAGGATTTCGTGGTGAGGCTTTAGCTAGTATTGCTTCTATTTCTAAATTAACAGTTTTAACAAGTATGGATGGCAAGTCAGCTGTTCGGGCTAAATATTCAGGTAATGAATTGGTTAAGAAGGAAACTTTTGCCCGTTCTAAGGGAACAACTATTACAGTTGAAGATATGTTCTTCAATACGCCGGCTCGTTTGAAATATGTGAAGTCGCTGCATACAGAGTTGAACAAAATTGTCGATATTGTTGACCGTTTAGCAATGGGACATCCTGATATTTCCTTTAGATTAATTAACGAAGGAAAAGATTTAGTTTGGACATCAGGCAATGATAATCTTCAACAGACAATAGCCGGTATTTATGGTCGGACAATTGCCAGTCATATGTTGGAGTTTGAAAATTCTGATCCAGATTATGAAATACATGGCTTCTTTTCTAAACCGGATACGACACGATCTAACCGTTCGTACATTTCACTAATTTTAAATGGACGTTATATTCGCAATTTCCAATTAACTAATGCGGTGATCCGTGGCTATGGATCTAAATTGATGGTAGCCAGATTTCCAGTCGCGGTGATTGATATCAAAATGGATCCAAGTTTAGTTGATATTAATGTTCATCCGACAAAACAAGAAGTTAGACTTTCAAATGAAGGTCATATTGGTGATTTAATCAGTGATGGAATTAAACGACGTTTGTCAGATCAGAATTTGATTCCTGATGCGGTTAAAAATTTAGGCAGAAAAGAACCGGTTAAAACGGTTGATACTTATAAGCCGGAACAGATCAGTTTCAGTGATATTGCCACAATCGCTAAGATCAGTGAACCTTTGAGTACACCCACGAAGACTATTGAACCAGAAAATCCAATGCCAAATGAGCAACCTCAACCAATGGAAACAAGTGAAACCTTTGAAACACCAATGACAGGGATGCCGATTTTTAAAGATCCTGATCATTTGAAGTTATGGGATCAACGTTTACAAAAAGAAACTGAGTCTAAGGTAAAAGTTTTAAACAGTGAGCCACAAGCTGCTGATACAAAAGATTCTGAACCCATCAATCAGGAAGAAAAAAGTGGTTTTCCTGATTTACGTTACATTGGTCAAATTCATGGAACTTATTTGGTTGCTGAGAGTGAAGATGGCTTTTACTTGATAGATCAACATGCGGCGCAAGAACGTGTTAACTACGAATACTATCGTAAAGAAATTGGGAAAGTCTCCAATGATCAACAGAAATTGTTGGTTCCAATCGTTTTGGATTATCCAAATTCAGAAAGTATTTTGATTCGAGAGAAGAAACCAGTTTTGGAAAGTATTGGTCTTTATTTGGATGATTTTGGACAAAATAGTTTTGTCGTCAATACCCATCCCACCTGGTTTGTTCCTGGACAAGAGGAATCAACTATTAAAGAAATGGTTGACTATGTGTTAAATGATTCTAAAATCAGTGTTGCCAGTTTCCGTGAAAAGAATGCCATCATGATGAGTTGTAAACGTGCGATTAAAGCTAATCATCATATCGATGATCGTGAGGCAGTACAATTGCTCCACAATTTGACTAAGGCCGAAAATCCTTATAACTGTCCCCATGGACGTCCAGTTTTGGTTGAATTCAGTAATAAAGATTTGGAAAAAATGTTCAAGAGAATTCAAGATCCACATGATACTAGAGAGAGTGAATAAATTATGTTTGAATATTTAAATGGTTTAATTACGGCAATTACCCCTTCGTATATTGTTGTGGATGTTAAGGGTGTAGGATATAAAGTCCAAGTGGCAAATCCTTATCGTTATGAAGAAAATCAAGAGGCTAGAGTTTATGTCGAACAGATTGTTCGTGACAATGAACAGTCATTATATGGATTTTATGATTTGAACGAGAAGAATATTTTTCTACATTTAATTAGTGTTTCTGGAATTGGACCCAAGAGTGCTCTAGCTATTTTGGCTGGACAGGACTTACAAGGTTTGATTCATGCGATTGAAAATGATGATGTTAAATTCTTAACCAAATTTCCTAAAATTGGTAAAAAGACTGCTCAACAAATTATTTTGGATCTATCAGGTAAATTCACGGCTGAAGGTCAGATGACACTTGGTGAAGCTCCAGTTGAATTCAGTAGTGGTTTGAGCCAAGAATTGGAAGATGGTTTGGCAGCTTTAGAATCACTTGGCTATTCACCTAAAGAAATTAGTAAAGTTAAATCAACGCTTGAAAAAGAACACTTGAAGAGTGCTGACGAATACTTGCGTGCTGGTCTTAAATTATTAAGCAAATAAATAAATTTTAGAAATGAAGGGAGTGTTAAAAATCACAAATAACGAGAATGATGAGAGTGAACGTTTAACAGATGCGGATTCACTTGATAACAATGAAGATGTTATTGAACAAACACTCCGTCCGCAAACTTTTGATCAATACTTAGGTCAAGAGAAAGCTAAGAAAGAATTAGATATCTACATCAAGGCGGCTAAGCAACGTCAACAGACACTAGATCATGTTTTGCTATATGGTCCTCCTGGGCTAGGTAAAACAACATTGGCCATGATCATCGCTAATGAAATGGGTGTCAATATTCATACAACTACAGGTCCTTCGATTGAAAAATCTGGTGATTTGGTGGCTGTTTTGGATGAACTGGAACCAGGCGATGTCTTATTTATTGATGAAATTCATCGTATGCCACGTGCTATTGAAGAAGTGCTTTATTCGGCCATGGAAGATTTCTACATTGATATTATCGTTGGTCAAGGTAGTGAATCACGATCACTACACCATCAATTAGTTCCTTATACATTAATTGGTGCGACGACTGCTGCCGGAAAACTTTCAGCTCCTTTGCGAGATCGGTTTGGAATTGTCGAAAGAATGGAGTACTATACCATAGATGAATTGTCCAAGATTGTTTTTCGTTCAGCTAGTGTTTTGAACATTAACGTTGATGAAGAAGGAGCACATGAAATTGCTCGTCGATCTCGAGGGACACCTAGAATTGCCAACCGTTTGTTGAAGCGAGTACGTGATTTTGCTCAAGTTGCCAATAAAGATACGATTGACTACGATATGGCTGAATCAGCGTTGAACCAATTACAAGTTGATGATGCCGGACTTGATCATCTTGACCGTCGAATTTTGTCAATGATAATTGAACTTTACAATGGTGGTCCAGTCGGTTTGAAAGTTATCGCCGCTAATATTGGTGAAGAACAAGAAACAATTGAAGAAGTTTATGAACCATATCTAATGCAAATGGGATTCTTGAAGCGTACAGCTAAAGGTCGTGTTGTCACGAGAAAAGGTTATGAACACATGGGATTACCTTATCCCGAACAAAACGAGTAAAGTGATTTACTCGTTTTGGTGTATCTCAAGAAAAACATTATTCCACGATTAAAAGGAGATTTTACAATGACACTAACAACAGAAGATTTTGATTATGATTTGCCAGAAGAACTTATTGCGCAAACACCAATTAAAAATCGTGATCAGTCAAGATTATTAGTCTTGGATCATGAAACGGGAGAATATCAAGACAAGCATTTTTATGATATTCTTGATTATTTAAATCCTGGCGATGCTTTGGTAATGAACAATTCTCGTGTTTTACCAGCACGTTTGTATGGTACTAAAGAAGATACTGATGGACATGAAGAAGTATTGCTTTTAAATAATATTGAAGGCGATAAGTGGGAAGTCTTAATGAAACCTGCTCGACGTGCCAAAGTAGGAACAAAAGTTGAATTCGGTGACGGACAACTTGAGGCAGAAGTGCTTGAGGACCTTGAACATGGTGGCAAGATCATTGAATTCCACTATCAAGGTATCTTTATGGAGATCCTAGAACAATTAGGTGAAATGCCTTTACCTCCATATATCAAGGAAAAATTAGACGATCCTGATCGTTATCAAACTGTTTATGCCAAAGAAAATGGTTCAGCTGCCGCTCCAACAGCTGGACTTCACTGGACAAAAGATTTGTTGAAAAAGGTTGAGGATAAAGGTGTTAAACTGGTTTATATCACTTTGCACGTTGGTTTAGGAACTTTCAGACCAGTGACTGAATCAGATATCAGTAAGCATGTAATGCATTCTGAGTTCTATCGTTTGGATGAAGATTCAGCTAAGACATTGAATGAAGTGAAGAAGAATGGTGGCAAGATTGTTGCAACTGGAACAACTTCAATCAGAACTTTGGAAACAATTGGAACTAAGTTTAATGGTGAAATCAAAGCTGACAGTGGCTGGACTGATATTTTTATTAAACCAGGTTACGAATGGAAAGTTGTTGACGAATTTATCACTAACTTTCATTTGCCAAAATCAACTTTAGTTATGTTAGTTGCAGCATTTACCGGAAGAGAAAATATTTTGAACGCATACCAACACGCTGTAGAAGAGAAATATCGCTTCTTTAGTTTTGGGGATGCAATGTTCATTAAGTAGAGGGAAGTTATGGAATCGGCTATTAAGTACACATTAATTAAGAAGGAAAAGCATACTGGCGCTCGTTTGGGATTGTTAGAGACACCCCATGGAACATTTGAAACACCAATGTTTATGCCTGTTGGAACAGAAGCTTCTGTTAAAAATATGGCACCTGAGGATTTGGAAAAAATCGGTGCTTCAATTATCTTGGCAAATACTTATCACTTATGGTTACGTCCTGGAGAAGATATTGTTCAAGAAGCTGGCGGCTTACACAAATTCATGAATTGGGACAAGGGTATTTTGACTGATTCAGGTGGTTTCCAAGTTTTCTCACTAGCTAATATGCGTGATATCACTGAAGCAGGGGTTCACTTTAGAAATCATTTGAATGGACGTCAAGAATTCCTTTCACCAGAAAAAGCTATCAAGATCGAGAACTATTTAGGTCCTGATATCATGATGAGTTTGGATGAATGTCCTCCATTCTTTGAAAGCTACGATTATATTAAGAAGTCAGTTGCCAGAACAAGTCGTTGGGCTGAACGTGGTTTACAAGCTCACCGTAATCCTGATTGGCAAGCTCTATTTGGGATTGTTCAAGGTGGTGGCTTTGAAGATCTTCGTAAACAAAGTGCTCGTGATCTTGTCAGCATGGATTTTCCAGGTTACTCAATTGGTGGTTTATCCGTTGGTGAATCAAAAGGTGAAATGAATCGAGTGTTAGATTTTACAACACCAATGTTGCCTGAAAATAAACCTAGATATCTAATGGGAGTTGGTACAGCTGATTCCTTGATTGACGGTGTTATCCGTGGAATTGATATGTTTGACTGTGTTCTACCAACTAGAATTGCTCGTAATGGTACATGTATGACTAGTCACGGTCGTTTAGTTGTTAAAAATTCTAAGTATGCTCATGACTTTACACCATTGGATGATAACTGTGATTGTTACGTATGTCGTAACTATACACGTGCTTATATCCGTCATTTGATCAATGCCAATGAATTATTCGGTACACATTTGACTAGTTACCATAATCTATACTTCTTGTTGAATTTGATGAAGGGTGTTCGTCAAGCTATCAGGGATGATAATTTACTTGAATTTAGAGAACATGTTTTTGAAGAATATGGTTTTAACAAAAAAGATGCTAAGAAATTTTAGAAGATTTTGATAAGAAAAGTCTTCTAGTCTGGAAACAAGGTTATATTTTTGGTAACCTATAAGTATGTAAATTATTAAGAGGTGGAAAATTTGAATATGCTTACGTTAGGTGCCGGCGCTGGTGCTGGTGGCTCAATGGGTCTTTTGATCTTTGTTGTTATTATGTTTGTTGGTATGTACTTTATCTCCATTCGTCCACAAAAGAAACAACAACAAAAGCGTCAAGAAATGCTTAAAGAAATGTCAAAAGGTGACAAGGTTGTCACACTTGGTGGTATTAAGGGTGTTGTTGCATCAATCGATCGTGATAACAAAGAAGTCGTTGTTGACTGTGATGGAATTTATCTAACATTTGATTTGAATTTCATTCGTCGTACAACTCCAGTCGCTGCTGGTGCTACAAAGCCAGCTGCTGATAAGGCTGCAGAAGACAACAATGAAAACAAGAACGATGCTGCTAAAGAAGATACTAAGGCAGAAGTTTCAGATGACACTAAGTCAGTCGAAACAGAAACAAAAGAAGCAACAGAAAAGGTAGAAGATACAAAACCTGCTGATACTGATGCTGATTCTAAAGAAGAAACAAAATAATTCTTTAATTAACTAAAAAAATAATCCAAACCGTTAAACGGTGGATTATTTTTTTTGCTATTCTTTGCCAGTTTGGAATATCTTATCGAGGTATTCAAAATCCTCAAATGGATTGTATGGTTGATGAGTTTCGTCAATCCAAAGATTGATGGCTTTGATTCGACCGATAAAGAAGAACTTATCTAGTTCACTTTTGTCTGAATTGATTGACATGACTGTGTCCATGACAAATTGGAAGAAACCAGTTCTAAATTCAGAATCTTTATTTTGAGATTTGAAAATTGGTAAGAGATTTTGCTTGTTGATGGTGGCAATTGTAGTAAACGGATGCCGGAAGAATTCATTATTATCAAAATTAGAATCGATTCGTTGACTGATTAAGTATTGACGCAATAAGTCATATTTATCATCAAAATGAGTATAAAAAGTAGAACGATGGATCATTGCTTCTTCGGCAATTTCATTAATAGTAATTTTGCTAAAGGCCTTGTTATTCAACAATTCCTTAAAACCCATAAAAATTAGTTTTTTAGTACGTTCATTCTGCAAACTAGCCAAAATGTCGCTCCTTTCGACAATTTTTCTACATTGTCTATTATAAAGACTATATCTATATATTGAACATTATATATTTATTATACGGTGTTATTATAAACATGTTCTCAAGAATAATAAAGACAATTAAAAGGAAGCATATAAATGAAAGTATTTATGACAGGAGCAACAGGTAATATTGGTTCACTAGTAATTCAGGAATTAGTAACTAAGGGGATTGAGGTTTGGGGATTAACTCGTTCTCAACGTAGTGCTGACAAATTGAAACAAATGGGTGGTATACCAGTTATGGGTACCTTGGAGAATTTATCAGTTCTTAAAGAAATGGCTAAAAAAGTTGATGCAATTTTGCATTTGGGATTCGTTAATGACTTTGCCCATTTTGATGAAGCCAGTCGAATAGACGCCGAAGCAATCACGGCTATGGGAGAAGTATTAAAAGGCACTGACAAACCATTGATTGTTACTGCTGGTACTGCTGGACTTGATCCTAACCATATTTTGACAGAAAATGATAAAGGTTTTGAAGGTGTTGAAAAAGTTATGCCTCGTCGCTCTGAATTTCTAGTACGACAATTAGTAGACGAGGGTGTCAATGCAAATGTAGTACGACTAGCCCCATCGGTACACGGTAATGGTGGTTATGGAATTATTTCGTTAGTGATTATGCAATCTCAAAAAAATGAATCAGTGACTTATTTTGGTGATGGTCAGAATCGTTGGAATGCGATTCATCGTGAAGATGCCAGTAATCTGTTTGTTAAAGCTTTAGATTATACGCTGAAAGATGATCATCCATTACATGTTTTCAATGCCGTTGCGGAAGGACAAATAAAAACAATCAAGATTGCTGAAGTAATTGCCGATAAGTTGAATTTGCCATTGCAATCGAAGACAGCTTTGAATTTTTCAAATTTAACCAATGAAGAGGCCTTTGATGTTAATAATTTGTTTGGTTTAGATATTCCTGCCTCAAGCACATTGACGCAATCAGAATTAGATTGGCGTCCCACACATATTGATTTATTAAATGATTTAAAACATAATCTATAGTTAGATTGTTGAAATCCATTAATTCTAATTTTGAATTAATGGATTTTTCCGTATAGGACAGCATATGGCTTGCGTTAAAGTACACTCTAGGGGTTATTATTTAAAGTGTGAAATAAATAATGCTGTTAGATAAGGCATAGCTAGTAAATTATTTAAAAAATAATAAGTCATAAATCAAGATGTTTAATAATTCATGTTGTAAAATATAACTACATGATGCATTCAAAGGAGTTTAAAAATGGTTACAGAAAAATCAGCAATTTTTATTATTTTTGGGGGTTCTGGTGATTTAGCACATCGGAAACTATATCCATCTTTGTTCCGTCTTTATAAATCGGGGATTTTAAAAGATCATTTTGCCGTCATTGGTACTGCTCGTCGTCCATGGAGTGATGATTATTTCCGTGAAACTGTTATCACCTCTTTGAAAGATTACTTTGATGATAGTGAGGATATCATGAAGGGGTTTGCTAAACACTTCTTCTATCAATCACATGATGTTAATGATTCAGAGCATTATATTGCTTTGAAGAATTTGGCTGCTAAATTAGATGATCAATTTGAAGCTGGTCATAATCGTGTTTACTACATGGCGATTGCTCCTAGATTCTTTGGTACAGTTGCTGAACACATTAATTCAGAAGGCTTGAAGACTGAGGACGGTTATAACCGTTTGGTAATTGAGAAACCATTTGGTCGTGATCTAGATTCTGCCTGTGAATTAAATGGTAATATTTCTAAAGCCTTTCCAGAAGATGATATTTATCGTATCGATCATTACTTAGGTAAGGAAATGATTCAAGATATCCCTCACATTCGTGCTAACAACCCTAAGCTTGAAGCAGCAATGAATAATAAGTATGTTTCAAATATTCAAATCACGCTTGCTGAATCCCTTGGTGTTGAAGATCGTGGTGGTTACTACGAAACAGCCGGTGTACTACGTGATATGGTGCAAAACCATATTATGCAAATTATTGGTGCTATTGCCAGTGATGATCCTGAAGCTACAGATGCTAAAATTATTCACAAGAATAAGACTGATCTCTTTAGCAGTCTTAAAGAATTGACTCCAGAAGGAGTTGATGATGACTTTGTACGTGGCCAATATGATACTGATCAATTAGGCGAGGAAAAGGCTTATCGTCAAGAGGATAACGTAGCTGAGGATTCTAATATTGAAACTTTTGTTGCCGGTAATATCCAATTCGATACAGAACGTTGGAGTGGTGTGCCATTCTATGTTCGTTCTGGTAAGCGTATGCCTGAAAAGTCATCAAGAATCGATATTGTTTTCAATGATAAAGTTGATGAAGTGGGTATTAAACCTAATACTGTCATTACTTTATTGATTGAAAGAGTTAATGGTAATAGTATTTTAATCAATGGAATTAATTATAAAGAGTCAGGTCAAGACTTCATTTCCTTCCCAGAAGAAGCTGAATTCGACAAAGCTCGTGAGGCTTATGAGAGTTTGATTATTGATATTCTTTCTGGTAATCGTGTTCATTTCACTCTTTGGGATGAATTGAGAAGTACTTGGAAGTACATTGATACGATCAGAAATCGTTGGGATGAACAGACACCTGATTTTCCAAATTACTTGAGTGGTTCAATGGGTCCCGATGCAGCTGAAATATTATTGGAACGTAATGGCAACTCATGGGTTTGGGATGACTAGAGGAGTGTTAAGCCATCTTTTTAAAAATACCAATTAAAATTGAAGAAAATCGAAAAGTCATCCATGTCGACATGGATGCTTTTTTCGCTTCTGTGGAAGAAAGAGAACATCCCGAATATAAGAAAAAATGTCTGATTGTGGCTCAAGATCCGCGAAAACATAACCATCATGGAGTCGTAACTACGGCAAACTATAATGCCCGAAAATATGGGGCTCATTCAGCTATGCCGGCTCAAGAGGCAGTTGACTTGATTCCTCGAGCTAAGTTAGTTATCACACCACCACATTTTGAATTATATCGTCAGGTTTCAGATCAGATTCATGATATTTTTCATGAGGTAACTGATAATTATCAGACAGTAGCTTTGGATGAAGCCTATCTTGATGTCACACATAATAAATTACATGAGACGAATACAATAAAAATTGCTAATTATATTCAGCAAAGAATCGTTAAAGAAACTAGGCTGACTTGTTCAGTAGGAATTTCTTACAATAAGTTTTTGGCTAAGATGGCATCAGATTATCGAAAACCGTTTGGTAGAACGATTATTCTTGGCAAATACGCCCAAGATTTCCTGAGACCAATTCCAATTGAAAAATTTAACGGCATTGGTAAAGCTATGCAACAGAAGATGCACGAGATGGATATTTATACAGGTGGAGATCTGCAAAAGTTAGATCAAGACATCTTCTTGAAGAATTTTGGTAAAATGGGTTATATCATATATAAACGAGTTCACGGAATCGATGACTCATTAGTGAATGGACATCGAACTCGGAAATCAATTGGTCGTGAAAGAACTTATAATCGTAATTTAGTTACAGATGAACAAATACTTCAGGAATTAGATTTTGTGGCTGATTTAGTTAGTAAGGATTTAAAAAAGCAACGCCAACATGGTAAGACTGTCGTTCTTAAATTACGTAATTCGGACTTTGAAACAATTACTAAACGGATGAGTTTTCAAGACTATGTTCAAACAAAAGCCGAAATTTATCGTGTTGCCAAGGATATTTATGATAAATTAAAGGTAACAGACCAAAAGATTCGACTATTAGGGATCACGGTCACTAATTTAGATCCGTTGTCATATGAAGAAGTTTCTTTGAATTTGTCTTATAAGGAGGACAATTATAATGAATAGCTTTGCTGAAATAATTGCAACAATAAAAAAATATGATAGAATTATCATTCTACGTCATCAAAATCCAGATCCTGATGCATTGGGATCCCAAGCTGGCTTAGCAACTG
Source organism: Companilactobacillus bobalius (assembly GCF_002179915.1). Lineage (NCBI taxonomy): Bacteria > Bacillati > Bacillota > Bacilli > Lactobacillales > Lactobacillaceae > Companilactobacillus > Companilactobacillus bobalius. Next base: position 396,653 of record NZ_MYFM01000002.1, read on the forward strand.
CCATTCGTCAGGCTTATCCTGACAAAAAAGTTTTAATTGGTGGAAATGATACTGAAGGTTTGAAGTGGTTATCAACTGCTCAAGAAGTATCCGATGAAGATTATCAAGGTGCCTTAGTAATTGCTGTTGATACTGCTAACGAACCTCGTATTGACGATCAACGTTACAATGATGGAGCATTCTTAGTAAAAATCGATCATCATCCCAACGATGAACCATATGGTGACCAATTATTCGTCAATACCGATGCTAGTTCATGTTCAGAAATCATAGCTGATTTGATTGATAGCAGTGATGAACTACAATTGACAGAGGAAGTCGCTTATTATTTGTACGCTGGTATCGTTGGCGATACAGGGAGATTCCTTTATCCATCAACAACTGAACATACAATGCAAGTTGCTGGTAAGTTTATTGCACTAGGTGTTGATACTGCCGGTATTAACAACAAGATGAATGAAGTTAGTTTGAAACAGGCTAAGTTGCAAGGATTCATTTATGATATCTTACAGATTGATGATTCAGGAGCTGCTCTAGCTATTATTGATGATGATTTAATGAAGAAGTTAAATCTTAATCAAGAGGAAGCTAATTCAGTAGTTTCTACACCAGGTCGACTTAAAGAAGTTTGTTCATGGATGGAAGCTGTTCAAAAAGATGATGGTACTTTCAGAGTACATTTGCGTTCTCAGGGACCAGTTATCAATAAATTAGCTAAGAGACATGATGGTGGTGGACATCCATTGGCTAGTGGTGCTACAGCTAAGGATCTTGATGAAGTTAAACAAATGTTTAAGGAACTAATAAAAATAGTGACTGATTTTAATCAGAAGGGTGAATAGATGACTAAATTTTCACAATACAACTTTAATGATGCTATCAATAAATCATTAAAAGAAATACATTTCGATGAACCAACAAAGGTTCAAGAGGCTGTAATCTCATTGGTCAATAAGAAAAAAGATATTATTGTTCAATCTGAAACAGGTTCAGGTAAAACACATGCTTTCTTGTTGCCATCGATGAATGCTTTAACAAAGGATCAAGAGGTTCAATTGTTGATTGCTACTCCAAGTAGAGAGTTAGCTTATCAAATCTATGAAGATACACAAAATATTTTGAAGAATTATCCTGAAGAATATAATGCCTTCATCTTTGTTGGTGGAGCTGACCGTGATCGTCAAAAGAGAAAACTAGAAGCACATCAACCACAAATTGCTATCGGTACTCCCGGAAGACTTTGGGATTTAATTCGTGAGAACGATTTACATGTCGATAACGTTCAAAGATACGTTGTCGATGAAGCCGATATGACTTTGGATATGGGCTTCTTAAATGATGTTGATCAAATTACTAATAAATTGCCAGAAGATCGTGAAATGATGGTCTTCTCAGCTACAATTCCACAAAAATTGGAACCATTCTTGGATAAATACATGCATGGTCCTAAGCGAGTTGAAATTAAGAATAGTAGTATTATTCCTAAGAACGTTGATAACTGGCTAATGTTCACTCATGGTCGTGATAAGAAAGAAATCATTTATCGACTTATGACAATCGGTGAACCGTATATGGTCTTGGTATTCGCTAATACTAAGAAGACTGTAGATGAAATTTATCATTACTTACGTAATAAGGGCTTGAAGACTGCTCGTATTCATGGTGGTTTAACACCTAGAGAACGTAAGCGAACGATGAAACAGATTGAAAACATGGAATATCAATTCGTCGTAGCTACTGATTTGGCTGCACGTGGTATTGATATTAGTGGTGTATCTCATGTTATCAATGCTGAAATTCCTGATGATCTAGACTTCTTTATTCATCGTGTTGGTAGAACTGGTCGTAATGGAATGTCTGGTACTGCTATCACTTTGTATGAACCAGGTGAAGATCACAAAGTTGATGAAATTGAGCACATGGGTATCAAATTTGAGCCTAAAGACATTAAGAATGGCGAAATCGTTGATGTTAAAGAACGTGATCGTCGTCAAAGCCGTAAAGCAACTCAAGAAAAACTTGATACTAAGTTAGTCGGTTTTGTTAAGAAACAAAAGACTAAGAAGAAGCCAGGTTACAAGAAAAAGATCAAGCAAGCTATCTCAGATGAACGTCGTCAACAACGTAAAATTGAGATTAGACAAGAAAGACGTAAGCAAAGAGACGTAAGACGTAAAAATAATAGTTAGTTTTAATATTGACAATTTTTCAGTTGGTGGTTAATATTTTCTTTGGATATATCTTGTATTAAATACTTTCAGAGAAGGCCGATTGGTGCGAAAGCCTAAGTATTCAATGTAAAGATGCTGCCAATTTAAATTGTATATAAAATATTGAGAGGCTAACGAAATCGTTGCAAACAAGGTGGTACCGCGCATGGGCGTCCTTGGACTTGCAACGATTTTTCGTTTTTTGGGGAGATAAAATGAAAAACTTATCAAGTGCTGAAATAAGAAAGATGTTTTTAGACTTTTTCCAAACAAAAGGTCACATGATTGAACCTAGTGCATCATTGATTCCACATGATGATCCAACATTGTTATGGATCAACTCTGGTGTTGCTACTTTGAAAAAGTATTTTGATGGAACTGTTGTCCCACAAAATCCTCGTATCACTAATGCTCAAAAATGTATCAGAACTAATGATATTGAAAATGTTGGACGTACAGCTCGTCACCAAACTTTCTTTGAAATGCTTGGTAACTTTTCAGTTGGTGATTACTTCAAGAAAGAAGTTATTCCTTGGGCCTTTGAATTTTTAACAAGTCCTGATTGGATCGGTATGGATAAAGATAATCTTTATATCACAACTTATCCTAAGGATACTGAAACACAAAAACTTTGGGCTGAAGCAGGAGTTGCTCAAGATCATATTCTTAAGAATGAAGATAACTTCTGGGATATCGGTGAAGGTCCTTGTGGTCCTGACTCAGAGATTTTCTACGACCGTGGTCAAGAGTTCAATAACCTTTCAGAAGATGACCCTGAGAACTATCCTGGTGGCGAAAACGAACGTTACCTAGAAGTATGGAACATTGTTTTCTCAGAATTGAATCATTTACCAAATGGTCAATATGTAGAACAACCACATAAAAATATTGATACGGGTATGGGACTAGAACGTCTTGTATCTATTATTCAAGGAACAAAGACTAACTTTGAAACAGACTTGTTCATGCCATTGATCGAAGATGTTGGTGAATTAAGTGGCAAGAAGTATGGCGTAAATGATGAAGATGATATTTCATTCAAGATCATTGCTGACCATGCTAGAACTGTTTCATTTGCTGTTGGTGATGGTGCTCTTCCTTCAAACGAAGGTCGTGGCTATGTTATCAGAAGACTTATCAGACGTGCTGTTTTGAATGGTAAGAAGTTAGGTGTTAATGGACCATTTCTTTACAGATTGGTTCCAATCGTTGGTAAGATCATGGAAAGTTATTATCCAGAAGTTAGCCAACAACAAGACTTTATTGCTAAGACTATCCAACAAGAAGAGAAACGTTTCTCAGAAACTTTGGATGCTGGTCTAGCTCTATTGAATGGTGAAATTGCTGACTTGAAGAAGAAGAATCAAACAGTTATTGATGGTGCTTCTGCTTTCAAACTTTATGATACTTACGGTTTTCCTATGGAATTGACTCGTGAATATGCTAGTGATGAAGGACTAACTGTTGACGAAGATGGTTTCAAGCAAAACATGGAAGAACAAAAACAACGTGCCCGTGATGCCCGTGGTAATTTACAATCTATGGGTATGCAAGATGAAACTTTGATGGAAATCAAGACACCTAGTGAATTCGTTGGTTATGATCACAATGAAACACAAAGTACTTTGAAGAACATTATTGTTGATGATAAAGAAGTTAAGAATGTTACAGAAGGTCAAGCACAATTGGTCTTTGACACAACTCCTTTCTATGCCGAAATGGGTGGACAAGTTGCTGATGTTGGTAATATTTATGACTTGAAGGGTAACCAAGTTGCTGAAGTTGTTGACGTTCAACATGCACCAAATGGACAAAATATTCATTTAGTAAATGTAATGTCAGAAATTGATGCTGATACAGAATACAAATTGGAAATTGATGGTGACTTCCGTGAAAAAGTTCGTCACAATCACACTGCTACTCATTTGTTGGATCAAGCTTTACGTGATGTTGTTAGTGCAAGAACACACCAAGCTGGATCTTTAGTTGAACCTGATTATCTACGTTTTGACTTCAATAGCAACTCAGCTTTGACAGCTGAACAAATCAGTCAACTTGAAAAAATTGTTAACGAAAAGATCTGGGCAGCTATTCCTGTTAAGACAGAAGTATTGCCTATTGAAGAAGCCAAGAAGAAGAAGGGCGCAATTGCTTTATTCAGTGAAAAGTACGGTGATACTGTGCGTGTTGTTGAAATTGATGACTACTCAACTGAATTCTGTGGTGGTACACATGCCCGTAATACTTCAGAACTAGGTCTCTTCAAGATTACTTCTGAATCAGCTATTGGTTCAGGTACAAGAAGAATTGAAGCTGTAACTGGCGAAGAAGCTTTTGAATACTTAAATGATCAATTGCAAGCTTTGCAAGAAACAGCTAAGAATATGAAAGTAAATCAATTAAAAGATGTTCCAGCTCGTGCTAGTCAATTAGTTGATGAAATCAAAGAGTTAAAGCGTGACAATCAAAACTTGAAGACTCAATTAACAAGTCAAAAGTCCGCTGAAGTCTTTGACAGTGTTGAAGAAATTAACGGTTATAAAGTTATTTCTAACATTATTCCAACTGATATGGCTACATTGAGACAACTAGCTGATAAATGGAAAAATGATGAAAAGTCAGACATCCTTGTTTTAGGTGCTAGTGGTGACGATAAGGCTAGTCTAGTTGTAGCCGTAAATAAAGATTCTCAAGCTAAAGGCGTTAAGGCTGGCGATATCATTAAGAAGATCTCTAAGGAGATTCAAGGTGGCGGCGGTGGTCGTCCAGATATGGCACAAGCCGGTGGTAAAAATCCAGCTGGTTTAACAAATGCGTTACAATTAGCTAAAGATATTATTAAATCTTATTAAAGTGGGCTATAATTGAACTAAGCATTCTAGTCACTTAAATATTTGTTATATGGAGGTTTGCCATGAGTTCACTTGATAAAACAATGAGTTTTGACTTTAATGAAAACAAAGGCAAAGATGTCAAAGAGACACTTGAAAGTGTTTATCAATCACTAGAAGAAAAGGGATATAATCCAATTAATCAAATCGTTGGATATCTTCTTTCTGGTGATCCAGCATATATTCCAAGACATAATGATGCCCGTAATTTGATTTTGAAACATGAAAGAGACGAGATAATTGAAGAATTAGTTAAGAGTTATCTCAATCAAGGTAAGTAAATGCGATTATTAGGTTTAGACGTTGGTGCAAGAACTGTTGGTGTCTCGGCAAGTGATTTATTAGGCTGGACAGCACAGGGTGTGGAAACTATTCATATGAATGAAAAGAAAGAAGATTTTGGCTTAGATCGTTTAGGCGAAATCATCAAAGAAAAGCAAGCTACGGGGATTGTTCTCGGTTTGCCTAAGAATATGAATAATACAGAAGGACCCAGAGCGGAAAAATCTCGTGAATACGGTAAGATGATTGAAGAACGTTTTAATTTACCAATCGATTTTATTGATGAACGTTTGACAACTGTGCAAGCTGAAAGAATGCTGATTGATGAAGCAAATGTTTCACGTCGAAAACGTAAGAAGGTAGTTGATAAGATTGCTGCCGAAATGATTTTACAAAATTACCTTGATGCCAAAGGTAAACTAACACGGAATTAGGTGATAAATATGAGTGAAAAACAACCACCAAAAGATTTAGATGAAGTTATTTTAAGTGATGAACAGGGTAATAAAGAAGTTTACAAGATTCTCTTTACTTTTGATTCAGATGATTATGGTAAATCATATGTCTTTCTATACCCTAAGGCTTCAGAAGATTCAGATGAAATTGAGATTCAAGCCTTCTCTTTCACACCAGATCAAAATGGTGATGTGGATGCAGGAGAGTTAAATCCGATTGAAGATCCTGAAGAATGGGATATGGTTCAAGAGGTATTAAATACCTTCACAAGTGACGAAGAATAAGATAAAAATAACGATTGGCGCGAGCCAATCGTTTGATGTTTTTATCTTAAAATATGATTCACAAATTCGCTTTTTAGCATGATTGATGTAAGGGGAAATAATGCTTAGTCTTTTACTTATTTTACTTTTGATTTATGGTTTTTATATTGGTGCTCGCCGTGGTCTTGCCATGGAGGCATTTTATGCAGTTGGATATGGACTGTTCTTTTGTTTAGCATGGGTGACATATAAGGCCCTTGGTCCTAAATTTGAAATGATCGTACCGTACCCTTCAGCTAGTTTGGGCAGTGAGTTTGCCTTTTTCACGACAAAAGTTGGTATGAAATTAGATGATGCATTTTACCGTGCCTTTGCTTTTATATTTGTTTGTTTCATTGGTTGGGTAATTATTCGCTTTGCAGGACTTTACTTCAAACGTCTAACTTATTTTCCAATGTATAATGACGTCAATATATTAAGTGGTGGAATTATTGGTTTTGTTGTCACATATGTAACGATCTTCATGGTCTTACTAATCTTGGCAATGATTCCAGTATCTGGAATTCAACATGCTTTGCAACATTCATTTGTAGCTTCGACAATGATTAAAAGTACGCCGGGATTAACGGCAACACTAAGTAATCTGTGGATAGGAGCTATGTAAAACTTTAAGACTGAGACTTTTGTTTCAGTCTTATTTTATAACAGGAGAAGAGTATGAATAATAAGGCTTTGAAAGTATTAGAATTTGACAAAATCAAAGCTGAAATTGCCAAATACCTAATCACAACGCGTGGGAATACTCTCTTAAAAAAGTTAATGCCGATGTCAGTCGAATCAATTGTTCAAAGATTGATCGATCAAACTAAAGATGGTGCTGACATTCTTCGTATTAAGGGGGAAATCCCTGTTAGAAAATTGGCTGATCTGCATGATCAAGCCAACCGTTTGAAAAAAGACGGTAATTTAAATGGAACTGAATTGGCTCAAATAGGACAAGTACTTCAGAATACAACTGAATTAAAAGAGTTCTTTGCAGGTCTAAAGGATGACAGAATTGATTTACGTCAATTGTATGAATTGAATGATAAGTTGATCGATAATCCTGGTTTAACAAAGAGAATTTCTCGTTCATTAGATGATACTGGTCGAGTTTTGGATACAGCTTCTGATGATTTGAAGTATATTCGTGGACGTATTTCACGTTTGAATGACCAAATCAGACAATCAATGGAGCAATATACTCGTGGTAAAAATACTAAGTACTTAACCGAAGCAATCGTGACATTACGTGATGATCGTTTTGTAATTCCAGTTAAAACGGAATATAAAGCTAAGTTCGGTGGAGTGGTCCATGACCAAAGTGCCAGTGGTCAAACACTTTATATTGAACCTCAAGCTGTTGTTGGTTTAAATAATCAATTACATGAATCTCAAGTTTCCGAAAAGATGGAAGAAGTCCGTATTTTAAATGACTTGTCAGATTTAGTTCGTCCGGAAATTGATGAAATTGTCAAAAATAACGAAGTACTAGCTCAATTTGATTTAATCAATGCCAAAGCTAAGTATGCACGTGAAATCAAGGCGACAGAACCTTTAATTTCCAAAGACCATGTAGTTGATCTTTACAATGCAAAACACCCGCTAATCGACCCTGATAAGGTTGTAGCTAATGATATTAAAATGGGTGATGGATATAAAACAATGCTTATCACTGGTCCTAATACTGGTGGTAAAACTATTACTATGAAAACTTTGGGTCTGATTCAATTAATGGCTCAAGCCGGTTTGTTTATTCCAGCTCGTGAAGAGAGTGAAATTGCTGTCTTCGATGAGGTTTTTGTTGATATTGGTGATGAACAATCAATTGAACAGAATTTGAGTACTTTCTCATCTCATATGGATAATATTATTAATATCATCCATAAAGTATCAGGACACAGTTTAGTTCTGATCGATGAACTTGGTGCCGGAACTGATCCCCAAGAGGGAGCTGCGATTGCGATTGCTATCCTAGAAAAATTGGCCCAGTCACATTGCTTTATCATGGCAACAACTCACTATCCAGAGTTGAAAGTCTTTGCTTACAATACTCCTGAAACAATCAATGCCAGTATGGAATTTGACGATGAATCGTTGAAACCTACTTACAGGTTATTAATTGGTATTCCGGGAGCAAGTAATGCTTTCAACATTGCGGCTAGACTAGGTATGGATCGTAGTGTTGTTGATCGTGGTCAGTCACTAATGAGTGGTGAGAGCCAAGATTTGAACAATATGATTGCTGACCTGGAGAATCGTCGTAAAGAATTTGAACAGAAGAATGCGCAACTCCAAGTTCAATTGTCTAAGAACAAAGATGTTCAAAAGGATTATGAACAAAAGAGTGACGCTTTAGATAAATCTAAGGCTTCTGAGATTCAAGCTGCCAAGGTTCGTGCTAATCAAATTGTCGCTAAAGCTAAGAAAGAGTCCGATAAGATTATTGATCACCTTCACGAAATGGAACGTAAAGGATCAATGGTTAAAGAAGATCAGATTATTTCGGCTAAGACTGGATTGAAGAACTTGCATCAAGATGAGACGATCAAGAAGAATAAAGTATTGCGTCGTAACAAACGTAAACAAGTTTTGAAGGTCGGCGATGATGTTAAGGCTTTGCCATATGATCAAATTGGAACGATTGTTCGTAAGAATAATGACAACGAATTTGAAGTTCAATTAGGTATCTTGAAGATGAAGTTTGGTGCTGAAGATCTTGAAAAAGTTCAATCAACTGAACCTGAACCAGAGAAGAAACCAACTATGGTCAGAAGGACAAGAAGTACAGGCTTATCTAGTAAGTTAGATCTACGTGGTGAACGTTATGAAGAAGCCATGTCAGATCTAGATCAATATATTGATGCCGCTTTGTTGGCTGGTTATAATCAAGTAACAATCGTGCATGGATTTGGTACTGGTGTTATCAGAAAAGGTGTTACAAATTATTTGCAACGCAATCCGCGAGTTAAGTCATTTGGCTATGCTCCAGCTAGTTCTGGTGGTTCCGGTGCAACAATTGTTGATTTGTAATATAAGCAAAATGTTTTTTAAAATCAGGTTATTAATGATAATATTTAACCAGTTAAGGAGTGATTATAATGGTTGATGAAGTAACAGACAAAGATTTTGAAGAAGAAACAAAAGATGGCGTTGTCTTAGTTGATTTTTGGGCAACATGGTGTGGTCCATGTCGTATGCAATCACCAGTTATCGAACAATTGTCTGAAGAAGATGATTCAGTTAAGTTTTTGAAGATGGATGTAGATGCCAATCCAGATACACCTAAATCATTTGGAATTATGGCTATCCCTACATTGCTTGTCAAAAAAGATGGCGAAGTAGTTGATAAGATAACTGGATTCCATAATAAGGCTCAACTAGCTAAGATTCTTGATGGCTATTCTGATTAATCCAAAATAAATAGCAAATAAAAAATGCCCTAATTCATCTGCGAATTAGGGCGTTTTTGGTGTATACTTTAGTTTCGATCAATTTGTATTTTAATTGAAACGCTTTTGGCTTTGCTGTCGACGGTATATGTGCCTAAGCAATATGCTGCAATAGTTTTTTCGACAGTTTCAGCAATTATTCCAGTCTCTAATGAAAACTCTGGATCATCATTATTAGTATCAAAACGTTGAACAACTTCGGGACCGGTTAACGTATAAATGTAACTATGTTTAGTTTGCTTGGTAATTTCAAGTTTACCAAAGCCAGCTTTTTGAAATAGTTCAGGTAGGCTTTGCATGTCAAGAATCAATTGACGGCTAAGATTTTTACCTGCCCAATACAGTAGTTCGACGGTATCTTTATCGAGTAGATCAGGAAGGATAAAATCACGGAGTACCGAAACTGCAAAGTAATTTTCAGTTAACGTATTTTCACTTTTATCATCTTGGGTATCTGTTAACTTTGGTTTGTTGAGATCATTTGATTTTGCGGCCATTGCTTTAACTCCTTTTTTCAGACAATTCATTATATCATTAGAATAATTGCTTTTTAAGTCAATGTAAAAGATAGCACATAATTATTTTCATAAAATACGAATAATTCGCTTAAATGAAGGCAGGGGTAACATATGAGTGATAATAGACCAATTGGAGTGTTAGATTCCGGATTAGGTGGATTGACAGTAGTGAAGGAAGTCATCCGACAATTGCCTAATGAAGACGTTGTATTTATCGGCGATGAGGCCAGAATGCCTTACGGAGTAAAAACACATGACCAAATCATATCCTATACTCGTGAAATGGTACAGTATTTAATTAGTCAAAATGTAAAATTAATAATTTACGGTTGCAACACAGCAACTGCCAACGCATTGCAAACTTTGCGTCAAGAATTTACCATTCCTATGATTGGTGTGATCAAGCCAGGTTCTGAAGAAGCTTCTAAAGTAACTAAGACTGACCATATCGGAATTATTGGAACTAAATCAACCATTAATTCAAAGAGCTATAATAAAACTATTCAAGAAATTGATCCTAAACTTACTTCTTTAGGTGTAGCAGCACAAAAGTTTGTTTCTTTTGTTGAAAACGATCAGGCTGATACCAAAGAGGCCAAGGATAATATTGAAACAACATTAAAACCTTTTAAGGATAATGATTATGATACTTTAATTTTGGGATGCACTCATTTCCCAATGTTAAAGAAACAAATCAATGATTATTTGCCAGGTACTAAGTTGGTCGATCCAGCTGTAAGTACTGTTAAAGTAGCAACTAAATATCTAACTGAAAATAATTTGTTAGCTGACGATAAGAAACGTACATTGAAATTACATGCAACTAGCGATATTGACGAATTCTCGAGATTGGCAAAACGTTGGTTGAAGACGGATATTGATGAAATCAGCTTAGTAAATATCGGAGGAAACGATGAAAGAAATAATAATAGCAACTAAGAATCCTGGTAAAGCACGTGAATTCAAACGTGTTTTTGATGATGAACATTTTGAAATCAAGACTTTATTAGATTTTCCAGATTTTCCCGAAATTAGAGAAACTGGTAAAACTTTTGAAGAGAATGCCACTTTAAAAGCTCATGCCGTCATGGAACGTTTCAATCTACCTACGATTGCTGACGACTCCGGTTTACAAGTGGATGCTTTATATGGTCGTCCTGGCATCTATTCAGCTCGTTATGCTGGTGATCACAATGATGCCGCTAATAATGCTAAATTGTTGAGTGAATTAGGTGGAGTCCCTAAAGAAAAACGTACAGCTCATTTCGTTTCAACCCTAGTTTTTGCTAATCCTAAGAACGATAAAGATTTAGTTGTCGAAGGAAAAGTCGATGGAATCATTGGAGCTTTTCCCGAAGGTGACGATGGTTTTGGATATGATCCGCTGTTCTATGTACCGGAATTAGGTAAGACAATGGCTCAAATTACTGTCGATGAAAAGAATCAAATCAGTCACCGTGGACAAGCTATTAAAAAGTTAGAAAAACAGTGGCAAGATTGGATTATTTGGTAATTAATTGCCCTAAAATTGTTATAATGCTAGTATGAAAGTGCTATTAAAATACAGGAGGGTAATATTATGACTGGTGGACAAATTGCAGGATTGATTGCTGCGGTCGCATTTGTAGTGTTGGTTGTATATTTAGCCAGAACACTAGTACAAACTGCTAAATTGCTTCAAGAGTTACAAGAAACAATGAAGGAAACTACTAAGATGGTGGAGATTTTATCTAAGAATACAGATGAAATCATGGATCAAAGTACAAAGCTTGTCGATAAGACAAATACTTTGATGGATGACGTTAACAGTAAGTCTAGTAAGTTAAATCCACTTTTTGATACAGTGGAGAACTTAGGTAAGAAGAGTGCTGCTGCAACTTCAGAACATCATAATTCAGGATTCAGTCTTCAAAACTTATTAACATTAGGCAATGTGGCTACAGTTCTTAAGACAGCCACCAAAGTATGGCCAAGAAAGAAGAATAATTAGTTATGAAAAATAATCATTTTATTGTTGGCCTAGTTTTAGGCTGCGCATCAGGCTATTTAGCTTCTAAGTATTTAACTAGTGAATCAGGACAAAAGTTGATTGAAAACATTAAAACTATCCGTGGTGATTTTAACAACGGTGGCGTTGGTCTAAATACTAATAGTGATTTAGTTAATGCTTTCAATGATAAGACAGATGCCTTAAAAGATCATATGGCTTCAACTGTTGATAAGATTAAAGATGATGAAGATACATCAGACATCGTTTTTAATGAAGATGATCTTAACGACGAAGATTAATATATATTTTAAAAATTAAATTAAACATAAAAAAGAGGATTCAGACCATTTAGGTTTGAGTCCTCTTTTTGAATCGTTATTTGTTCTTCAAAAATGCTTTGATGATAATATAAAAACCATAAATAGTAAATCCTAACCAAATGGTAATGAAGAGCAAGAGATAAATAGTTTGACCGTTTTTGTTAATCAAATAGTAGAGTGTTAATAGAACTAAACTGATAATAATATAAAATATGGTATCTTTATTCTTTTTCATATTGTTTTGCCCTCTTAATCGCTCTTAATCTAACTAGCCAATGGATGATAGGGATAACTAATCCTAGAGGGGCCAATTTAATACCAATTAATATTAAAATTATGGAGAACAAAATCTCTTCTTTTTTATTAAATGATTTAAAAAAGTTAGCATCTTTAATCACTTGTTGTTTTTCAAACTCATTTTTTAAAGTAGGGTCTTCTTTTAGTAAATCATCTATAGAAATATCAAATATGGTACTTAATTCAAGAAGATTGTCCATGGATGGAAAGAATCGATCGGTTTCCCAATTGGAAATTGCTTGTCGACTTACGTGAAGTTGATTGGTGAGTTGAATTTGGGACAAATGGTGTTTTTCTCTATTTTCATGAATGGTAGTACCTAAGCTCATAAAGTCCTCCTATAAATGATTTTGTATAAATAATTATAATTTAAAAATACTTATGTTAAAAGACAGTTGAACCTTACATCCGTTATAACGATTGCAAACAAAAAGGATTTGATAAACCAATTAGTGGTTTTATCAAATCCTTTTTACTTTATATTAGTCGATATATTTCAATTCTTTACTTGTATGTGTGAATGGTTCGCAACCATCTTCAGTAATATAAACACAGTCTTCAATTCTAACACCGGCAACATTTGGAATGTAAATTCCGGGTTCGATTGAGAAGCACATGCCTGGTTTTAGAACCATGTCATTGCCTTCCATGATTGATGGGAATTCATGTTCTGAAGTACCCATACCATGTCCTAGACGATGAATGAAGTATTCACCATAACCGGCTTTAGTGATGATATCACGAGCAACTTTATCAAGTTCGGCAGCAGTAATACCAGGTTTAGCAGCATCCATAGCAGCGTATTGAGCTTCAAGGTCAACTTTATAGATATCAAGTGACTTAGCGTCTGGTTTACCGAAGGCAACAGTACGTGAAGAATCACTGATATAACCGTTGTGAACTGTACCTAAATCAAAGAGAACTAGTTCGTCTTTTTCAATAGGATTCTTTTCAGGACCACCATGTGGATTAGCAGCGTTGGCACCAGCTTGAACGATAGTGTCAAAACTCATATGCATGACACCTTTTCTCATCATTGCATATTCGATCTCAGCAACAACTTCTTGTTCAGTACGACCTTCTTTGATAGCATTGAAACCAACTTCAAAAGCATAGTCAGCTTCAGCACCAGCAGCTTTTAATTCATTGATCTCAGCGGCTGTTTTGATTAATTTAGCATTTTCCATGTAACGTGAAAGGTTAGTAGGGAATTGAGCATCAGGAAATTGACTCTTAATGGCTTCTAGTTTTTGAACAGGTAAGTCATCTTTTTCAATACCCCATTTAGCAGGAGTTCCGGCCACGTCCTTGATATGACCAGCCATTAATTCAAATGGTTTCTCATGATCTAAGTAACCGAAGACATCTTTATCCCAGCCAGCATCTTTAGCTGCTTCAACTTCTAGTTGAGGGGCAAATAGGAATGGGTCCTTGTCAGGGAAAACTAAAAGTGCGAGAATTCTTTCTACAGGATCACTGTAGAAACCAGTGAAGTAGTTGATATCGCTAGGGTTAGAGATATAAGCAATATCTAAGTTGTTTTGTGCTAAATATTCTTGTAGATCTAATAATTGTTTCTTCATGAAAATACTCCTTTACGTTCAGATTTAATAGTAGTATATCACTGAAAATCATTTTCTTTTTGAAAAAATATGAAAACATATGCCAATAATGTAGAAACCGCTTGCAATTAGTGAAAATTTCTGATAAATTAAAGTTAATTAATGAAAATATTGTTTGAGAGAGTGAATATTGATGGACAAAAAAGTAGTAACAATTTATGATGTAGCTGAAGCTGCTAATGTTTCAATGGCTACAATTTCACGTGTAGTTAATGGGAACGCTAATGTAAAAGAAGAAACAAGAAAACGTGTTTTGGAAGTAATCGATCGTTTGAACTATCGTCCTAATGCGGTTGCTCGTGGTTTGGCAAGTAAGAAGAGTACAACTATTGGTGTTATTTTACCAGATATCACTAATTTATACTTTGCTTCATTGGCTAAAGGTATTGATGATGTTGCTTCAATGTACAAGTACAATATCATTTTGACAAGTTTACAAGAATCTGTTGGTGATGAAGAACAAATTTTGAATAACTTGCTTTCTAAACAAGTTGATGGACTTATTTACATGGGTAAGCAATTATCAAAGAAATTGAAGCGTATTCTTGCAAACTCAAAGACACCAATCGTTTTGGCTGGTTCAGTTGATAAGAATAATGAAAGTGCCAGTGTAAATATTGATTTTACAGATGCTGTTGCTAGTGTTGTAAGTCAATTAACACAAAATGGTCACAAGAAGGTTGCCTTCGTGGGTGGTAGCCTTGAAAATCCTATTGATGGAAAATACAGATTAGATGGTTACAAAAAAGCTTTGAAAAAGGCACATCTTAACTTCTCATCTAACTTAGTATTTGAAGCTGAATATTCAGTTCGTGCTGGAGAAGCAATTTGGGATGCTATTCACAGTAGCGGTGCTACAGCTGCTTATGTTACAGATGACTTGTTGGCAGCTGGTATTCTTAATTCAGCTGTTAAGGCTGGCGTTAAGGTTCCAGACGACTTCGAACTTGTTACAAGTAACGATACGGTGCTTTGTGAAGTAACACGTCCAAAGATGAGTTCTATCGAGGAACCATTGTATGATATTGGTGCGGTTGCTATGCGTTTGTTAACTAAGATGATGAATCAAGAACAAATTGATGAAAACACAGTTAAATTACCATACAGCATTGTAAAACGTGGTTCAACAAAATAGTAAGATCATAAATAAAAAGCCTTGAGAGTGAAGTTATTTTCATTCTCAGGGCTTTTTTACTTGCTCTTGATTGATTTTCTTTGTTTATGTAATTCCCAAATAATAACAACGATATATCCGAAAGCAACTAATGAAAGTCCACCGGTAATAATTGAACTTAATTCGTAAGGCATATCGAAGAATCCAGATAGGATGGAATAAAGGGTGTTAGCTAGTACGATCAATGCTAAAGTAAAAGATTTATCCCATATTTTGATGTTGTGTTTAATTTTGTAACCAATCACGATTAGGATAAACAAAATTAAAATGGCAGCAACTATATATAAAGTGTTTTGCAAGAATTCAGGACTAAAGTACATACTATTCTCCTTAGATCTAAAGTAACGAAACTTATTCTATCATAGTTTTTCAATTGCATAAAAAAAGCAGGCATCCGAAGATGTCTGCTTTTTAATTATTCACCTGCTGGTGGAGTTGTTGAACCTGTGTCAGTACTGGCTGATGAAGAGTTACCAGTAGTTTCAGTACTTGATTGTTCATTAGAACTTGAACTAGTACTATTTGAAGATTCTTTTTCTTCACTTGAGCTACCAGAGCCGGATCCAGAACCAGAGCCTGAACCTGTTCCTGAGCCAGTACCAGTGTCGGAATTACTGTTAGATATGTTTGATCTAGCGGTTGATTCTGTTGTTGCTGAATTGGATGAAGAATTATTGTTAGTAATTACTTGTGATGAATCACTACTGTTTGAACTATTACTGAAACCAGAAGTACGACCGCTTCCGTTTTCTTGAGCTAATTCATTGGCAGACTTACTATCGTCACCAAGACGTTTTACAGTACCGTAACTGTTGCTACGTCCGAAGTAGTTATCCCAGAATAGTTTGTAATTCTTAGCCTTACCACCAATAGCAAAGTTATTGTAAGACATATCACGAGGACTACCTTTGTAATAAAGCGAGGTAGTTGTATGTTGATCAACCTTAGAAGTGACACCATTGTAACCAATTGTACCAACGTTAGTACCTGTTTCTTTGTCGACCTTGTAAGATTGAACACCACTTGGTCTAGTAAAGGCGGTATGAACGTTAAGAACACTTTGATCCTGTTTGTAAACGGCATTTGCCATCTTCGCCCAGAGTTCTTGGTTAAGGTCAGTCGAATTACTTGATAGATTGTAATTGTTACCGTAGAAATTATCGTAACCAATCCAAGAAGCTAAAGTCATACCATCGGTACTACCAATGAACCAGTTGTCACGATAGTCATTTGATGTACCAGTTTTACCAAAGAGATTCTTGGTACTGAAGTTAGCTTCATATGAAAGAGCAGAAGCAGTACCTTTAGTTACAACACCGTGAAGCATGTTCTTGATGATGTATGAAGTTTGTTTACTGAAGACACGAGTACGAGAATCTTTATGTTTATAAATATCGGTACCAGATGGGTCAGTAACTTCAGAGACAACATAAGGATCAACGTGGACACCCTTATTAGCAAAAGTAGAGAAAGCACTGGCTTGTTGAAGTACAGTCACACCAGATGCAGTACCACCTAAGGTAATACCTAATTGTTGATATTCTTTATCAGAAAGATGAATTCCCATCTTAGACATATACTTTTCAGAATCAACGCCGTGTTGTCTGATGTAGTTATAGAGGTTAACTGAAGGAATATTGTATGATTCTTCCAAAGTTTCACGAGCAGAGATGAAACGATTTTGAATTGTTTCACCGTAATCAGTTGGTGAGTACTTCTTGAAGCTAGTCTTGAAGTCGGCCAACATTGATTGTGAACCAATTAATCCATTTTCGATCGCTGGAGCAAAAGTAATCAACGGTTTAATAGATGAACCAGGTGATCGTTTAGTATCGAAGGCATGGTTATTTTGTGATTTCTTGAAGTTAACACCACCAACGAAGGCTAAAACTTGACCAGTCTTGTTATCTAATAAGACGGAACCATTTTGAACTGGTTCGGAAACTTTAATACTCTTACCAGTATTAGGATCAGTTGCGTTGTCAGTATGAGTTGTTCCCAAGTTATCTTTATATTCTTGAGCTTGCTTGTTTAAAGCAACGTATAAACTCTTATTGATTGTACTGTGAATCTTGTAATTCTTGTTATGTAATTCTGTATCTGCTTGAGTCCAATATCTTTCATAAAGATTCTTGTCTTTGATCAAGTCTTTGTACTTAATACCATCATTCTTGGCTAGACGTTTAATTAAAATCGTTCTGGCTTGAGAAGTTAGGGTATTGTACAAGTAACCATACTTGATACTTTGACTGTCAGCTTTTTCTGGCTCTTGGAAATCATTCTTCAAATCAAATTTCTTAGCTTGATTGTATTGAGATTCAGAAATTTGATTATCACGATACATACGATATAAAACGATGTTTTTACGTTTTAAACCAAGACTTATATTATCTTTGATTCTTCCACGCTCGTCATATGGCGTATAGATAGAAGGACTTTGAGGCAATCCGGCGATGAAAGCTGATTCTGCTAGATTCAAATCTTTAGCATCCTTGCCAAAGAGACCCTGAGCGGCAGCTTGCACACCTTGAATGTTTTGTCCCTTATTATTACGACCAAAAGTAGCGGCGTTTAAGTAATCTGCTAGGATTTCATCCTTAGAGAAATACTTGTCGACACGCATGGCCAAGAAAATTTCAACGGCTTTACGCTTCCAAGTTGTTTCCGATGATAACATTTGCATTTTAACTGTTTGTTGGGTCAAAGTAGATCCACCAGTTTGTGCACCGATACCAGTAATATCAGAAATAATAGCTCTAAAGATAGACTTAGGAACGACACCCTTATGACGATAGAAGTCACTATCTTCAGTTGAGACGATAGCTTTCTTCAAATAAGGTGACATTTCATTGATTGAAATCTTAGTACCCTCAAGGTCCTTTTGAAGACTCTCAATTTTTTGACCATCGGCAAAGTATAGAGTGGCTGAATTGTTTACATCTTGAAGTTCGGTTCTCATCTCGGTTTTGGTAGGAACACTAACTTGATTCGTTAATGCTGAAACATATCCCATTCCGAGACCTACAGCTAAACTTAAAATAATAAATAGACCAGCGATAGAGTAGAGAACAATTCTTCTAATGATCTCTATTGTAAGATTAGCTTTGTTAGCAAAATCGGACCAGCTCTTAATACTTTTGAACCAATTGACAATGCTATTCCATAAATTTTTCACTTTTAAATAAGCTCCCTTAAAAAGTTACATACCGTAATTATATAATAAAATTGATTTAGAAGTGTAAAAACAAAAAAAGTTCCATAGAAAAGAATTTCTACGGAACTTTTATTAAGTTACTTAATCAAGCGGTAGATAGCGTCTGCATAGATTGCAGTTGCCTTTAATAATTTATCAATATTAATATATTCATTAGGTTGATGCATAACGTTTTCGTCACCAGGGAACATTGCACCAAAGGCAATTCCATGTTTCAGAATTCGACCATAAGTACCACCACCAACAGTGAATGGTTCAGTTTGGTCATCAGTATGATCACGATAAGCACCAACTAAATCTTGAACTAAAGGATCATCTGCGTCAATAAAGTGAGGCAATTGGTTGTGTCCTTCAATTACGGCTGTAACATTTTCTGGTAAGTGTTGATTGATCTTTTCAGTTAATGTATCACCGTTGTCACCCTTTGGATAACGAATGTTCAATAAAATGTTAGCTTGGTCTTGATCGTATTCATAGATGTTAGGTGAGAGTGTTAATTCACCCATAACGTCATCTTTGTTAGCAATTCCCAAATGTTCGCCTGCAAAGTCGAGATGTAAATCATTAGCAATGAATGAGAAGTATACTTTTTCACTATCATTTAAATTCAAAGTAGTTAAGAATTTAGCTAAGTAAGTGGCAGCATTAATACCATTGAATGGTTCCATGGCATGTGCACCCTTACCGATAATTTGTACTTTGATAGTATCGTTTTCAGTAGTTGTATTACCTTTGACTTCACTATTTTCAGCTAAGAAATTATTTAAACTATCTTTTAGCTCTTCAGCCTTGATAGAATTCAAATCTAATTCAGCTTCAGCATTTTGTGGGACCATATTAGGTCTAATACCAGCATTGAAGCTCTTAACTAAACCAATTTCTGGAGTAGGGAAGTTAACTCTAAATGAGACAATACCTTTTTCACCATTGATAGCTGGGAATTCAGCATCAGGAGAAAAGCCTGTTTCAGGAAGAGTTTCTTTTTCCATATAATGGTTGATACCAACCCATTCACTCTCTTCATCGGTACCTAAAATTAATTGAGCTTTCTTAGAAGTTGGTAGCTTCAATTCTTTAATGATCTTCATAGCATAGTAGGAAGCCAAACTAGGTCCTTTATCGTCACTAGCACCACGAGCGTAAAAGTTTCCGTCTTTAATAACTGGATCAAATGGATCTGTGTTCCAACCTGGTCCCTCAGGAACAACGTCGACGTGTCCCAAAATAGCAATAGCTTCCTCACCATCACCAAATTCAATTCTTCCAGCTAAGTTATCAACGTTTTTAGTTTCGAAACCATCACGGTCTGCAAAATGTAAAAATGTTTGAAGGGCTTTGGCTGGTCCAGGTCCTAATGGAAAATCACTAGTTTTATGTTCGATATCTCTTGAACTGTCAATACTTACTAATTCAGAAAGATCGTTGATTAATTCATCTGAACGATGTGAAACTTCTTTTTCCCAATCTATAGACATGTATCTTTGACCTCCACATGAAGTTTTATATATTTTACCAAAGGTTTGGATTAATGGCTAATTTACCTAAATTTTCTTTATGGAATCGTTGTCATTATTTAACGAGAAATCAATAAATAAATTATTGAAATCAGTTAGTAAATCAGCATTCTTAACTGTTTGATCGGTTGATGGTTTAACCAGAGAAATATTTTCTAGCAAGTCGATATTTTTCAACCTTTGTCCTTGAGGTAAGTCATAGTAGCTTTGTTCACTATCGTTACCTAAGTAATTGTCAGGATTCAATTGAATTAAAACATTTTTAGCATTAATCCAACCATTTTTCAATTTTAACCAAGTTTGTGAGCCAATACGTTGAATAGTGATGATCTTTTCAGGTTTGTTGGCTTCGATACGATTAGCAACAGGACTCTGATCGTCTGGTTCGCTGTAAAGAAAGTTATTGGGTTGTTGATGACGATAAATGACTTTGGCACCGAAATATTGACGTAAATCTTTTAAAACATATTCAGAGTTAAAGCCAGTGGCATTAGCAAATTCATTTTCACCTATTTGGACGTATTTTTGACCATTAGACTTAATGATATTAGTAATGTGATAACCACCTAATGGCTCAACCACTTTCTTAGTTTTGATCAAACGATAAGGATTTTCGTAAACAGGTTCTTCCTTGGAGCTCATGTAGTAAACGTTTTGATTGATAACCTGACTCTTAGACTTATCTTTTAATTCCCGATATTCGTTACCAGTAGCAGGATAATTAGTAACGACACCGTCAATAGGCATATTGATCAGAGTATTCCATTTTTTAGGACTCTCGTTCATTTCATCCCAAACGTAAACACTTTTGCCCATGTAGTGCATAGTGTTGATTATTTCAGGTGTAACGATAGTAGAAGATAGATTAACACCGGTGACATACTGTAAAATATCAAAGTTGACACGTTTGATTGTTCCGGCAATAAAGATACGAGGGATGTTCGGCATTAATTGAGCTTCGTTTTCCAAACTCTTGGTAGAGAAGGAATGGAACATAACGCGATTTTGCATACCATATTGATCGATAACCTGTTTGAGCAAGGCTTCCATATTTTGTGGATTACCTTTTTTAGTCTTTTTTGTTTCAATCAGAAATTTGGCCTTAGGGTTATTCTTGTAGTGTTCGAAGACTTGGTTCAAACTATGAATTGATTCGCCGTTTTTTTGTTTTAGTGAAGCCAGATCTGAAAAATTGTGTTGCGATACAATAGCAGAAGTTCCAGTAACACGTTCTAGGTCACGATCATGCGAAACGACTAGGACATTGTCTTTAGAAACATGAATGTCTAACTCAACGTAATCGGCGCCTTCCGCAAAAGCTTTATCAAAACTTTCAAAAGTTTCTTCGGGGGCGTTGATTGGATCACCACGGTGACCGATAACAGTAAATCCACTGGCAAAGAAGAAAAGCAGTAGTGCCAATGATATTTTGAAAAGATTGAGACTTTTTGAAATCATAATTAACTCCCTAACTTTTTAGATATTATATACTAAAATAAGTAGTGAAATGTGAGGTAGTAACAAATGGATAATGAAAAGCAAACACTCGATATTATTGAACAAATAACTCGTAATGATGGGACCAAGTATTATGAGCTCGCTAATATCGTCATGAATGGTCGTGCTGAAAAAGCCGCTGAATTAGGAATGATCAAAGAAGTTAGAATCTTAAAACTTAATATCCCACACTCATCAGCCGTACAAGTCTATGAAGACTATGTTAACGAAAATTATACAGTTCCACCGATGGATTTGACAGAATGGGTTGAATACAAGAAACCAGAAGGCAAGATTCAAGATGCCTTCAATGAAATCCTTAAAGCAAATAAAATAATTTCAAAGGATGATAACGCTGAATAATGAATTACTTTATAGCAGATACACACTTTTATCATTATCAATTATTAGAACCAAATAACTTTGCACCAAGACATTTCGGTAATGTTGACGAGATGAATCAAGCAATGATTGATGCTTGGAATGCACGTGTCGATGATAACGACCGTGTTTATCATCTGGGCGATATTTCCATGCGTCCACAGGATTATCCAACCAATCAAGAGACTTATGATATGTTACGTCAATTGAACGGTCATATAACTCTGATTAAAGGAAACCACGATTATCATGCACTTTTCAAATTTATTGATAAACATAATGTGACAATGGCCGATGGCAAGCCTAAATATGAGTTTGAAGATGTCGGCTCATTATTGAAGTTTGATCACCATCAATTTTATTGTACGCATTATCCAATGTTATTGGGAAAAGTTGATAAAATAATTAATTTACATGGACACATTCATCATTATTCTGTACCAATTCCAGAAAATATCAATGTTGGAGTTGATGCTCCTGAACGTGATTTATTGTCCGAGGATTTACCTTGGGGCTCACCATTACGCGGGGAAGAGATCCTAGAAATGTATGATAAGAAGAAAAAAGAGTTAGCAAAGATGCAAAGAAAGTAGGCTACTATGGAAAAAATTCAAATAGTTCATACTAACGATCTACATTCTCATTTTGAAAACTTTCCTCGGATAACTCGTTTTATTGAGCAGACTCGTCAAAATAGTACTGCTGATGATTTTTATTTATTCGATATCGGGGATGCAATGGATCGAGCTCAACCTTTAAGCGAGGCAACTAATGGTCAAGCTAATATTGCTTGGATGAATCCACTTCATTATGATGCCGCCACAATTGGCAATAATGAGGGTTTGGGTAACAGTCATGAAGAATTGGAACATTTGTACGATCATGCTAATTTTCCTGTTATTCTGGGTAACTTATATGAAGAAAAGAACAATAAACTGGCCGATTTTGCTGTGCAATCGAAGATTTTTACTACTAAAGCTCAGACTAAAATTGGTGTGATTGGTTTGACGGCACCATTTATTTTGACTTATCCATTATTGAACTGGGACATTCGTTTAATACAGGATATGTTGCCTAAAGTTTTACAAGATGTGAAAGACTGCGATGTGATTGTTCTCTTATCACATTTGGGCGTTTCCATGGATCGATTAATTGCCAGTAAGCATCCAGAAATTGATGTTATTATCGGATCACATACTCATCATCTCTTTCCTAAAGGGGAAATGGATAATGGAGTTTTACTGGCAGCGGCTGGTAAATATGGTCAAAATGTAGGGACTATTAATTTAGAGTTGAATCAGGATAAGCAAGTGATTAAGAAGAATGCCTTTACCACACCAACTTCATCTATGAAAGTATTGGATACTGATGCTGCCTGGATTGAAGCACAACATGATAAAGGTGAGGAATTGTTGAATCAAAGACAAGTTGCCAATTTGCCAGTTACTTTGAGCAGTGACTACCAAGCAGATCATTCAATTATTCAAGAAGCTTTAACGGCAGTACAAGAATATGCTGATACGGAAGTAGCCATATTAAGTTCAGGTCTATTTTTGAAGGATTTACCTAAGGGCGTAATTACTGAGAAAAACTTACATGATATTTTGCCACATGCAATCCATGTAATGAAAACAACTATGACGGGCGATAATGTTTGGCGCTTAGTTATGGAAATGGAAAAGAACCGTTTGTATTTGCGAACACATCAACAAAAAGGGATGGGATTTCGTGGTAAGATATTTGGCGAACTCATTTATAGAGGAATTACAGTTGATGATAAACGTAATGTATATATAAATGGTCAAGAATTAAATAGAAATCAAGAGTATACTTTAGCTTTATTGGATCATTACTTATTTGTTCCGTATTTTCCTTCTATAGAGATAGCGGGTAAGAACAAAATTATGTATCCTAAGTTCTTAAGAAATGTTTTTGGTGAATATTTAGGAAAGAAATATCCGATTTGAGGTGATTGTTTGCAGGAAGTTGAGAATAATACCACAACCAAATTAGCTGATGTTATTGTTCTGGCTGATAACCTAATTACGATTAATAAGACCCAGTACAGAATCGTTGAAAATCACGACGATGGATTTAGTAAAGAACGTATTGAAGAACGATATAATAATGTTTTAGATAAATACGATTATATTGTCGGAGACTGGGGTTATGATCAATTAAGATTTAAGGGTTTTTATGAAGATGAGAGAAAAGAAAGTACTCTAGATACCAGAATCTCCTATTTGGAGGATTACTTGATAGAATACTGTAATTTTGGTTGTGCTTATTTTGTCTTAGAGAAGATCAAAAAGGCACCATTGAAAAATGGACGTCGTAATAATAAATCTAATCATAAATTTCATACTCGTAATAATAGAACTAAACATTCTAGTAATACGAATAATAACACGAAGAATAAAGTTAATAGTCAGAAGAAAAAGAATAAAGTCGCTAAACGTCGTGTAAAGAAAACTACGGCTAAGAAGACTTTTAAAATTAGAAAAATAGGTGAAACGAATAAATGAAGTATCAAACATATTTAATTGATTTAGATGGAACAATGTACCGTGGAAAAGATAAGATTCCTGAAGCAAAGGTATTTATCGATAATTTGAATGCCAAAGGAATTGATTATTATTTTCTAACGAATAATACAACTAAGACACCACAACAAGTGGCAGATAATTTAACTAATAACCATCAAATTTCTGCAAAAGCAGATCAAGTGGTAACACCATCGCTTGCTACGGCAGCTTATGTTAAGAATATGTTTGATGATGATGTAGAGAACCATTCAGCTTATGTTGTTGGAGAATATGGTTTAAAGAGTGCTGTTTTTGGTACTGGTATTAAATTGAACGAAACTAATCCAGATGTAGTTATTGTGGGATTAGATTATGATGTTACATATCATAAATTCGAATTAGCTACCTTAGCTATCAAACGTGGGGCATTCTTTATTGGTACCAATGCGGATACTAATTTACCCAATGAACGTGGATTAGTTCCTGGTGCTGGTTCGGTAATTTCATTAGTCGAAACGTCTACTCAACAAAAGGCTAAGTATATTGGTAAGCCAGAACGAGACATTATGGACTTTGCTGCTAAGGCTAAGAATTTTGATCCTAAGACGGCTTTAATGGTGGGAGACAACTATAATACTGATATCAAATGTGGAATCAACGCCAATGTTGATACATTGTTAGTCTACACAGGTGTAAGTACACATGAAGATATTGCTAAACAGGAGATCAAACCTACTCATGAAGTAGAAAGTTTGGACAAGTGGGATGTCTAATACACAAAAGGATGGCTTTTACACAGCCGTTTTAGCATTATTCATTTTGACAACGGCAATTACGGTAACCATTTTTGCTAGCTATTTTTTGTTTGCTATCAATATTAGATTCTACAATCTGGATTCTTTGGTGAACCTGGACTATGGGACAGTTTATAAAAATTATGCTCAGATGATGGATTATTTGATTAATCCATTTAATTGGCATTTTCATTTGAGCAATTTTATTTCTTCACCAGCGGGTAGATTGCATTTTGAAGATTGTAAGAAACTCTTTCTGCTGAACTTTGGTGTCTGGATTGTTTCAGGATTACTGGTGGCTAAGTTTGGTAAAGTGCGAGCTCATTTTAATAAGGTTTTTCTCTGGATTGGTATTCTAGGAATCGTACTAGCCTTATTAATGTTGATTGATTTTGATGGATTCTTTGTGATTTTTCATGAAGTCTTGTTTCGTAATAGTGACTGGTTATTTGATTCGGGACGTGATCCTGTCATCAATATCCTACCGGAAGAATTCTTTACGCAATGTTTTGTACTATTCTTTATCCTTTTTGAAGGACTTAATTTTTGGGAAGCAAGAAAAAGAGCCTAAGACAAATGTCTTAAGCTCTTTTTTTGTTGCGATTTTTAAGTGCGGTAATCAAAACAGGAATCAGTGATACCAAGATGATGCCAAGGATAATCATTGAGAAGTGTTCTTGAACTGCGGGGATGTTACCGAATAAGTGTCCGGCAATAGAACAAATTAAGACCCACAAGAAGGCACCAATGAAATTAAACTTCAGGAAAGTTCGATAGTGCATGGTTCCACTACCAGCCACGAATGGAACGAAAGTTCTAATCAGTGGAATAAATCTTCCGATAGCAATAGTTTTACCACCATGCTTTTGGAAGAAAATATGTGCATCATGTAGATGCTCTTTATTGATCAGCTTACTGAGGTATTTATTTTCCGTTGCAAACTGTCCAAAATGTTCCCCGATTTCATAATTCATCGAATCTCCTAAGACCGCGGCAGCTAAGAAAATGATGAATAACAGCCAAGTTGATAATCCGTATTTTGGATTAGCTGCTAAAGCCATTGCTGCGAAAATCAAGGAATCACCAGGAAGGAAAGGTAAAATAACCACACCGGTTTCGATGAAAATGATAAGGAACATGATTAAATATGTCCAAAGACCGAAATTATTTACAATATTGACCATATGACTATCAATATGCAAAATGAAATCGACCAGACTCATTACGTAACTCAATCAATCAACTCCAGAATTCAAATTAGTTTACATTATACTAGCATAACTTAAAATTAGCTTTAATATTTTCTAAATTTAAAGTTATTTTTCGAAAATAGAAGTACTGTGCTCGAAGTAGTTCTTGTCAGGATAGAGATTACGTAGAGCCTTAGTCACTGCAATAGGGCCTTCGGCAAAGGCCGTTGTAATTAATTGTAATTTACCAGGATAAGTCACAATATCACCAATTGCAAAGACATTAGGTAGATTAGTTTCCATTTCTTGTGAGACCTTGATAAAGGGTCCTTGTAAGTCGATATTCCAACTGCGTAGTACTCGTGAATCAGAGACGAAGCCATAGTTAACAAGAAGTTTATCGGCAGTAACAGTTTTAATCTCATCTGATTTAACCATTTTAAGAGTCACATCGATTTTCTTTTGGTCATCAGAATTGTAGTTAACATCTTTAATAATAAAAGGATTAAGCTGTTCAACAGAAGAAGCATTTAACTTTTCAACACTTGATTCCATAGCACGATACTTGTTTCTTCTATGTATAAGGGATGTATGCTTTGCAATTTTACTGAGATCAATAGCCCAATCAACAGCAGAGTCACCACCACCAGCTACTAAAACATCTTTTCCTATATAGTCCTCAATGTCATTAACAAAGTAACTTAAATTGTTATCCTCAAGTGATTGGTCGTATTCAAATGTTAGTTTGCGTGGTTCGAAGGCACCATTACCGATAGCAATGATAATTGCTTTTGAAGTAATTTCACCATTAGTAGTTTTAATGGTCCAAGTATCATCCTCGTTTCTATCTATAGAAGAAACAGAAGTACTTAGATACTTATCACAGTCTAGAGTATTTAATTGAGTAGTTAATTGCTTACTGAGTTCAGTGCCTGATATCTTAGGTAAAGCTGCTATATCGTAAATATGTTTTTGTGCATACAATGTTTCAGGTTGACCACCTAGTTTAGGTAAGCTTTCAATTAGAGCTACATTCAAACTGCGTAATCGTGCAAAGTAGGCAGCAAACATACCTGCGGGGCCACCACCTATGATTGAAATGTCATAAATTTTATCATTCATAATCTTAGTCACCATTTTCTGTTATATAATCTATAGATACATTGTTACATATTTAGAATCTAAAAAGGTGGAAAAATAATGAGAATAGGAGATAAACTTACCGGAACCATTTCGGGAATTCAATCTTATGGTGTATTCGTTAAACTAGATAGCACTCATCAAGGATTAATTCATATTTCGGAGTTAAAACATGGATTTGTTTCTAATATAGAAGAAAGATACAAAGTAGGTGATGAAGTTCAGGTAGTAGTAATGGGTATTGACGAATATAATCAAAAGATCAGTTTATCTACAAGAGCTTTGAATCCTGAAAAGGTAGGACGTCCCATTTTACATAAACATTTCTGGACAGATTACCGTGATAAAATCGGTTATAAGACCATTGCTAAGGAGAAAAACGACTGGGTAAACAGCGCAATGGCGCTAATTTCAGAAAAAAAGCGAAAAAAATCAACTTTTTTGTAAAAAAGGGTTGCAACTCTCTTATTCGATTGGTAATATATATCTTGTTGTTGCGACAGAGCAATGGCATCAACGCTTTGAAGCTTTATTGCTTCTCCGTTGATTCCAAATTATTTTAAAGAAGTGCTTGACATGTTCTTGTTACTTCGATATGATAATTAAGTTGTCTGTTGGATGACTCCTAACTGGTTATCAATTCGTTGATAATTAGTTAGAAAAATTATTTTAAAAAGTTCTTGACAAGCTATTGTCTCCTTGATAAAATAATTAAGTCGCTGATGAGCGTAAGCGCTTAATCAGCTGGTAGACCTTTGAAAACTGAACAAAGTTTTAACACTAAAATTGTGTAGGCCAACATTTATTTGTTGGATTTACAACGAAGTCAATTCGCTAGTATTTTTATTTATGAGTCACAAACTTTTAATAT